>NZ_CP040244.1:3423198-3724848 GCF_005517195.1 Streptomyces vilmorinianum | reverse complement strand
GCCCCGGCCATTTCGTCGTCACGGCGACCGACCCGGCCGGGCCGTGGTCGGAACCGTACTGGCTGGAGGGCGAGGGCTTCGACCCGTCGCTGTTCTTCGACGACGGGCCCGACGGCGACGGCCGGGCCTGGTTCACCGCCGCCCGCGTACGGGACGAGGCCGTCGGCCGCACCGAGATCTGGATGCGCGAATACCTTCCCCGCGAACGACGTCTCACGGGACCCGAGTACGTCCTGTGGTCGGGAAGCCACCCGGACGCCCGATGGTCGGAAGCCCCGCACCTCTACAGGATCGACGCCACCTATCTCCTGCTCACCGCGGAGGGGGGCACCGATGTGGACCACAGCGTGGTGGCCGCCCGCGCCGACCGCGTGACCGGCCCCTACGAGGGCGCCCCCGCCAACCCGGTATTGCCTCCCGCCCCGAAGGGCCCGGTCACCTGCACCGGACACGCCGACCTCGTGCGGACGCCGTACGGCGACTGGCGGGCCGTACTCCTGGGCGTCCGCCCGGGCTCCGCCCTCGGCCGCGAGACCTTCCTCAGCCGGATCACCTGGCACGACGGCTGGCCGGCCTTCTCCCCCGTCGTCCACACCGGTCTTCCCCGCCCCCTGCACGACGGCTTCGCCACCCTCTCCGCCGACTGGAGCACCCTGCGCACCCCACGCGCGCCGTTCTGGACCACCGGCGACGGGCTCCGTCTCCGGCTCCGCCCCGAACGCCTCGGCGAACTCACCGTCCCGTCCCTCCTGGTCCGCCCCCAGGAACAGCCCGACTGCGACGTGTCCACCGAGCTGCACTTCACCCCCGCCGCACCGGGCGAACAGGCCGGCCTCGCCGTGGTCGTCGACGACGACGCCCACCTCCTGCTCCTTCGCACCACGGAGGGACTCATCCTCCGCCGGGGTCCCGACGTCCTGGTCCGCGTCCCCCTCTCCCCCGGCCCCGTTCGCCTGGGGGTCCGCATCCGCGGCTTCAGCCACACCTTCGCCCACGCGGCGCCCGACGGCGCCTGGCAGGACCTGGCCACCATCGAAGCCACCTTCCTCACGCCACTGTTCACCAGCGTCCAGCTCGGCCTCTACGCCTCCTCCCACGGCCGCCCGTCCACGAATCAGGCCCACTTCACGTGGTTCGACATCACGCATCCACACCGACCTTCCGGGGCGAGTGACTTCGACGAACCGGAAATGTGACCCGAGGAAAGCGCTCGCTTATGAGCGAAAGCGGCCCCGTCGAAATACTTTCGATAGGGGCCGCTTTGTTGTCGCGCCGGCAAAATTATCTGGCGGGCCGTTCCAAAGGGCCACACCGGCACCATTCCCGGGCCACAGCCCCGAAACATCTTCGAAACTCTTGACATGCCCCTGCCGGATTTCCACACTGAGTCCAGAGGCGCCGCCGCCCCTTTACCTGCGTATCGCGGCGCCGGCCTCGAATGATTGCGCCCTGATGGTCCGCATCCTCTTTCCATGGACGCGGACATCGTCGTTGCGGGTTCTTTCCGCCGCGCACTCATCCATCCGTGATTTCCGTCCTGGAGGTCCAGTCATGCGTTTACACGCCATTCCCCCATCCACCGTCCGCCGGAAAATCGGCGGCCTGTGCGCGGCGCTGATCGTCGGCGTCCTCGGTTCCGCCACCGTGCTGGTGGCGCCGTCGGCCTCACACGCCGCCGAGAGCACGCTCGGCAGCGCGGCGGCGCAGAGCGGCCGCTACTTCGGCACCGCCATCGCCTCGGGCCGGCTCGGCGACTCGACGTACACGACGATCGCGGCCCGCGAGTTCAACTCGGTGACGGCCGAGAACGAGATGAAGATCGACGCCACCGAGCCCCAGCAGGGCCGGTTCGACTTCACCGCCGGCGACCGCGTCTACAACTGGGCGGTGCAGAACGGCAAGCAGGTGCGCGGCCACACCCTGGCCTGGCACTCCCAGCAGCCCGGCTGGATGCAGAACCTCAGCGGCAGCGCGCTGCGCCAGGCGATGATCAACCACATCAACGGCGTGATGGCCCACTACAAGGGCAAGATCGTCCAGTGGGACGTGGTGAACGAGGCCTTCGTCGACGGCAACTCGGGAGCCCGGCGCGACTCCAACCTGCAGCGCACCGGCAACGACTGGATCGAGGTCGCCTTCCGCACCGCACGCGCCGCAGACCCGGCCGCCAAGCTCTGCTACAACGACTACAACGTCGAGAACTGGACCTGGGCCAAGACCCAGGCCATGTACGCCATGGTCCGGGACTTCAAGCAACGTGGCGTGCCCATCGACTGCGTCGGCTTCCAGTCGCACTTCAACAACGACAGCCCCTACAACGGCAACTTCCGCACCACTCTGCAGAACTTCGCAGCCCTCGGCGTCGACGTCGCCATCACCGAACTCGACATCCAGGGCGCCTCGGGCACGACCTACGCCAACGTGACCAACGACTGCCTGGCCGTGCCGCGTTGCCTCGGCATCACCGTCTGGGGCGTGCGCGACACCGACTCCTGGCGAGCGGAGCACACGCCGCTGCTGTTCAACGGCGACGGCAGCAAGAAGCCCGCCTACGCCTCCGTCCTCAACGCGCTCAACGCCGTCTCCCCCAACCCCACTCCGACCCCCTCCCCCGGCTCCGGAGCGATCAAGGGAGTCGCCTCGGGCCGCTGCCTGGACGTACCCGGTGCCGTGACGACCGACGGCACCCAGCTCCAGCTGTGGGACTGCAACAACCGCACCAACCAACAGTGGACCTACACCACCACGGGTGAGCTCAGGGTCTACGGCGACAAGTGCCTGGACGCCGCCGGCACCGGCAACGGCGCCAAGGTGCAGATCTACGGCTGCTGGGGCGGCGAGAACCAGAAGTGGCGCCTCAACTCCGACGGAACCATCGTCGGCGTCCAGTCCGGCCTCTGCCTCGACGCCGCCGCCAACGGCACCACCAACGGCACCCAGATCCAGCTCTACTCCTGCTGGAACGGCGGCAATCAGCGCTGGACCCGCACCTGACCCGCTGCGGCGCACCATGGAGGGGAGTCAGGATGATCCTGGCTCCCCTCGGCGCGGTCAGGCAGAGGGAGGGTTGCCGTAGTAGGGGTCAGGACCGTGCTCGCGCGTGAAGTGGCGGTCCAGCACGTGTTGCGGGGGCTCGACCGCGCCCAGGGCGATGGTGTGGAGGGCCATCTCGGCCACCGCCTCGCAGATGACGGCATGCTCCAGGGACGTGGTGGCGTCCGCGCCCCAGCTCAACGGGCCGTGGTGGGCGACCAGGGCGCCCGGGACCTCCCGGGCCCGGGTGTCGTCGCTGCCCAACAGGTCCACGATGACCCGGCCGGCCCTTTTGCGGTGCGTGTCGTGGACGAGGAGAGAGGGCGTGGGTCAGCCCTTGACGGCGCCCTGGGTGATGCCGCCGACGATGTGACGGCCGAGGAGGGCGAAGACCAGGAGGAGCGGCAGGGTGCCCATGAGCGCTCCGGCGGTGATGACGGACCAGTCGGTCGACCAGCCGGTTCCCAGGCCGGCGAGCGCGACCTGGACCGTCGGGTTGGTGGAGCCGTTCATGACGATGATCGGCCAGAGGAAGTCGTTCCAGGACTGGACGAAGGTCAGCATGCCCAGGACCGCCATCGCCGGGCGGGCGACGGGGAAGACGACGTGCCAGATGACGCGCAGCGAATTGGCGCCGTCGACCCGGGCGGCCTCCAGCAGTTCGGTGGGCAGTGCCTGGGAGAGGAACTGCCGCATGAAGAAGACGCCGAAGGCGGTGACCAGGACAGGCAGGATCAGCGCCCCGAGGTGATTTCCCAGTCCCAGGTTCTTGGTCAGGATGAACAGCGGTACGACACTGAGCTGCGCGGGCACGGCGAGGGTGGACAGGACCAGGCCGAGCATGACCTTCTTCCCTCGGAAACGGAGTTTGGCGAAGGCGAAGCCGGCGAGCACGGAGAAGGTCACCGTACTGACGGTGACGGCGCCCGCGACGAGCGTGGAGTTGAGCAGGGCGACGCCCATGCCGCGCCCGCCGGCGTTGTGCCAGACATAGGTGAGGTTCTCGAAGAGGTTGCCGCCGGGCAGCATCGGCGGTGGGCTGGAGACGACGGCGTGACTGTCCGTGGAGGCCGCCACCAGCGTCCAGTACAGCGGGAACAGCGAGGCCAGGGCCGCGAGTCCCAGGACGACGTGGGCGAGCCACCCGGCCCGGTGCTGGCCGCCGGCCCGGCCGGCACGGGTGGACGGTCGCGCCGCCGTCCGGTGAGGACGGTCGGACACGGGGGCGGTGGTGGTCATGTCGTACTCCACATCACTGGGTGGCGCGCAGGCGGCGGGTGATCAGCGCGTTGACGAGCCCGATGAGCAGCAGCAGGCCGAACATGATCCAGGCGACCGCGCTGGCGCGCCCGAGCATGCTGGAGTGGAAGCCCTGGTCGTACATGAGGATTCCGAGGGTCTCGTACTGGTGGTCGGTGCCGCCTTGGTGACCGCTCTGGCCGCCGAACAGGTAGGGCTCGCCGAAGAGCTGGGTGGCTCCGATGGTCGAGACGATCACCGTGAAGAGGATCGTGGGCCGCAGGGCGGGGACCGTGACGTGCAGGAACTGCTGCCAGCGGTTGGCACCGTCCAGGGTTGCGGCCTCGTACAGCTCGCGCGGTACGGCCTGCATGGCGGCGAGGTAGATCAGGGCGTTGTAGCCGGTCCAGCGCCAGGTGACGATCACGGAGATCGCGAACTGCGAGCTCCAGCGACCGGCCTCCCAGTGCACGGGCCCGGCGCCGAAAAGGCCGAGGAACCAGTTGGCCATGCCCCCCTCGGGGCTGAAGATCAGGGCGAAGACGAGGGTGGCGGCGGCGACGGAGGTCGCGTACGGGGCGAGGAGCGCCGTGCGCAGGAACCCGCGGGCGCGCAGCCGGTAGTTGAGCAGGTGGGCGAGACCCAGTGCCATCAGCAGCTGCGGGACGGTGGACAGGACACCGAGGGTGAAGGTGTTGAGGAGCGCGTTCCAGAAGTAGTGGCTGACCTGGCCGGTGAACAGGTCCGCGTAGTTGCGCAGGCCGACCCATTCGGCGCGGTCGACGTTGTACAGGCTCACCCGGTGGAAGGAGAGCCATCCCGTGTAGAGCAGCGGGAAGAGGCCGAAGGCGGCGAAGACGAGGAAGAAGGGCGCGACGAGGGCGTACGGCGTGCCCTTGGTGTCCCAGCGGTGCAGGCGGCTGCGCCAGACCGAGGGGCCGGAGGGGTGGGCGTGGGGCGGTTGGGTGTCCTGCCGGCCTGCGGGGCCGTTGCGGCTGGGTGCGGTCGTGGAGGCCACGGGCGGGTTCCTTCTGTGGTCACGGCCGGTCGCGTCGGTACGGGGTGGGGGCGGCCGGCTCCCCGGTGGCCGGCCGCCCTCTCCCCCGCGACGGCGGCCGGAAGAGGTGGGGGCGGGGAGCGTTACTGGATGGTGCTGTCGATCTGGCGCACCGTGGCGTTCCACGCCTCCTCCGGGCTCTTGCCGTTCTGCTCCATCAGCTGGACGCCGGTGCTGAACGCCCCGGTCAGGTCCTGCGCGTGCGGGCCGGTCTCGGCGGGCTGGATGGCCTTGGCGGCGGTGGAGAAGATCTGTCCGGTGGCGGCGTCGGGGCCGATGTAGGCGTTCTTGTGGTCGATGACGCCCGGGAGGTCATGGGCGGCCTGGTTGGCGGGGATGTTGCCGACCTGCTGGAAGACCTTCGCCTGCTGCTCGGGCGCGGTCAGCCAGGCGACGAGCTTCTTGGCCTCGTCGACGTGCTTGCCGGAGGCCGGTACGGCCAGGAAGGAACCGCCCCAGTTGCCGGCGGCCGGGGGCTGGGCGATGTTCCACTTACCCTTGTTGGACGGGCCGGAGAACTGCTGGATGTTCGCCTGCTGCCAGGAGGGGCAGACCGTGGTGGCGAAGGTGGACTTGGAGAACGCGGTCTGCCAGGGGGTGTCGAACATCTTCAGGCCCTGGCTGGTCCTGCCGTGGACGGCCTTGACGGCCAGGTCCCAGCCGGTCTTGACGCTGGGCGAGTCCTTGTAGGCGAGCTTGCCGTCCTTGTAGTACTGGACGGTGCTGCTGGAGACGACGGCGTTGAACAGACCGGTGGCGCTGTCCATGAAGTAGGTGCCCTTGGGCGCCTTGGCCTGGTAACGCTTGCCCGTCTCGACGAACTTCGCCCAGTCGCCCGCCCACAGCTTGCCGACGGACTCGGGGTCGGAGGGCAGACCCGCGGCCTTGAACAGGTCCTGGCGGTAGCAGATGGCCATCGGGCCGACGTCGGTGCCCAGGCCGATCGTCCTGCCGTCGGCAGTGGTGGCCTGGTCCCACTTCCACGGCAGGTAGTCCTTCTTGTCGACACCGGGGGCTTCGGACAGGTCGGCGAAGGCATCGGCGAGGTCCTCGGACGTGGCCAGGGATATGCGACCGACTTCGAGAGCCTGGACGTCGTCGAGACCGCCGCCGGACAGCCGGGTCTGCAGGGCGGTCCAGTAGTTGCCCTCGACGGTCGTCGGGTTCTCCTTGATGGTGATCTCCGGGTGCAGCTTCATGTACGCGTCGTACAGGCCGGCCTCCTTGTATCCGAAGGTCCCGAAGGTCCCGACGGTCAGGGTGATCTTCCCGTCGGCGGAGGCGGAGGCGTCTCCGGAGGACGAGCAGCCGGTGAGGGCGAGGGCGAGCGCCGCCGCGGCGGAGGCGAGTGCGACGGAGCGGATGCGGGCGCGCTGCTCGGTCGGGTGGGGCATGACATCTCCTCGGTGCGTCAAGGAAGGGGTGAGGGGTACGCCGGCGGGTCGCCTCGATGGCGGTCGGCGTGGGAGAGGCGGCCTTCGAAGGCCGGGGTGAAGCCGTACGCTCGGGGCTTCTTCCCAAATTGGGAGCGCTCCCAAGAGATGGCGTCGAAACCCTGCCGTCACTTTGACGGTCTGTCAAGGTCACTGGCAGGGAAGGGCTGTGCGTTGCGGACGGGTGCCCGTGGAGATGGGCGCACGGCGACGTAGCGGGCCGGAGCTCGGAGTCGGCCGGCAGGCCGGGCGCGAGGCGGCCCGTCAGGCGCTGGCGCGGGTGACCAGACGCGTAGGGAGGATCAGCGGGGTGGGGGCCTGTCCGTTGATGAGCGCGACGAGCATGCGCGCCATCTCACGACCGAGACCCTCTATGGGCTGGTGCACTGTAGTCAGCGGCGGATCGGCGATCCTGGCCACGGCAAGGTCGTCGAAGCCGATCACGGCGACGTCGGCGGGGACGCGGCGGCCGGCATCGCGCAGCGTGCGCAACGCCCCCGCCGCCATGTTGTCGCTGGCGGCGAACAGTCCGTCCAACTCCGGGTGCCGCGCAGACAGCGCCGCCATGGCGGCCGCGCCGCTCGACTCGGTGAAGTCACCGGCTTCCGGCGGAAGCGGTTCGAGGCCGGCCGCCAGCATGGCGTCCTGGTAGCCGCGGTGACGGGCGCGCCCCACCTCGGTGTCCAGCCGCCCGCAGATCGTCGCGATCCTGGTCCGGCCGAGCGAGATCAGGTACTCGGTCGCCGCGCGCGCTCCTCCGAGGTTGTCCACGTCCACATACCACCGCGGGTCCAAACCGACCGGGCGCCCGCCGAACACCACGGGAATCTCCGCCTCTTCCGCCATGCGGGCCAACGGATCGTCCTCGCGCAGCGCCATCAGCATCACCCCGTCGGCCCGCTTGGAGCGGAGAAGCTGCTCCACGCGCCGGCGTCCCCGGTCGGAGGCCGCCAGACACAGCATCAGGTGCAGTTCGGCCTCCTCCAGCGCGGCCGAGGCGCCCACGATCACCTGAGCGAAGAACGGGTCCGCGAAGATCGACGGATCCTCTCCCGAGACGACCAGAGCGGCCGCACCGGTCTGACGGGTCGCCAGCGCCCGGGCGGTCGGGTTCGGTACGTATCCGAGTCGATGGACGGCCCGTTCGACGGCTTCACGTTTGGCACGGCTGACGTGCGGGGCGTTGTTGAGCACACGCGAGGCCACCGACCTGGAGACTCCGGCCAGCTCGGCCACCTCGTCGAGCGTCGACGGCCGGTGTGGAACACCTTGGGCCATGACCTGCCTTCCTGATCCCTACCTGAACGCCTGGAAGACTGGAAGCGCTTCCAGTTTCAGGACTGTAAACCCTTCTCCTCGTCCTGTGAAGTGCTGTTTGAATGGCGGCACTTGACAGTGTCCATCAGAGCGCCACACGATACGGCCACACCTCGGCCTCGCAGAGCATCGACTGGGATCGCTTCCAATGGGAGCGCTTCCACGAGTTCCTGTGTGTCCGACAGGTGCTGGTGTCCCCTCCGATGCGCCGCCGCACGGGGGCCTCGTACCACCGCACTTCCTCAGTGCGTCGCACCGCTCGGGACGAGAGCGCGCGACGCGTCCGCCGTCAGGAAACCGAGGTACAGCCTTGCGCCGCAGAATCCGCGCCCTCGTCGCAGCCCTCTCCGCGCTGCCGTTGGCGCTCGCCGTCGCCCCGTCCGCCCACGCGGCGGACCCCACCACCCTGACCAGCGGGTTCTACGTGGACCCGGACTCCAGCGCGAAGAAGTGGGTCACCGCCAACCCCGGCGACGGCCGAGCCCCCGCGATCAACGCCTCCCTCGCCAACACGCCCATGGCCCGCTGGTTCGGCTCCTGGAGCGGCACGATCGGCACCGCGGCGGGCGCGTACGTCGGAGCGGCCGACTACCACGACAAGCTACCCATCCTGGTCGCGTACAACATCTACCTCCGCGACTCGTGCGGCGGGCACTCCGGAGGCGGAGCCTCGTCGGCCTCCGCCTACGCGACCTGGATCGCGCAGTTCGCCGGCGGGATCGCCAACCGCCCGGCCGTCGTCGTCCTCGAACCCGACTCCCTCGCGGACTACGGCTGCCTGAACCAGAGCCAGATCCGCGAACGCCAGGGCATGATCAGCGGCGCCCTCGCCGAGTTCAACCGCCAGGCCCCCAACACCTGGGTCTACCTCGACGCCGGCAACCCCGGCTGGGTGAGCGCGGCGACGATGGCCCAGCGCCTCCACGAGGCCGGACTCCGACAGGCGCACGGCTTCTCCCTCAACATCTCGAACTACTACACCACCGCCCAGAACACCGCCTACGGCAACGCCGTCAACAGCGAACTGGCAGCCCGCTACGGCTACACCAAGCCGTTCGTCGTCGACACCAGCCGCAACGGCAACGGCTCCAACGGCGAGTGGTGCAACGCGGCCGGCCGCCGCATCGGCACGCCCACCCGGCTGGGCGGCGGCGCCGAGATGCTGCTGTGGATCAAGGCCCCGGGCGAGTCCGACGGCAACTGCGGCGTCGGGATCGGTTCCACGGCCGGCCAGTTCCTCCCGGAGGTCGCCTACAAGATGATCCACGGCTACTGACATCCCGCTCCTGTGGCCCGGTGTCCGCCGCCCCGCGGCCGGGCCACAGGTACCACCGGCCCTCCTCACCCCCGCCCCACCGACCAGGAGCCCCCATGAAGGCACGCACCCTACGGCGCCGTGCGACCGCCGCCCTCGCGGCACTCGCGGCCTGCGCCGCCCTCACCGCGACGCAGGGGCAGGCACAGGCCGCACCCGCCGCGGACGCGCTGACCCCGGCCACGAGGTTCTATGTGGACCCGCAGAGCAAGGCCGCCAAGCAGGCGCTCGCCGACCTCGGCACCGGCGACCTCACGAACGCAGTGAACATGGCCAGGCTCGCGAGCTGGCCGCAGGCCGAATGGTTCACCGAGGGCACACCCGACGAGGTCCGGGCCAAGGTCAGAACCCTGGTCCGCAAGGCCCGGGCGGTGAACCGGACCCCCGTCCTGGTCGCCTACAACGTGCCGGGCCGGGACTGCACCCAGTACTCCAGCGGCGGCGCCGCGTCCTCCGCCGCCTACCGGCAGTGGATCGACGCCTTCGCCGCCGGCATCGGCGACAGCAAGGCCGTCGTCGTGGTCGAGCCCGACGGCCTGGCCCTCCTCCCCAGCGACTGCGGACCGGACGTGGATCCGACCGGCGAACTCACGGCGGCCCGCGTCGCCGACCTCGCCTACGCGGTCAAGACCATCAAGTCCAAGGTCCGCACCTCGGTCTACCTCGACGCGGGCAACGTCCTGTGGCGGCCCGTCGGCGACATGGCGCGACGACTGCTCGACGCCGGTGTCCAGGACAGCGACGGCTTCGCCCTCAACGTGTCCAACACCCACCCCACCGATCACAACGCGCGCTACGGCAGCTGGATAGCCAAGTGCATGTGGTTCGCCACCGAAGGACCCGAGCACGCCCGCGGCCACACCGACTGGTGCGCCACCCAGTACTACTCGCCCGCCGCGCCCAACGACGGCGCCCCGGGCAACGCGGTCGACTCCGTCGACCCCGCCACCTGGCGCTGGACCGACGCCTGGTTCGACCAGAGTGTGGGGACCCCGCCGAACGACGCGCTGCGCCACTTCGTCATCGACACCAGCCGCAACGGCCTCGGCGCCTGGACGCCGGAGCCCGGCAAGTACAGCGGCGACCCGGAGATCTGGTGCAACGCGCCCGGCCGCGGCCTCGGCGCGCGCCCGACGGCCGACACCGGTGTCCCGCTCGTCGACGCCTACCTGTGGATCAAGATCCCCGGAGAGTCCGACGGCAGCTGCACCCGCAACACCGGCGGCACGATCGACCCCGAGTACGGCATCGTCGACCCGCCCGCCGGCACCTGGTGGCCCGACCAGGCTCACACACTGGCCCGCAACGCGGCACCACGGCTGACCTTCAACCGCTGAGTCCCGCTCAGCCCCCGTCCACGTCGGCGACGAACCGCCGCCCGTCAGTCGGTATGACGCGGAAGTGGGGGCGGCAACGTGGGCGGCCCCGGCGGCGGTTCGGGCCACACGAGCAGCACCGGGCAGGGGGCGTGGTCGACGACGAAGCGTGCGGCGGGACCGAGGCTGTGCGGTCCGAGGTGGGCACGGTCGCCGTCCCGGGCCAGGATCAGCAGGTCGCACCCCTCGGCCGCGGCGACGACCTCGCGCTCGACTCGCCCGGTGCGCTCGGTACGTGTGCAGGGGCGCCCCAGACGGTCGGCGGCATCCTGGAGCAACTGCCGCGCGGAGTCGGCCGCGAGGTGTTCCAGGTGCGTTCCGGGGTCCCTCCCCCAGCCTTCGGCCGGGCGGTTCCCCGAGGGGTGGCCACGGCCCATGAGCCCGGCGAACGCGCCATGGGCCGCACCCGGGACGTCGACCGAGGTGACGTGCAGCAGGACGATCTCGGCGTCCGCCGGGGTGTGCGCGCGGGCGGCGTCCACACAGGCGGGCCAGGTGCCCTCGGCGATCCAGACGACCACGGCCATGGGTATCAGCCTCCTCCGATGACGGTCAGCGAGAGCCACAGTGCCAGGACGGCGGCGAGGAGGCTCGCGGGGACCGCGTACACGCCGAGCCGGGTGAACTCCTTCAGCTCCACCTCACCGTCGTGGGCGTGGACGATACGCCGCCACAGCAGAGTGGCCAGCGAGCCGGCGTAGGTGAGATTGGGGCCGATGTTGACCCCGAGCAGGACGGCCAGGACGGCACCGGGTCCCGACGGGGCGGTCAGCGGCAGCAGCACGAGTACCGCGGGCAGGTTGTTGATGACGTTCGCGAGGACGGCGGCCAGCCCGGCGAGAGCGAGGAGTTCCGGGAGGCCGGTGCCGTCGGGGATCAGGTGCCCCAGGGCTTCGTCGAGACCGTTGTCGACCACCGCCAGAACCACGATCCCGAGGGCGAGGACGAAGGCGAGGAAGGGCACGGAGGCAGCCCGGACCAGGGCCCGGGGGCTTGTGCGGCGGCGAATGAGGGCACGTACGGCGAGCGCGAGTGCCCCTGCCAGGGCGGCCCACGCCGGGTCGACGCCGGCCACCGAGGTCAGCACGAAGCCCGCGAGCGTGCATCCCACGGTCACCAGGGCGAACAGCGGCAGTGGCGGCGGTTCGACGGCGGCGGGGGCCTGCGCCCCGGCGTCCAGGTCGGTGGCGAAGAAACGCCGGAGGACCAGGTACTCGACGCCGATCGCCACCGCCCACGGCAGGGCCATCAGCGCGGCGAACCGGGTGAAGCTGAGCCCGCTGGCGGCGAAGGCCAGCAGGTTGGTGAGGTTGGAGACGGGCAGCAACAGGGAGGCCGTGTTGGACAGGTGGGTGCAGGCGTAGACGTGTGGCTTCGGCCGGGCGCCGATCCGGGCCGCGGTGGCAAACACCACGGGCGTGAGCAGCACCACCGTGGCGTCCAGGCTGAGCACCGCCGTGATCGCCGACGCGGCCAGGAACACCTGGGTGAGGAGCCGGCGTGGCCGACCCGCCGCCGTACGCGCCATCCAGGCCCCACATGCCTGGAACAACCCCTCGTCGTCACAGAGCTGGGCCAGCACCAGTACGGCCGCCAGGAACCCGATCACCGGCCCGAGCCGTTCCGCCTCGGCCAGCGCGTCGCCGAAGGAGACGGCTCCGGTAGCGATCACGACAACCGCGGCCGGGACGGCCACGACCGCCTCCGGCCACCCGAAGGGGCGAATGACCGCACAGGCCAGCACGAGAACGAGCAGGGCCACGGAGAGCGTCTCCGCGAGCTGGGGGTCCAGGATCCGTTCCTTCCCTCGCGACGGGCGAGTCACCTGTACCGTCGCGCCGAACGCTACCCCGGTGGATCTCGTGCTTCACACATCGACGGGAAGCCGACTTCGTGGTGCCCCCGTCGGGACCGTTGACGGCGGCACCGGGCGTCACTAATGTCCGCTGCAGATCTCCAGCCTGTCGGACGCGGTTGGATGCGACGCTCTTTGGGAGCGCTCCCACCGACTGTGCCCCACCAGTTGCGCCGGCGAAGGAGAAGTGGGCCGCAGGCGGGAGTCAGTACCTGCTCATCCGAGATGAGCCCCGGCTCTCCGCCGGCTCGCGACGCCACCAGCGCTTCTTCCTGCTGACCCCCACATCCCGTAGGAGCCGCCCATGCCCCCCACCACGGCCTCGTTACTCCGCCGCCCCGCACGCCTCTCCGCCACGCTCCTGACGGGCGCGCTCCTCATCGGGGGTCTCGTGCCGGCTGAGGCTGCTGCGGGCGCATCCGCCACGACGGCGGCGACCACGGCCGTACGCGTCAACCAGGTCGGCTACCTGCCCGACGGGCCGAAGCGCGCCACCGTCGTCACCACGGCCACGCAGGCACTCGGCTGGCAGTTGCGGAACGCGTCCGGGACGGTGGTCGCCTCCGGTTCGACCGTCCCGCGCGGCGCGGACATCCCCTCCGGACAGTCTGTCCAGGTGGCGGATTTCTCCTCCCACCGGGCGGCGGGCACCGGGTACGTCCTGACCGTGGACGGCAGCAGCAGCGCTCCCTTCGACATCCGCGTGGACCTCTACGACGCGCTGCGCTCCGACGCGATGGCGTTCTTCCACCACCAGCGCAGCGGCATCGCGATCGACGCCTCCCTCGTGGGTTCCGCCTACGCGCGCCCGGCCGGACACCTCGGCGTCGCACCCAACAAGGGCGACGTCTCCGTCCCCTGTCAGGCCACCGTGTGCGACTACACCCAGGATGTCAGGGGCGGCTGGTACGACGCCGGCGACCACGGCAAGTACGTGGTCAACGGCGGCATCTCCACCTGGCTGCTCGTCAACTCCTTCGAGCGGGCCGAGCGAGCGGGCAAGGAAGTGGCGCTGGGCGACTCCACCCTGCGCGTCCCCGAGCGCGGCAACGGCATACCCGACGTCCTCGACGAGGCGCGGTGGGAGCTCGACTTCCTGATGCGGATGCAGGTGCCCGATGGCAAGCCGCACGCGGGCATGGCGTTCCACAAGATCCATGACGTCGCCTGGACCGGCATGCCGACGCGCCCCGAACAGGATTCCCAGCCACGCGAACTGCACCGGCCGTCCACGGCGGCCACCCTCAACCTCGCGGCAGCCGCCGCGCAGTGCGCCCGGGTCTTCCGGCCGTACGACTCCGCCTACGCCGACCGCTGCCTGTCGGCCGCACGCCGGGCGTGGAGCGCCGCGCAGACCAGCCCGGCGATGTACGCACCGGATTCCGACAGCACCGGCGGCGGGGCCTACGGGGACACGCGGGTCACCGACGAGTTCTACTGGGCCGCGGCCGAGCTATACGCGGCGACCGGCGAGAGCGCCTACCGGGACGCGGTCACCTCCTCGTCCTGGCACACCTCCGCAGACGCCTTCAGCCCGTACGGATTCGGCTGGGCGGACACCGCCGCACTCGGCCGGCTCGTCCTGGCCACCGTCCCCAACGGCCTGCCTGCCTCGGATCTCACTCGGGTCCGCTCCTCGGTGACCACGGCCGCCGACGGCTACCTGTCCAGGATGGCCGCCCAGGGCTACGCCGTGCCCGTCCCGGCGGACGGCTACTTCTGGGGCTCGAACGGCGAGGTCGCCAACGACGCGATCGTCATGGCCGTCGCCGGGGAGCTGACGGGCGACGAGCGCTACCGCGCCGGAGCGCTGGAGACCATGGACTACCTGCTCGGCCGCAACGCCCTCGGCCTGTCGTACGTCACCGGCTACGGCGAGGCCTCCGCGCAGAACCAGCACCACCGCTTCTGGGCACACCAGCTGGACGCCTCCCTGCCCCACCCGCCGGCCGGATCGCTCGCGGGCGGGCCCAACAGCGCGCTCCAGGACCCGATCGCGGAGGAGAGGCTGACGGGCTGCGCCCCGGCAGCCTGCTACATCGACCACATCGACTCGTACTCGACCAACGAAGTCGCCGTCAACTGGAACGCCCCGCTGGCCTGGCTCGCCGCCTACGCCGCCGAGCGCACCTCGACCGGCGGCGAACCGCCCACCGCCGCCTGCGCGGTGACGTACACGGTGAACAACGCCTGGAACACCGGGTTCACCGCGAACGTCACCGTCAAGAACACCGGCCCGACGGCCGTGGACGGATGGCAGCTGACCTGGACCTACCCGGGCGGCCAGCGCGTCACGAGCGCCTGGAACGCGACCGTCACCCAGAGCGGCACCGCCGTCGGCGCCCGCAACGCCGACTGGAACCGGACGATCGCCCCCGGCGCGACCGCGAGCTTCGGAGTCCAGGGGACCCACACCGGCTCGAATCCCTCCCCCACGGCCTTCACACTCAACGGAAGCGCCTGCGCCTGACCCCCGGCCGACCGGGCCCGGACGGGCATTTCCGACCGGGCCCGGTCGGCGCCGCACCACCGCCGACCCCCCGCCCACCAGGAGATGCCCATGCGCCGACTCCTCGCCTGCCTGACAGCGGCGGCAGCCGCACTCGCCGGACTCACCGCGACGGCCCCACCGGCTACGGCCGCCGACTCGGGCGCCTTCAGTGTGCTCACCTACAACATCGCCGGGCTGCCCGAAAGCATCTCCAGCGCGCCGACACCCCGCGAGCCCGCGACGACCGAGATCGGCCGACGGGTCGCGCCGTACGACATCGTCCACGTCCAGGAGGACTTCAACTACCACGCCCGCCTCTACGCTGCCGACACCGCCCACCCGTACCGCACCCCCACCAGCGGCGGGGCCGGCATCGGCAGCGGTCTCAACACGCTGGCGAAGTCCCCCTATGACGCGGACGACTTCGCGCGGGTGCGCTGGAACTCCTGCCAGTACGACTCGGGTGACTGCCTGACCCCCAAGGGCTTCACCTTCGCCCGCCAGCGTCTCGCCGAGGGCGTGTACGTCGACTTCTACAACCTCCACACCAACGCGGGCACGAACGCGGGAGATCTGAAGTCACGCGCCGACAACCTGAACCAGCTGACCGCCTTCATCACGACCCACTCGGCGGGCAACGCCGTCGTCGTCATGGGCGACACCAACACCCGCTACACACGAACCGGCGACACGATCGCCGAGTTCGCCGCCGCCAACGCACTCACCGACCCCTGGGTCGAGCTGATCCGCGGCGGCGTCCCGCCCTCCAAAGGCAGCGACCACCTGCTCTGCGACCAGTCCCTGCCGACCGTGCCCGACACCTGCGAGCTCGTGGACAAGGTCCTCTATCGCGGCAGCACGCTGGTCTCCCTGGACGCCACCTCCTACAGGAACGAACACGCCGCGTTCCTCACCGGCGACGCCCGCATGCTCTCCGACCACGACCCCGTCGCGGTCGGCTTCTCCTGGTCGCGCAACCCGGCCTTCCAGCTGAGCGAGCAGTTCGGCGGACCGCACGGCGTTCCCTTCAACGACATCGACAGCGTCCCGGTCGGCGCCCGTGCCACCACCGTCTCCTTGAGCGCCGGTTCCCGAATCGACCGCATGGCCATCACCCTGGACAACGGCAGGACTCTCACCCACGGCGGCACCGGAGGCGTCACGGCCTCCCTCACGCTCGGCAGCGGGGAGTACGTCACGACCGCGCACTTGTGCCGGGCCCAGAAGGACGGCCGTACCCGGATCTTCCACGCCAGGTTCACCACCAACCTCGGCCGTACCCTCGCCGGCGGCACGCCGACCTCCGACTGCGTGACCCGCACCGCTCCCCCGGGCTGGCAGATCACCGGCTTCCACGGCCGCTCGGGCGACGAGATCGACAAGATCGGTTTCATCCACACACTGCGCTGACGCCCGCGATCCCCCTGTCCGGCCGCTCGCAACCTCAGCGTCCCGACGGCCCGTACCGCCAAGGCCAACCGCTGCGGCGCTGCGCGATCCGGGATACGAAACGGTCGCCCCGCATCCAGTCCTCCCGCGCCTCGCGGATCTCCTCGTCCGTGCGGCCCACTAAGTTCCACCACAACGTGGAAGTCGCGTTGGCGATCTGCGCCTGATCCAGCCTGCTCAACAGCGAGGGGCAGTACGCCTATTACGGCCGGGCCGGCGGGTGTCCGATCACCGGGAACGAGGACGGGGTCGAGCACTGTGCGATGAACGTGCTCTACAGCCTGCAGCACCTGGGCTATGTGATCCCGCCGCAGGCGGACGCGGGCTGGATCGGCGAGGCCGGGCCGGGACCGTCGTATCTCGACCCGGGCTGGGGCGGGCCGGAACGACTTCATCCATCGCAACACCTCCTTCATCGCGTGGAACCTGATGCATCTGGCGGCCATGCTCAAGAACGCGGGCGGCATCCCGGCGTCGCACGGAAACCAGCGCTCGGCCTGGGACGCCGGCTGCCGCTCCGACTCCCCGAACCCCGAGCACCGCCAGCCCTCCAGGCGCCGCCGTCGGGGTTGTTCGCACGCCCGGCGGACGCCCCCTCAGGCGCCCGCGGACCGGCCCGTTTTGGATTGTCGGACGATCATCCCTACGATCCGGCAGATGATCACGAGAAAACGGCTGGCGACCGGGGCCTGCGCACTGCTCGCCGCCCTGGCCGTCGGGCTCTTCCCGACCGGCGCGGCCGCCGACGAACCGGCGGCGAAGGAATCACCCAAGGTCGAGCTGGTGCTCGACGTCAGTGGCTCGATGCGGGCCCGGGACATCGACGGCCAGTCCCGCATGGCCGCGGCCAAGCAGGCCTTCAACGAGGTCCTCGACGCGGTGCCCGAGGAGGTCCAGCTCGGCATACGGACCCTCGGCGCCGACTACCCCGGGCAGGACCGCGAGACGGGCTGCAAGGACACGCGGCAGCTCTACCCGGTCGGCCCGCTCGACCGGACCGAGGCGAAGACCGCCGTCGCCACGCTGGCCCCCACCGGCTGGACGCCGATCGGGCCGGCCCTGCTCGGGGCGGCGAAGGATCTCGAGGGCGGTGACGCCACCCGCCGGATCGTGCTCATCACGGACGGGGAGGACACCTGCGCCCCGCTCGACCCGTGCGAGGTGGCGCGCGACATCGCCGCCCGGGGCATCCATCTGACCATCGACACCCTGGGCCTGGTGCCGAACGCCAAGATCCGGCAGCAGCTCACCTGCATCGCCGAGGCGACCGGCGGCACGTACACCTCGGTGCGGCACACCGACGAGCTCTCCAAGCGCGTCCGGCAACTCGTGGACCGCGCGGCGGACCCGGTCGTCACCCCGGTGGCCACCGAGGGCGCCGAGCGGTGCGCCGACGCCCCGCACCTCAAGCCCGGTCTGTACACCGACCGCGAGACCTTCGGCCAGCACCGCTGGTACCGGGTGGACGTCCTGCCCGGACAGGAGCTGCGGGCCTCGGTGAGCGTGTCGGCCGACCGCGCCGTCAACGACGACTACGGCGTCCTGCTGCGCGCGGTGACCGTGCGCGGCCGGGAGATCGTGCGCGGCTCGGAGGCGGGCGACGGGCGTACGGACGTCATCTCGACGGGCCTGCGCTATCCCAAGCCTCCGGTCGACGGCATCGACAACGACAACGACAACGACAACAAGCCGGCGGCGGAGACCGTCTGTCTGCAGGTCAGCAACTCCTTCTCCGCGCCCCCTTCGGTGAAGACGACGCCCGGTATGCCGATCGAGCTGGCCGTCGACGTGGTCGACGCCCCCGACGAGGCGTCCGACGTGGCCGCCTTCGGCCTCGGCCGTGGCTGGTGGCTGCTCGCCGTGCTCGTGCTCGCCGGTTTCGTGGGTGGTCTGCTGTGGGGCTGGCTGTCCCGCTGGCGCGTCGCCGTCTGGAGGACCAACTGATGCGTACCGTACGCGCGCTCACCACCGTGCTGCTCGCGGGCACCGGGCTGCTGCTCGGCCCGGCCGCCGCTGCGTCCCTCGCGGACTCCCCGAGCCCGGCGCCGACCCCGAGCGGCAGCGCGAGCGCCGACGCGGCGGCCGGTCCGACGGAGGCCGGCACCACCTTCCGTACCGCCGCGGCGTTCCGGCAGGGTCAGCAGGCCACCGCCGAGGCCTCCACGGGTGACTACCTGTACTGGGTGTTCCCCGCGGACACCGGGCAGCGGCCGACGGTGACCGCCTCGGTCACGCTGCCCGAGGCCGCCGTCCGGCACGGCTCCTCGACGTGGCGGATCGACGTCTACGACGGTCTGCGCCGCCGCCAGCCGTGCGTGTACGGGATGCAGTCCCGGGCCGCGGCCAAGGACGCCGCGTCCGTGGAGCTGTCCTGCACCCTGCGTACGGTCCGGCCCTGGGCCGAGACCTGGGACACCGATCCGCTGCCCGGCAGCTACTACATCCGTCTGACCGTCATCGGGCTCCCGGAGGACGACCTCGGCCAGCGGTTCACGGCCCGGGTCGGCGCGGTCTCGGCGGAGCAGGGCGGCGCGTACGCGGGCGGCGGCTCGCTCGCCGCCCCGCTGGTGCCGGGTGCCACGACGGAGAACGCGGCCGCGGCCGACGCGCCGTCGGCGGTCGAGGCGCGGGCTCCCGAGGGCGGCTGGTCCTCGGGCTGGTGGTCCGACCGCTGGATCTGGACCGCGGTGGGCGGAGCCCTGGGCGCGCTCGCCGGTATCGCCGGCTACTCCCTGACGCGGGGCTCCGGCCGCCCGTCACGGGTACCGCCGGCCGTCTGACGCGCGACGCGAGCGGCCGCGGCTGTCAAGGACAGCCGCGGCCGTCAGTGTCCGGACGGGCGCACCAGGCCGGTGTCGTAGGCGTAGACGGCCGCCTGGGTGCGGTCGCGCAGGCCCAGCTTGATCAGGATGCGGCTCACATGGGTCTTGACGGTCTGCTCGGCCACGACCAGCCGGGTGGCGATCTCGGCGTTGGACAGGCCGTGGGCGACGAGACCCAGGACTTCGGTCTCACGTTCCGTCAGATCACCGATCCGGTCCTTGAGCGGGGTGCGGGGAGCGGCGCTGAGCCGCGAGAACTCGGCGATGAGGCGCTTGGTCACGTTGGGCGCGAGCAGCGCGTCGCCGCCCGCCACCACCCGTACCGCGTGGGCGAGTTCGTCGGCCGACGCGTCCTTCAGGAGAAACCCGGAGGCACCGGCGCGCAGCGCCTCGTACACGTACTCGTCGAGGTCGAAGGTGGTCAGGACGAGTACCTTCACGGTCGCGCCGGCCGCCTCGGTGATGAGGCGGGTGGCCTCGATGCCGCCGGTTCCCGGCATCCGGATGTCCATCAGGACGACGTCGGGGTCGAGTTCGGCGACCTGGGCCACGGCGTCAGCGCCGTCGACGGCCTGGCCGACGACCTCGATGCCGGGCTCGGCGTCGAGCAGCACGGTGAATCCCTGACGGACCATCATCTGGTCGTCGGCGATGAGGACTCGGATGGTGCTGCTCGTCATGTGCCGTCCTTCAGCAGGGTGTTCGGGGCGAGGCGCCCGGCGGTGTCGGCCGGGAGGGGGAGCGTAGCGGTCACCTCGTAGCCGCCGTCGGGCGTGGGTCCCACGGCCAGTTCGCCGCCCAGCATGCCGGTGCGCTCGCGCATGCCGAGCAGACCGTGGCCGGGTCCGGGCGAGGGCGGGGCGGCGGCCGGGGCGGCGGGTCGTGTCGGCGGGGTGTTGGCGACGCGGAGGGTGAGTCCGGCGGGCAGGTAGCGGATCTCGACCCGTACCCGGGCCCCGGGCGCGTGCCGCATCGCGTTGCTGAGCGCCTCCTGGACGATGCGGTACGCGGAGAGTTCGATCCCCGGCGCGAGCGGGCGGCGCTCTCCCTCGGTCTCGGTGTCGACGGCGAGCCCGGCCGCGCGGACGTTGTCGAGGAGCTCGTCGAGCCGGTCCAGGGTGGGCTGCGGTACATGGCCCGCGCGGTCCGCGTCCGGGACCTCCGCCCGCAGGACGCCGAGGACGCGGCGCAGTTCGGTGAGGGCCTCGACGGCGTTCTGGCGGATGCCGGCGAGGTTCTCCCGCAGCTCGTCGGAGGGGTTGTCGACCAGGTGGGGAGCGACCTGCGCCTGGATGGAGATGACCGACATGTGATGGGCGACGACGTCGTGGAGTTCGCGGGCGATCCGGCCGCGTTCCTCCAGCAGGGCGCGGCGGGAGCGTTCCTCGGCGGTGATGACCTCCTGGGCGACGAGGCGGGTCCGGGCGACCCTGCTGCTGCGCATCGCAGCGCCGACCACGACCGCGGTCGCGAAGGCGATGAAGCCGCGCGACAGGCTGTCGTTGTGCTCGGCGGACGTGCCGGCCGTGTTCAGGGCGCCCGACAGGGCGGTGACCGTCAGGGCCGCGACGGCGGCCCGTGCCGGAACCCGCAGGGACAACAGGAACATGAGCAGGGTGTGCAGGGCGATCCCGTACCCGCTCCAAGGCCACAGCATGTCCTCGCCGACGCTGTTCCTCGTCACCATCCCGATCAGGAAGAGCGCCGTCGTGGAGACCCACCAGCCCGCCACCGGCCGGGACAGGGCGAGGACGAGCGCACCGGCCTGGACGACGAGGAGGACCCCGACCTGTCCCGGGCCCGGCCCCAGCGCCTGCGCGTACTCGTTCATGTCGCCGATGGCGATGAGCGCCGCGTACAGCACGGTGTGGCCGTGCGGCAGCCACCCCAGCCAGGCGTGGCGCGGCAGCGGGTCGCGGCCCCATGTCCACAGCTCCGCGCGCAGGGTGCGTGGCAGCCCGCGCAGCGCGGCGGTCAGCCGTCCCCTGTACCGCTCCCCCATCCGTTCCCCCTCGTCCGCCGTCTCCGGCGCGTCCACCCTAGGCACGGCGTATCTCCTTCGTCACGACGGGGCGGCTCCCGCGGCCCGGACGGCTGTCCTGTTCGTACGTACGGAACGCGGCGCAGCAGACGAGCAGCGCGAGCGCGAAGAGGGGCAGCCAGGCGAGGCGGGCCAGGACCCATCCGTATCCGTCGGGGACGGTGTGCAGGCCGGTGAGCGGGCCGTGGCCGAGGAGTTCGCCGGCCAGGCGTCCGGTGACGGTCACGGCGATCATCGCGGTCTGGTGCCAGAGGAACACCGTCATCGCGGTGAGGTTGAGCAGCGCCACGGCGGCCCAGGCGGCGGGCCGGCGCAGGGCCCTGCGCAGCGGGCCGAGCAGCAGCAGGGCGGCGCCGCACTGGGCGAGACCGAAGGTGACGGCGGCGAGCGTCGGCGGGTTGAGGTTGGAGACCGGCGCGCCGGGCACGCCGACCATGGCGGCGGGGTAGCCCGCGCACAGCACGAGGAGGGCGGTGGCGGCGGCTCCGCCGAGGAGCAGGGCCCAGCCGGTCGTACGGTCCTTCAGGCCGTGTCGGGCCCAGGCCGCGCCGAGGCAGTACGGGACGAGCCAGCCTGCGGCGACGTTGAGCCGGCCGAGCTCGCCGAGCCAGGCGGGTCCGTCGAGGCCGAGGCCGAGGCCGAAGCGGATCAGGTCGACGTGGAGCACGACGGCGAGAGGCCACAGCGGGTGCACGCGGGCGACGAGAGGGGTCGCCGCCGTGAGCGAGGCGAAGACGAGGAGGAACCAGAGCGGGGAGAGCACGAGCTTGCCCAGCGTGTGCAGGGTCTGCCAGGGCACGCCGGCGGCGAGCATCGCGAGCGTCGCCGCCGTCCAGACCGCGAGCACGACGGCGACGGGCCGGAACAGCCGTCCCAGCCGGGTCGCGAGCCAGTGGCGGTAGGTCTCCTGCCGGGCCAGGGCGGTGGCGTGGCTCCGGGCGGCCACCCGCCCGCCGACCAGGAAGAAGACGGCCAGGGTCTGGAACACCCAGGACACGGGGGTGAATTCGGGCAGGTGGTTCAGGGGGCTGGCGGCGCGCACCGTACCGCTGTCGGCGATCAGGGCCGTGACGAGCCAGTGGCCGAGCACCACGCCGAGGATGGCGAGGGCGCGCAGGGCGTCGAGGGCGCGGTCGCGGTCCGGTGGGGTGGCGGCCTCGATACGGCGGACGAGTTCACGCATCGGCGGGGTCCCGTCCCTCGACGATCCGGGCGAGGTTCCTCAGCGGTACGGAGCCGGGCAGGAGGTAGTCGCTGTGTCCGCCGGGTCCGGCGTCGAAGGCGCGGGCGCCGAACTCGGGGGCGAGGGGGTCCGTGCCGAATCCGAGCTCTCCGAAGGGCAGGGGCACGCTGATGTGGGGCACGCAGGCGATCCAGTCGGAGCCGCCGCGGCCGGCCCAGACGGTGGCGTCGGTGTGCAGGTCGGCGGCGCTGCCGGCGCCGGTGCCGGGGCTTCCGTACAGGACGATGTCGTCGACGGGGAGACCTGGGGCCGCCGTGGCGCAGACGACGGAGCCGTAGGAGTGGCAGAGGAGCGCGAGGCGAGCGGTGGACTTGGCCGCCCGTAACTCCGTGATGAAGCCGCTCAGTTCGGGTGCCGCCTCGGCGGCCCGTCCGGGGGTGAGGGCGGCGGCGCTCGCGGTGGCGGGGGTGCGGTAGCCGAGCCAGGCGACGACGGCGGCGCGGTCGCCCAGCTCCCGCTGGAGGGCGACGGCTCCGGTCCGGAACCGCCGGCTGTCGAGTGCCGTGTCGGAGCCGGGGACGAGGACGGCGATCCGTTCGGCGCGTGCGAGATCGCCGACGACCTCGGCGCTGCGGCCGCCGTCGCGGCCGTCGAAGGAGAGGAAGTGGCGGGTCCGGTCCGCCATGGCGTGCAGGGCGGCGGCCCGTGTGCGGTCTCCGTAGTCGGCGGCGGTCCGTTCGGCGGCCCGGATGGCGTCCGTCGTGGCGGCGTAGCGTGCGGCGAGGGTGGCGGCCGTGGCCGGGGCCAGGGGGCCGAGCGGGGCGGGCGCGGGTGCCGGGACGGCGGCGGGTCGGGCGGCGCCGGCGGTCGGCACCGCCACCGAGGCGGTGACGAGCGCGGCGAGCAGGGTGCGGCGCAGCCGTCGGGGGGTGTGCGGGCGGGACGCCATGGCGTGGTCCTTCCGTACCGGAGTGGTTCCTTCGTCGTTCCGGTACGGAAGTTACGGATCACGTCGGGTCGTCGGCGTCCCGCCAGAGGGGACAGTGCGGGCGTAGCTCGGAGGTATGACGGGTAGGGGGTGGCGCTCAGTTCGCGGTCGGGGCGGTCCAGTCCGCGGGGACGTGGGCGAGGCGGACGCGCTGGGGGTGGTCGCCGACGGCGACCGAGGCGACGGGGCGTCCGGTGGTGAAGTCGATCGCCGTCACGCGGTCGGCTCCGCTCTCCGAGATGACACACGCGCGGCCGTCGCCGCTGACGGTCGCCCAGTAGGGCTTGGCCGCCGGCACCAGCGGGCCCTCGCGCAGGGTCGAGCGGTCGACGACGGTGGCGTAGTCGTCCATCGTGGCGGCGACGCAGAGCCGTTCGCCGTCGGGGCTCATGGACATGCCGTGGTGGCGGGAGTCGTTGACCCAGGTGGTGCGGTCCGGGTCGGTCGTCGGACTCACGGGGAGCGTCTTGACGCGGGTGACCCGGTCGGTGGCCACGTCGTACTCGACGAAGCCGTTGAAGAACGAGACCTGGAAGTAGAGCGTGGACTCGTCCGGGGTGAAGGCGACGGGGCGGACGGCGTCGGAGAGGTCCTTGCGGCCGAAGGCGTCGAGCCGGGCGCGCATGTCGATGACCCGGACCTGCTCGAAGGTGCGGGCGTCGACGACGGTGATGCGGCGGTCCCCCTTGGTCCAGTCCCAGCCCGGGGCGTCGAGGGCGGTGGTGACCTCGCCGATGGACATGTTCCACAGGTGGCGGCCGTCGTCGGTGAAGACGTTCTCGTGCGGCTTGTCTCCCGTGGCGAAGGAGCCGACCTCCTTGCCCGTGGTGATGTCGAGGACGTGCACGGTGTTGGAGGTGGAGGCCGAGACGGCGACGCGGGTGCCGTCGGGCGAGACGGCCATGTGGTCGGAGCGGAAACCGGACACGGGGAAGCGCCAGTTGAGCGCGCCGGTACGGAGGTCGATCGAGACGACGTCGGCGAAGCTCGGTCGGGAGACCACCATCGCCGAGCCGTCCGGTGTGGCGTACATGTCGTCCACGAACTGGTCGTGGCCCTCGCCCGGTCCCTGCCGGATGCCGAGGAAGTACGCCAGCTTGATCGGGTTGAGCCCGATCTCCCACATGCGGCGCTCGCGGTCGGGTATCACGTTGATCCGTCCGATGCGCCTGAAGTCACCGGTGGACTCGATGACGTCGGCGGTGCCGTCCCAGTTGTTCCCCACGAACATCACTTCCCGCAGCCCCGCCCGGTCCGCGGAGCCGGTCGGAGAGGCCCCAGGGGCGGCGCTGACCGTGCCGCCTCCGCCGAGGGTGAGCGTGAGGGCGGCGGCGAGGGAGCCGAGTACGAGACGGCGTGCACCACGCGTCCGGGCAGCAGACATCGGTGTTCCTTCCGGGAGGCCGTGCGGCGTCAACTGCCCCGTCTGTCAGGGCAACTTACCCGACGGTAAGCAGTTGTCGCGCCGTCCACAAGACATCGGCCACGCAGAACGGAACAGTTCGGCGCGTCGCTACCCCATCGCATTGCTACTCGGGTGGAGTTGAGTATCTGCGCCCTGATGACCGTTCGGGTGAGCCCGCACCATGGGGCCATGAGCAAAGCACCGCAGAGACCCGTTCCCCAGCTGTTGGCGACCCTGGTCCTGGCCGGGGTGGCGATGGCCGCCTGGGCCGCCTGGCTCGGCTGGGACCAGCACCGCGACGTCCACCCCGACGGTTCGACGACCGGCCCCTACGAGGCGTGGCAGGTGATCGGGCTCGGGGTGACTCTGCTGGCAGGTGTGTACTGGGCGGCTTCCCGGGAGTACGTCGTGGCCGCGGCGCTCGGCACCACCACGGGGCTGACCGTCGCCGCCGCCTACGACTGGTCGGACGACTCGAGCGGGCTCTTCGTGATCGGCGTGGTCATGATCATGATCGGGAGTTCCGTCGTGACGACCCTTCTGTCGCTCCTGATCGCGTCCCGGAAGCGGAGGCCCCGAGCCGGCCGGCCTGGGCACTGATCCCTCGCCGCCGAGCCGATCGGCACGCCCGCATCGAGCGCGCCGCATCGGGTACGCCCGCTCGGCCGAGGCGCCTTCCCTCTACCGGGCGCGCTCGTACCGGAGGAGCACCACCCCGTTGCCGAAGGTCCGGGTCCCGGCGAGGTCGAGGCGGGTGATGGCGTCGGTGGTGCGGAAGAGGGGTTTGCCGCGGCCGATGAGGACGGGGTGGACGTAGATGCGGAACGCGTCGACCAGATCGCGCTCCATGAACGCCGCGGCCAGGTCGGCCCCGCCGAGCGCCAGGTCTCCCCCGGGCGCCTCCTTGAGCGCGCGGACCTCGTCCGTGTCGACCCGGCGCGCGATGGTGGTGTTCCAGTCGGCGTGCTCCAGCGTGGTGGAGTAGACGATCTTCGGCATCGAGCGCCAGATGCCGGCGAACTCCACCATCTCGGGGGTGCTCGCGGGGTCGGCGTCCGCCGTCGGCCAGAAGTCGGCCATCAGCTCATGGGTGACCCGGCCGCTGAGGAAGCCGCCCATCGCGGCGAGCTCCTCGTTGAAGTGCCGGTGCAGTTCCTCGTCGACCGTGTGCCAGTCGATCGAACGGTCCGGGCCCTCGATATAGCCGTCGAGGGAGACCGACATCATCAGGATGATCTTCCGTGCCATCGTCCGGTCTCCCTCGGGTCGTCTGCCGGTCAGGGCATGCGGCGGGCTCCCGCCACGATCGCCTCACGGATCCGGTTATAGGTCCCGCAGCGGCAGATGTTGCGGATTTCGTCGAGATCGGCCTCGTCGACCTCCCGCCCGGCCTCACGGGCCCGGCGGACCTTGGCGACCGCGGTCATGATCTGCCCGGGCTGGCAGTAGCCGCACTGCGCCACATCGAGGTCGAGCCAGGCCTCCTGCATCGGATGCAGGTCCCGGCCGACGGTCGCGGGCAGCCCCTCGATGGTGGTGATCTCGTCGGTGGGGGCGATGTCCCCGACCGGGACGGAGCAGGGGTTGAACGCCTTGCCGTTGATGTGGCTCGTACACGCCTGGCAGACGCCGAGCCCGCAGCCGTACTTCGGTCCGGTGACGCCCAGGACGTCCCGGAGCACCCACAGCAGCCGGACGTCGTCCTCGACGTCCGCCGTGACGGCCTTGCCGTTGAGGATGAAGGTGTGTTGCGGCACGGGAGCTCCTGGTCTCCTAGAAGGCGCGGTCGAGGCCGTCGACCGGCGAGGCGGGGATCGGCGGGGTGGTGGGCAGCGGCTCGAAACCGAGCGGCTCGGCGTGGTTGACGGGGAAGGTCGTCGGCATGGCGCCGGTGGCCCGGCCGTACGCGCAGGCGACCGCGGCCATCGCGCCCGCGACGGCCAGCTCCCCCGCGCCGCCCGGCCGGTCGGAGGTCGGCGGCATGACGACGATCTCCAGTTCGGGCGGGGTGTTCCACTGCCGCGTGTAGAAGTAGTTGTCCCAGCTCCCCTCCAGGAAGTGCCCGTTCCTGAGGTGGAGGCCCGAGGTGAGGGTGACGGCGATGCCGTCGATGATGCCGCCCATCATCTGGGCCTTCAGGCCTTGCGGGTTGACCGCGAGGCCGACGTCGACGGCACAGACGATCTTGGTGACGCGCGGGCCGGTGTACGCGTCGTGGATCTTCCGGCCGGTCGTCTCGGGCCTGCAGTCGATCTCGGCGAGGACGGCGAGGAAGGCGTGGTACTCGGGGTGGACCGCGATCCCCTGGGCGGTGCCCGCGGGCATGGACCGCCCCCAGTCGCCCACCTCCGCGACCTTGTCGAGGACGGCACGGGCGCGCTCGTCCTTCAGATGCCGGCGGCGGAACGCGTAGGCGTCCTTGCCCATCCGCCGGGCCAGCTCGTCGACGACCAGCTCCTGCGCGCAGCGGACGTTGGGCGAGTAGATGTTGCGCATGGAGCCGGTGTTGAAGCCCTTGTCGGTCTCGCTCAGCAGTTGGGTGGTGACCCCGAAGTGGTACGGGCTCTGCTGGGTGAGCTGGAAGATCGTCTCGGAGAAGGTGAGGTCCCCGACGGGCAGTTGGGCGGCCTGGGACGTGATGATCTCGCCGAGGCCGTGCCCGAAGTCCGTGGCGACGGAGGTGTGGTGCTGCTCGTACGTCAGCACCTCGCCGAGGGTGTACGTGGCGCGGACGCGGGAGGTGGACATCGGATGCGTACGGCCCTGGCGGAAGTCGTCGGTCCGGTGCCACATCAGCTTCACGGGCTTGCCCATGGCACGGGAGATCTCGGCGGCCTCGCGGGCGGCGTCGTGGAAGAGCTTGCGGCCGAACGACCCGCCGCCCTCGGTGACATGAACCTTCACGGCGGTGGGCGGGAGGCCGAGCTGGAGCGCGATCTGCTCCTGGGCGACGATCGGGGACTTCAGGCTCGCCCAGATCTCGGCCGAGTCCGGCCGCACGTCCGCGACGGCGCAGTTGGTCTCCAGGGCGCCGTTGCTGGCGAAGTGGAAGGTGAAGCGGGCGTCGACGGCCTTGGTCAGCAGGGGCAGCGGCGGTACGACGAGGGGCAGTTCGGCGGCGCGCAGCTTCTGCAGGACGGTCGCGTCCGAGGCGCCCTCGGCGGTGCCGGGTCCCCAGGTGACCCGCAGGGCGCGGACAGCGTCGATGCACTGGCCGAAGGTGCGACCGCGGACGGCGACGCCGGTGGAGATCCGTACGACGTCGGTGATGCCGGGCATGGCCCGGACCTCGTCGAGGTTGTCGACCGAACGGACCGTGCCGTTGATCGTCGGCGGCCGGCACACCATCGTCGGCAGGGCGCCGGGCACCTGGACGTCCATGGCGAAGGTCTTGCGTCCGGTCACGGCCTCCAGGGCGTCGATGCGCCGCTGATCGGTGCCGATGACCCGGAACTCGGAGGGGTCCTTGAGGGTGACGCCGACCGCGGTGTCGGTGAGGGAGGCCGCCTTCACGGCCAGCTCGCCGAAGCCGAGGCTCCTGCCCGTCACCGAGGAGACGATCGTCCCGGCCTTCGCGGTGAGCGATCCCACCGCCTCGCCGAGCTCCAGCGCCGCGGCGCGCAGCAGCCGGCCCCGGGCGACGGCCGCGGCCACCCGGATCGGGGTGTAGGTGGAGATCGTGGTGTTGGAGCCGCCGGTAAGCTGGTTGAACAGCAGCTCCGGGCGCGCGTCGGCGAGGGTGACCCGTACCTTCTCCACCGGCAGGTCGAGCTCCTCGGCGACGAGCATCGCACTGGAGGTGGTGATGCCCTGGCCGACCTCGGCGCGGGGCAGGTCGAAGGAGGCGGTGCCGTCGGACTCGATCCGGATGGTGATCAGGTTCGCGGTGGGCAGGGCGGCATGCGTGAGCATGTCGTTGAGGTCGTAGATCTCGGACGGCCCGGGCAGCGAGGGAACCACGGAGGGCGCGGCGGCGGCCGCCGGGGCGGGGGCCAGGACCGCTTCCCCGAGCTGCGCGGCGACGGTCAGGATCGGCGCCGCGAGTACGTAGCCGAGGAACCGGCGCCGGTCCACGCCGCGCGGCGCGGACTCCTTCCGGGGGTGGTGCTGCGCATCGTCGCGCGCTGTCATGGGCTGCCCTCTCGACGAACCACGAAGTCGGAAGGATCATCGCGCACTTGGCGGCGCACGGGTCACGGAAACGGCACAGGATTCACTCCGGGCACGCCAAGCCCTCACGACACGGCGGGCGGAACCGGCCAATAGCCGTACAGGTCCGGCAGTTGCTCGCTCGCGCGACAGGTCGCCGCAGCGGAGGCTGCGCGGGCCCGCGCGATGCTCGCCGCCTTCGCCGAGGAGGTCGCGGCCGCCGGGCTGGGGCCGGTGGGAGACCTGGGCTGCGGGACCGGGCGTGTGACGGCCCACCTGCGCGGGCTGGGGGCGGACGTCTTCGGTGTGGACCTGTCGCCGGGGATGATCGCGGTGGCCCGGGAGGCGTACCCGGGGCTGCGCTTCGACGTGGGTTCGATGGCGGCCCTCGACCTTGCCTGACGGGTCGCTCGGCGGCGTGCTGTCCCGGTACTCGACCGTCCGCGCGCCGGAGGAGGAACTCACCGCCTTCTTCCGCGAGTTCCACCGGACCTGGCCCCGGGCGGCCTCCTCCTGATCGCCTTCAAGTCCGGCGACGAGCAGGTGCGGCTGGAACAGGCGTACGGCCATGAGGTCTCCCTCGACGTCCACCGCCGGCCGCCCCACCACGTCGCCGACCTGCTGACCGAGGCCGGCCTCGTCGAGACCGCCCGCCTGGTGCGCGTGGGTCAGGCCACGGGCACGCCCTAGGGGCGGCGGACCAGCAAGTGTGCGTCGAGGAAGCCCCGCTCGGAAGCCGGGTCGTGGATCAGCCGAGCGACCGTGACGAGTCCGGCCCCGGCCAGCAACTCGGCGAACCGGTCCACCGGCCAGCTGTAGGCGGGCGTCACCTTGTGATCGAAGCGGACCGGCTCCGGTCCCTCGGTCGCGAAGAACGAGACCAGGAGCAGACCCCTCGGCGCCAGGACACGCACCTGTTCGGCGAGCAGCGCGGGCAACTCCCCAGGCGGGGTATGGATCATCGAGTAGTGGGCCAGCACTCCGCCGAGCGCGCGGTCCTCGACCGGCAGGGCCTCCATTCGCGCCTCGTCGAACCGCAGCGCCGGATGGGCCCGCCGGGCGTGGTCGACCATGGCCGGGGAGAGGTCGAGCCCGAAGGCGTCCAGCCCCAGGTCGTGCAGCATGGCCGTCAGATGTCCGGGCCCGCACCCGACATCGGCTGCCCGCAGGTTCCCCGTCTCGCGCACCAACTCGGCGAAGGTGCCGACCATAGCCCGCGCGAACGGCCGCGTCTCCAGCCGATCGGCGAACATCGACGCATAGAGCTCGACGATCCCGTCGTAGGCCGCCCTGGTCTCGTCCCGGTGTTCCACCACGGGGAAGAAACTAACACCCGCGCCGCTCGCAACCGTTCTCCGGCCCCATACCGCCCGAACGGCTCGATGGAGTGCTGGGGGCGACTGGTCCGGGAAGCGGAGGGCCGGGACGGCGGGCCGAGCGCGCGTGCGTGCTGGATGCCCATAACGTCAAGACCTCCGCCGTCTCGTCCATGACGATGAACCCCGTACTGGCGTCACACCTCACTCCAAAGGCTTCAGTGGAGCGGGTGGGACTGCTGATTCCGATCAGGCGGGGCGAAGCTCAGCCCGTTCTCGTCGAGAGCATTGAAGACGGTCACCCGACTCGTCGCGAAGACGAAGCTGACCTCGACGTTTCCCTGTGCCAGATCCCTGCCGGTCCACTCGAGCAGGTCGACCCCTCTGAGGGACAGGCCCCGCAGAGCTGATAGTCCGAGAAGAGGCTCAGCACGCCACTGCAGGTCGAAGCCGGACCACCGGACCGGGTCACCGGGGTCGATCGTGTTCCACGTGAGGGAGAGATCGTCGAACTTCTGATGATTGATCTCGACCTGCTCCCCCTCGAAGTCGAACAGGACCGGGCAGTCGCAGAACCACTCGTCGTCCTGACGGTCCCAGACCATCCAGACTCTCGTCAGAGTGCGGCCGGCGAGACCAGACAGGCGATGCCCGTGCTCCCGCACGACGTCACTGCGGCGGTTCAACCACGATGGTTGGTAGCCCGCGATGCCGAAATCGAACATGGCGTCATCGTGTCAGAGCTGACTCACGTCAGCTTGACGCAGCCCGTGCGACAGCCCGACCGATCACTCCCCAAACACCCCCACTCAGACAAAACCCTGTTTCGCGGCACATTGTTCACAGCTCAGGGCTCAGGGCTGGGCCAGGCGCTGGAACATCGCGATGATCTCTGCCTCGTTCGCGATCAGGGGCCGGGTGTCGAAGTACAGCTCCCACTCGCCCGCCGGGCCGAAACGCTCGACGATCCCGAACGGAACCCTCACGCCCTTCGGGCTGGTGACGGTGCCGTGCCATTCCACGTAGGTGTTCGTCCGGCCGAACGCGACCTGGCCCGCCTTCAGCCGGAGGTCGGCGTGGTCGAAGAGCCGGCGGAGGTACGCCGCCTTGCCGCCGTCGGTCTCCAGCGGCGCGTCGAGTCCGGGCGCGGTCAGGGCGCCGTTGCCCGCACCCTGGGTGAGGGCGTCGACGTCCTCGCCGTTCCAGGCCGCCAGGCGGGCCGTGATGTCCTCGGCGCGGAAGGGCTGGGGCTGGGCGCCCGTACCGCCGTCGGCCGCGGGGCCGGTGTCGGCGATGCCCTCGAAGAGGTTGCGCAGCTCCGGGGCGGCCGAGCGGAAGACGGTGTACCGGTCGTAGTAGCGCCGGGCCTGGATCGTCTTGCCGTCGTCGGAGAGGACGTCGCGGGCGATCTGCGGGTAGGAGACCCGCTGCCCCTTGACGGTGACCTCGTTCCACTGGCCGAACATCACCACGGCGCTGTCCGCGACGACTTCCGTGCCTCGGTACCGCAGGTCGGGAGCGAGGCGCAGCGATCGCACGATGGAGTTCCCGATCGTGTCGTGGCCGCGCTGCGGTTCTCCGTCGGCCTCCCAGAGGGTGGCCCCCGGGTCGAAGATGTCGAGGTAGGCGGCGACCCGCGGGTGTCCCGTCTGGCCGTGTCCCGTACGTCCGCGCACGCGACCGTCGCCGGTTCCGTCCCCCGGCCCTGGTCCGGGTTCGGGTTCGGGTTCGCCGTCCCGAGTGCCATGCCCGAGACTCCGGACACCACCGCCATCGCGACGGCTCCCGCACGCCCCAGCTTCTTCGTACCGCGCATCATCGACCTCGACCCCTCGCGACAAGAACAGGAACACCGTGACAACAGGCCCTGCGGGGCGCTTGTCCCGCGCTCCCGGCCTGTGACGACAAACCTGCCCGGACACGCTCACAAGATCGATTACCTGCGAGGTAATGCGGGGTCCGGAGAAACCGTCACCGCGCCCGCGGAGCGAGCAACTCCCGCTTCCTGCCCGCCTGTACACCCCGGCCCTCGCGCGTCGGGCGCACCGCGCGGAGCTGGCAGCGGGACAGCCTCGCGCGCTGGCCGCCGCTGGTGATGAGGGCGTTCACCGACGTCATCGGGTCGGCGCCGACGCTCCTGGCCAGCAGCATGCCGACGACGAGCGGGAGCAGCGCCACGGCCAGGGCGGAGCCGGTGGTCGTGACGTGCTGGATACGGCTGTTGCGCCGGGCGTCCGAGGTCATGGACGTATTCCATCAGCGGGCGGCGGGCCGGGCATGGGACGACGTACTCAGTCCCGCCGTACGCTGCTACTCAGTTCGGGGCTGCCCAACCCTCCCGGCGCGCCCGCTTGGCGGGCCGGGCCCGGTGGGGTTGCGTGGGCGCTCGACCGCACCGCACCGCACTGCATCGCACCCACACCGCACCCCACACCGAGGAGCCCCCGCCGCCATGGCCGACTACCGCATCGAGACCGTACGCACCGGCTACCGCAACTGGACCGCCCGCAACGACCGGGGCGCGGAGGTGCGCATGGCGGCGGCGGACGACGCGGACGCGCAGCCCTCGTTCACTCCGGTCGAGCTTCTGCTCGCGGCGATGGGGGGCTGTGGCGGTCTGGTCGTGGACCGGACGGCCCGCGCGGTCGAGCACGACGATCTGCGGATCGTGGTGGAGTCGGTCTCGGGGCCGGAGGACGAGGGCCGAGTGGGCCGGATCAGGGTCAGTTACGAGTTCGAGCTGCCCGAGAGCAACCCGCGCGCGGCAGAGGTCTTCGCGCGCGGAGTACGGCTGACCCACGAGAAGTTCTGCACGGTGAGCCGGACGGTCGAGCACGGCGCCGCGGTGGAGGCGGTGCTCCCGGACGGGACGGTCGGCTTCCAGGCCGGCTGAGCAGCCGCTGCCCTGCGACTGCCCGGCGACTGCCCGGCGGCCGACCGGCGACTGCCCGGCGGCCGACCCGGGACCGGCGCTGCGCCGCGCCGCCACCGTCCGGGCCACCGGTGGCGAGGTGGCCCGCGCGAGGGCCGGGCGCCACCGGTACGTTCGCGTCGGAGGGGGCGCGGAGGCCCGTCGTCCCGTGGTTCGCGCAGCCTTGCGCCGAAGAGGGGTTCACCGCCGTGATCGTGATCGCGCACCTCAGCGACATCCACATCGACAGTTCGCCACGCAGCGCGGAACGCACCAGGTCCGTGATGGCCTATCTGGAATCGATCGACGCCGGCCGCCTGGACGCGGTCGTGGTGACCGGTGACATCGCCGACCACGGTCTGGAGTCGGAGTACGTACGCGTACGGGAACTGCTGCGGACCCGGCACCCGCTGCTGGTCTGCCCGGGCAACCACGACCGGCGGGACGTCTTCCGCGAGGTGCTTCTCGGCGCGCCCCCGGAGCGGGCCGGCGCCCCGGTGAACCAGGTGCTGCGCGCCGACGGGTTCGTGCTGGCCCTCGGCGACTCGTCGGTGCCGGGCAAGGACGAAGGGTTCCTGGAGGAGGAGACCCTCGCATGGCTGGAGGGCGTCCTCGACGACACCCCCGAAGGCGTACCGGTCCTGGTCGGCTTCCACCACCCGCCGACCGCGCTGCACATCCCGTTCGTCGACGGCATCCGTCAGTTCGGCGAGCACCGGCTCGCCGAACTGACCGGGCGCCGGCCCGGCATCGTCGGGTTCCTCTGCGGGCACGCGCACACGGCGGCCGCCACCAGCTTCGCGGGGCGCCCGCTGCTGGTCGCGCCCGGCGTGATCTCGACCAGCAAGCTCCCCTGGGAGCCGTACGGCGGCCCGAGCCAGCATGTGTACCGGGACGAGATGGCGCCGTCGCTCGCCTTCCACGTCCTGGACGACGAGGGCCGGCTCACCACCCATTACCGGAGCGTCCCCGTTTAGCGGCGCGCGGCGGCGGTGACTCGCGGGGGTGTGGCCGATTCGCGGCCGGCACACGGGAGGCAGGCGGGAGGCAGCCGTGTCCCTCGACGGAAAGCACGTCCTCGTCCTCACGACGAACTACGGCACGGAACAGGACGAGCTGCGGAAACCGGTGGCGGCTCTGCGCGAGGCGGGCGCCCGGGTCACCGTGGCCGCGCGGAAGGCCGAGCCCATCGTGACGCTCGTATCGGACCGGCGTCCGGGTGAGGTCGTACGGCCCGACACGACGTACGGCGAGGTGTCACCGGACCGGTTCGACGCGGTCGTCGTGCCGGGCGGCACCGTCAACGCCGACCGGCTCCGGGTGGACACGACGGCGCAGCGGCTGCTCGCGGCGTTCGCCGAGGCCGGCAAGCCGGTGGCCGCGATCTGCCACGGACCGTGGCTGCTCATCGACAGCGGGCTCGTCGCGGGCAAGGAGGTCACCTCGTACCCCTCGGTCCGGACCGATCTGACGAACGCGGGCGGGACGTGGGTGGACCGGGCCGTCGTGGTCGACGCGTCCGGCGCGTTCCCGCTGATCACCTCGCGCAGACCGTCCGATGTCGGGCCCTTCTCGGAGGCGATCGCCGAGGCACTCGGCGGTTCCGCGTCCTGAGGTGGCCCGCGCCGGCGCCGGGCCCGGATGCCCGCCCGGCGCCGATCAGCTGAGCCAGATCTCGCGGACCTGGCGCAGCGGGTCCCGTTCGACGCGCGGCTCGGTGTCCCAGACCATCGTGGCGCGGTCGGCGCCGGTGTAGCGCGGCCAGGACTCGCCCGGGTCGAGGTCCCGTACGAAGGAGACCCAGGCACGGTGCATCGCGTCGGCCAGGGCGCGGGGCGGCGCGTCCCCCGCGGCGGCCGTGACCCCTTCGGCGTCCAGGAGGTCGAAGGCGTACGGCAGGTCCAGGCAGTGGAAGGCCATCCGGGCGACAGGCGACTCCCACGCGAACTCGTAGAGCCAGGTGGGCCGTTCGCGTGCGGCGCGAGCATCGGCGACGGCCAGTGACGGCGCGCGGAAGGTGGCGTCGGTCAGCGCCTGGCCGAACAGGAGGTCCGGGCCGCCGGGCGCGTACGCGGCGGTGAAGGCGTCGACCCGGTCCGGGGCCAGACCCATGCCGCCGAGGAGGGCCGGCAGGGGCGGGCCGTCGGGCCCCGGTGCGGGGACGGCGTTGAATTCGTGCGCGGTGAAGCCCAGCATCAACGGGACGTCGGCGCCGGCCTCACCGTCCGTCAGCGCCTCGAGGACGGGGTCCGGGATCAGCTCGCCGTCGGCGAAGGGCGCCAGGGAGAGCAGCGGCGGCAGCCCCTCGCGGTCCGGACCCGGCGCGCCCAACCGGTCCTGGAGGTCGAGGAGTTCGTCGTCGCTCAGGTCCCGCAGCGCGGCGGCGGCCGCGGGTACGCCGGTACGGGCGGTGAACAGGCGGGCGACGGCGCGGGCGACCTCCGGGCCGTCCGGGCGCATCACCGCGCCGGAGGCGGAGAGGGCGCCGCGGAACAGGCCACGGGCGGCGGGTACGGCGAGCAGCGTCTGCACGGCGCCGCCGCCCGCCGACTGGCCGGCGACGGTGACCTTGGCCGGGTCGCCGCCGAAGCGGGCGATGTTGTCGCGGACCCAGGTGAGGGCGGCGATCCAGTCGAGGACGCCACGGTTGTCGGGGGCGCCGTCGAGGTGGAGGAAGCCCTCTATGCCGAGCCGGTAGCCGAGGGAGACCAGGACGACGCCGTCGCGGTTGAAGGCGGACCCGTCGTACCAGGGACTGGCCGCAGACCCGGCCACGTAGCCGCCGCCGTGGATCCACACGAGGACGGGCAGGCCGGCGCCGGTGGCGGTGTCGGTGTCGGTGTCGGTGTCGGTGTCGGGGGTGAAGACGTTGAGGTTGAGGACGCCGGCGCCCGGGATGGAGGGCTCGGGGATGGTGGTGACCTCGGCGAAGGGGCGTCGCTGGGCGGTCGGCCCGTACGAGGTGGCGTCGAGGACCTCGGTCCAGGGCTCCGGCGGGACGGGCGCCGCGAAGCGGAGGTCGCCGACCGGCGGCTGCGCGTAGGGGATGCCGAGGAAGCGCAGACTGCCGTCGCCACGGCGCTCGCCGCGGACCGGGCCGCGGGTGGTGGTGACGGTGGTGCGGGCCATGGCGGGCTCCTGAGGGGTCGCGTGCGCTCGGCGGCTGAACGCCCCCAGCGTCCGGCCGGAGATCCACCGGCGTCAACGCCTGGACATGCAAAGTGACACGTGTCACCTATCACCTCTTCGGACTCGGATGGACCGGCAACGGGTGGGTACGGATACGGCGTACGAGGGGCTCGCCGGGAGGGGGCGCGGGGTGGGCGTGAGCGCGGAGACGGTGGCCGAGGTCCTGGTGATGGCCGCGGGGGTGGCACTCATGGCGACGGGTACCGTCCGGAAGGGACGGGCGCTGCGGCCGCTGTCCGCCCCTCGGGCGCGTGCGGCGAGCGAGCGCCACCACACCCGCTTGCTGCGGCGTGCGGCCGGACTGGCCATCGCGGCGGCGCGGCGGGCCGCCGGCGACGGGGAGCCGGTCGTCGTCACCGTCGAGGACGTGATGCGGGTGGCCGACGAGCACTTCGGGCACACCGTGGTCGACCGGCCGGGTGCGGCGGCCGCGCTGCGCCACGCGTACGAGCGGGGCGCCTGCGCCGCGGACTGCGTGACGGACGCGTACGGCTGAGCGCGGGGTGAGGGGACCGTGCCGCTCCTACGGCTGGGGCGGCACCGGGGTCGCCTGGTGGTAGTACATGCGCCAGCCCGAGCCGTCGGGGTGGCGGCGCCACAGGGAGCTGCGGCGGGCGTGCAGGCCGTCGATCCGCGTCTCGTAGGTGAGGTGGACGAGGCCAGGCGCCAGGACGGTGCCGGCCATCGCGGAGGGTTCGTAGCGCGGGCCGTCCTCCGCTCCGCCGGGCAGTTCGGGCAGGGCGGCGAGCATCTCCTCGTACGTCCACCGGCGGCCGGACGCGCCGACCTCGACGAAGTCCGGGTCGAGGAGCTCGCGGGCCTGCGCACGCGAGGAGCGGACCGAGGGTTCCATGAGCCGCAGTTCCGCAGCGACGGCCTGGGCGACCTCGTCCGCCGCGCCGCTCTCCCCCAAGCCGCCCTCCGCCGCGCCGCTCTCCCCCGCGCTCACAGGGTGATCCAGTAGCGCCGCTTGAGGCCGAGCTCGGTCTCGCGCGTGTCCTCCAGGACGCCCCCGTTGCGCTCGATGGCGCGCGCGGAGGCGAGGTTGTCCTCGTCGCAGGTCACCAGGACCCGGTCGAGCCCCAGGGCCCGGGCCTCGGGGAGGACCGCTCCCAGCGCCCAGGTCGCGAGACCACGCCGGCGGGCGGAGGGCCGGATGCTGTACCCGATGTGCCCTCCGGCGCGCAGCAGGAAGTCGTTGAGCTCGTGGCGGAGGTCGATCGCGCCCGCGTACGCGCCGTCGTCGACGATCCACCAGTGCGTGGCGTGCACCCAGCCCTCCGCCAACGGCCGCGTCCGGTCGGACTGTTCGCGCAGCCGTCGCACCCAGGAGGCGAAGACCTCGGGGCTGGCGAAGGCGTTCTCCTCGGCGAGCCGCATGCCGGCGCCGTCCTGGTGGTCGCCGGGGGTCCACTCGGCGTGTGCCGCGAGCCAGGAGGAGTGAAGTCGTTCGGTGGGGGCGATCAGTTCGGGCATGCGGGCGACGATAACAGGCCAACAGCCCTGCTGATCAGGCCTTTCCCCGAGGCTGTCAGGGCCGTGTCGGCTATTCGCCGGTGACGCCGTCGATGCGTTCGCGCAGCAGGTCCGCGTGCCCGTTGTGGCGGGCGTACTCCTCGATCATGTGGGCGAGGACATAGCGCAGCGAGTACGTGTCCTCGCCGAGGTGCCCGCAGTCGTCGAGGGAGTCGGCCGCGTCCACGACGGCGCGGGCGCGGGCGCATTCCTCGCGCCAGATCGTGAACGCCTCCTCGACGCCGGACTCGTCGAGGCCGTCGACCTCGAAGTCCGCCCACTCCGTCGAGCCGGGCGCGGTCCAGGGACTCCGACTCCGCTCCCCGTTGATCACATTGCGGAACCAGCCACGCTCCACCTCGGCCGCGTGCCGCACCAGGCCCACGAGGGAGAGCCCCGAGGGCGCCACCGCCCTGCTCTTGAGCTGCTCGGGAGTGAGCCCGGCACACTTCATCTCCAGCGTCTCGCGCTGGAACTGGAGCATGGCGGTGAGCGTGGCGCGCTCGTCGGCGGTCCGGGGAGGCTGAACGCGGTGATCGTGGGTCATGGGCGCCATCGTGCCAGCGGGCGCCGACCACGGGCACCGCGTTTTCCAGGGGCCGTCGCAGCCCGATGAAGATGCTTTGACGACTGAACCGCTGAGCCTCGGGAACTGGGCCTCTCTTTAGGATCTCGCCCGGAGTAACCCGAGCCGTGGTCCTCAGCCGAAACGGAACCGCTGGTGGTCGCCGTCTCCGCCCGGCCACTGGACCAGGGCGGAGCCGTTCTCGGTACTCTCGCCCTCAGGCAATGTGGTCGTACCCGTGGCCGGGTAGTGCAGCCAGGCTTGCTGGGCGCGGGCGAAGGGGGCGCGCCAGTCGCCGGTGGCCCGGTAGAGGTACTCCGAGTCCGCAGCGAAGCCGACGAGATCGGGGCGGACGTCCTTGGTGACGTCACCGACGCCGACAAGGCTGGTGTACGTGTTCCAGCCGCCACCGATCTTCGTGCGTGGGGCGAATGTGCCGTCACCCTTGCCCAGGTACTGCCAGAGCAAGCCGTACTTGTCACGGGCGACCACGTCACCGGCCGCGCCGCCCGCGATGTTCCCGACGGCGGTCAGTTCGTTGTAGATACCCCAGCCCATACCGATCTTCTTCCGGGCGGAGTAGGGCTTGGCGGCGTTCCCCGTGCCGGGGTAGAGCCACAGACCGCCGTACTTGTCGGTGGCGATCACGTCCGCACGGCCGTCGTTCGTCAGATCGCTGCCGGCCTCGATCTTGTCGTAGATCTGCCAGCCTGTCCCGACCTTGATCCGGGTGGCGAAGCCGCTCAGGCCGTTGCCCTGGTACAGCCACAGCACACCGGACCGGTCGCGGGCCAGGAGATCACCGACCTCCGTCCCGCCGAGGTTGCCCGTCGCCTCGATGCGGTCGTAGATCTGCCAGCCCCGGCCGATCTGCCGGCGGGAGGCCAAGCTCAGCGACCCGTCGTAGGAGGAGGTGTCGACCCGCCACAACACGCCCTCAGAGTCCCGCTGGAGCACATCGAGCGAGCCGTTGTCGTTGAAGTCGTGCGGTGCGGTCTTGCGGACGACCTTGAAGGAGCCGGAGGCCGTGAAGTCGAGGGGGACGCCGTCGACCGACTCGGCCGTGATCGTCCAGGTGTAGTCGCCGTTCGGGGCATAGCCGGTCACCACGTCGTGAGCATCCCAGGCAAAGCTGAATGTGCGCGGGTGCTCCGCGCTGCCAAGAAGGTGCTTGGTCGTGATACCGGTCCGCGTATGGCGGAGGACCACGGTGGCCCAGCCGTCCTGTGAGAGTTCCCAGTCCATCCAGACCAGCTGCCCCCGATGGCCCCCTGGTCCGTACCCCGCGAGCCCCATCGCCCGGAACCAACTGGTCAGCGGCTCGACCGGACGCATCGTGGCATCGAGCAGGATCGGGGTGCCCCGGGGGAGTCGGCGCCGCTCGAAGAGCTCGCTCAGCTCTATATAGCTCCGACCCGCGACCGCACCCACCTTCCAGACCGGCGCCGGTACGCGAAGAACAATTGCACAAGACGCCGAGAGCGGCCCCATCATCCGACATTCCGTTCAACGGACGAACGGCCGAAGAGGAAACCGCCGCAGCAAGGTTCGGGACGCAGACGCCGGGGCAGTCGAGCTGTCGTCTGTGGCCACCCGGCGTGAACCGGGTCACCACCGGGCGCGCAGCACGCCGTCGCTGTCGGGCAGGGCGGCGCAAAGAAGCGGGGGGCGTTCGTCGAGGCACATGGGCAGGGTGCATGCCGCCCGGGCGCCGGCCATCAGGGTGGCGAGCTCTTGGTACTCGGTGTCGTCGACGATCGCATGTCTGATCGTCCCGTCCTGTGCCTCCCAGACGAACTCCGCGGATCCCTCCTCTGGCAGCGTCGCGAGGACCGCGCCGACATCGGGGTTCAGGTCGGGCCAGACGGTCAACAGGGCGCGCGGGCTGAGACCGGTACGCACCGCGTCGAGGTTCTCCGGCGTGAGGCGGTGGAAGCGTGCAGCGTTGCGGACGTAGCCCTCCTCCAGGAGCACAGCCTTCCGTGAGGCCAGCGCCGTGCGCACGCGCGCCCAGAACCCCTCGTCGGCCGCCTCCGTCACGTCCGGTTCCTGCAGCTCCGCCGCGTAGGGGGAGGTCGTCATCGGTTCCGGGAAGAGGCCGAGTTCCCGTGTACGGGCCACGGCGTCCGCGCAGAGCCGGTCGCTGCCCACATACACGTACTGGTCCCACCCGACATGCACGGTGAACACGTCCCCCGCCTCCAGGCGACACCAGGCACCGTGGTCGCGGAGCATGGCCCGAACCAGCTCCAGAGCGACCGGAAGGGAGACCTCGGCCCCGTCGTGGTAGCCGGCGAGGTCGGGCGGGAAGAGCCCGCCGAGGCCATGCCCCCCATCCGACGGCTCCACGCCGAAGTGGACGAAACCGGCGACTGCGGGCTCGCGGATCTCCAGCCGATCGATGGCCGAGGCCTCCGCGAAGGCGGCGATGGCCGCGAGGTACGCGGCTTCGACGGGCCCTTGGTCACTGACCGCCTCCTCGGCACCGGTGTAGTGGCCGTGTTCGTCACGGTCGGCGGGGTCGTACTTGGCGATCCGGTGGACGAAGGACGGCGGCACCTTGCTCCCTGCGCGGTCGGAAGGGGTGCCAGCGTAATTCCCCGGTTCCATTCCAGACGGAGAGGCCCCCTCCGACGGCGCGACGGCTTCACAGCTCAGGAGAGCAAGCCGAAGCAGCCCGCCCTGCCGGCCGCCCGGCAGCGGGGGTGTGACTTGGCGCTCTAGTTGGCCCAACCGGTCAGATACGCGCTCAGTAGTCGGTGGAGCCGATCCACAGCGTCCCGTACGGTCGGTCCGTGATGATCAGATCGGGCGAGCCCCGCAGGCTCGGCGGCCCTGCCCCAGAGGCGCGGTTGCACTTCGAGACGGAGCCGCAGGAGCCCGGGGGCAGACTCGGGCGCAGGTTGCTCGTGGTCGACGGGGAACCCGCCTTCGAACTCAGCTACTGGTGCGGTACATGCCCGTTCCTGTTCCGCCGACTGGAGACTGCGCGGCAGACGTTGTCGCTGGACGGAGTGCAGGATCGACTCACCGGCGCGCTGGCCGATCCGGGCGATGAGGGCGTGATCGATGCGTTCGGCGCGCTGCTCCCGGAAGGCGAGTACCTCCCGGTGCTGCTGCGGGTGGAGCCTCGTCTAGTCATCCCTGGCAGGGAAGGCGACTACTTCAGCGGTGAGCAGGTGACCACGTGGGGACTCGACCAGTTCTGGGGCCTGCCGGAGTACCCGCATACGCCTTACTACCGGACCTTCGAGACCGCAGTCGACGCGTCCGCTCACCTCTATGAGTTCGTCGTGCCCATGGTTCCCCCGACGTGGAATGCGAGGGAGCGCGTCGAGGAGTACATCGAACTCATGAGCAGGGGAACGGTCCCGACGGCCGTGGCGGTCTCAACGCTGGACGTCTGCGAACCCGCCATCGACATGTCGGCCGACTACTACAAGCACTGGGGCCTAACCCACTTCCTCCTCGACGGCCACCACAAGCTGGAGGCCGCGGCCACAGCCGGCCGCCCGGTGCAAATCCTCTCGCTTCTGGCCCTGGGCGAGAGCCTGGCCGAACCCGACGACTGCGCCCGGCTGCCTGCTCTGCGCACTCAACTCCGCTCGGCCCGGTCGACCGGTACCTGAGCCAGTGCCGCTGAGGCTAACGCCCAGCTCAGGCCAAAGGTTGGCGCGCGGGGCCGACGGAACCGGGTAACGTCTTTGTCATGTTCTTCCAGACGCCGATTTACGAGTGAGAGCGTGACGGGCCCCCGCTGACGTCCTTCGACGTCGCCGCCCGTCCCCCACCGATGAATCCGTAGATCACTTCACATCATTACCGGGAGAACCCGTGACCGACAGCAAGAACATCAACAATCCCGTGGGCCAGGGCGGTGGCCAGCGCAAGAAGCTGTCCCGCGCCGAACGGCAGAACAACGGTCCGCACCGCAACCTCGACCGCAAGGGTGCAGCCGACCGTAAGGCGGAGCTGGTGCGCAAGATGCGCGAGAAGGCACGCGCAGCTGAGGACGCCGCGCAGGCGAGCGACGACACCGCACAGAGCTGACGCACCGCCGCCGCAGGGCGGCATCGCTCGGGGCAGGGTCCGGACCGCGACGCGCGGTCCGGACCCTGCTGCCGTATCGGGCGCGGCCGGTCCCGCTCAGCTCTCCGCCGACGGCAGGCGATGGCCTCAAGAGTGCGACGGTGAACGGTGATCGGCCCACGGCCGCCCACGAACCGGATCAGCGGCTCGATCCGGCACCACCGCCGGTCGTCCGCCCCGGTGGGTGCTCTTCGGCTTCGCGGGCGGAGAGCGGGCCCAGCGGCCAGGCTGCACGGTGTCGCGCGGGCGCGGCTCCTCAGCACCGGCCATCGGCTCGTCTTCTTGATCACGCGTAGGCAGACCCGCCTGCGGCGGGCCGGACGCAGGCGCCTGCGTGCCTCCCACCCGGCCTCGGTGAAGGAGCGGCCGAGCTTGGCGGTGGTCGCTCCGAGCTGAGAAGGGATGCTGCGGTGTCCGCGGCTGGACGGGCGAGCGCCGCTGTGTGGGTGAACCGGCGGATTGCGTGGTGGACGGCGAGGTGGGCCGATAGTTCTTGCCGGATACCCTCCGGTGTGCGCGACCAGCACGGCGGCCTGGGATCCGCACCTGCTTGGCCCGCGCCCCGCCCCGTCACACGCGGGGCAACGATCTCCGCAGCTCACAGGAGCAACTGCATGGGCCGCCGGTGCGGTCAGGTGCCCTTGCGTACGGCGTAGTCGCCGAAACCTACCCAGTCCAGGGCCACGCAGGGCTCGTCGCCGATGACCTCGGCATCGTGGCCTGGTTCGACGGCCATGAAGTCGCCCGGGCCCACTTCTGCCGTCTCGCCGTCGTCCATGACGATCCTCATCCGGCCACTGACGACATAGCCGACGTGGGAGGCCTGGCAGCTCTCCGTGCCGGCGATCGGCTTGACGTGCTTGGACCACTGCCAGCCCGGCTCGAACACGGCCCGGCCGACCGAGCCGCGGTCCGTGTTCACCAGGTCCAGCCTGCCCTTACCGCCCTCGAAGGGACGGGTCTCATCTGCGGAGTCGAAGTTTCTGGACACGATTCCGGCCATGATTGTCCGCCTCCCGGCGGTGTGACGTGACAGCCCCGAGTCCACTTCCAGGCTACGCCGAACGGCCCGCACCGCACGCCCAGTTGCCGAGGGTGACGGATTTTCGGCGTTGCCCCGCGGGGCGATCAAGGGTTAGCGTGTTTCGTATGACTGCCGGGTCGGCCATGGGCCGTGATCGAGTAAGGCACCCGGCCTTGGCGTGACCGCCGCCGGGCGGGCGCGAGGCCCGCCTTGGTCGTCTTCCGCGCGTGAGGATGCCGCGCACAACGCACGACGCAGGTCGTGCACCACCGACGGTGGCACCCACCGTCGGTTCCGGAAGACACCGTTCACACCAGGGAAAGGACCCCTGTGACCGCCGAGCTCAACCACACCGTCGTCCACGCCACCGACAAGCGACGCTCCGCCGAGTTCATCGCCTCGATCCTCGGTCTGGAGGTCGGCAGGCCTCTCGGCCCCTTCGTTCCCGTGACCACCGGCAACCGGGCGACCCTCGACTTCTACGAGAACCCGGGCGAGCCGATCGCCTCGCAGCATTACGCCTTCCTCGTGCCGGAGGAGGAGTTCGACACCATGATCGCGCGGCTGGAGGCGGCCGGGGTGACGTACTACGCGGACCCGCAGCACACGGATCCGGGACGGACCAACGATCTCTTCGGTGGCCGAGGCGCCTACTTCGACGACCTCGACGGCCACAACATGGAGATCCTGACCCGGCCTTACACCTCCGAGTGACGCCGAGCGCCCCTCCCGTATACGCATGCGTGGGACCGCGTGACTTTTCACCGGACATTCACGGAACGGCCACCTCTTTGGCAGTTCCGCCCATTCCCGGCAGCCGTTTTCTGTGCGGATCCCTTATCGGACAGATCTACACATAAAGGCCAGATAAGCGCACAATGAAACCGCGGCACCACGCCGCAAGCGCGATCAGACGTGCAAGACGCCAGAAGGAGGCGAGTCGTATGTCTGACGTCTCTCACCGTCCTGGTGATATCAGGGGACACCCCGACGCGACGGAAATGCGGGAACGCTACTCGCGGATGCTGCAGACCCGCGGTGTCGCGGCGGTCGAGGAGCTGGTGATCCTCGCCGGTATCTACGCCGCGGTTTCCGGATATGTGGTCCACTTCTCGGCCGCTCTTCCGGAACTCGCCATCAGCAACCTGGTCACCGGCATCGCCCTCGCGGTCCTCGGTCTGTGTATGTCCATGGCCCCCGAGCGGTCCCAGGACCTGAACTTCGTCGTCCTCGCGCTCGGCGCGTGGTTGATCATCGCTCCCTGGGTGGTCGCCATCGCCGACGCCGGCACGGGACCGATCCTGAGCAACGTCATCACCGGTGCGTGCGTCTGCCTCTTCGCTCTCACGGCGGGCGGCCTGCTCATGAGCAAGTCGAGGAGAACCGGATGAAGTTCTGATCCTCTCGCCGAACGGCGTCGCGTCCTCTGCATCAGGATGCGACGCCGTTGGCGCGCTCGCGCCCGTCCGCGTACGCAAATCCAGACACTTCGGCCATCAACGTCCCTCTTCAGGTAACGAATTGACCAGCGGCGTTTCGGCCACATAAGTTCTGCGTAAGCTTGCTCCACAGGGACAGGCTCCCGCTCACATCCCAGTCCTTGGGGGGACGAAGTGAACTGGTACCTCGACGTTCTCAAGAAGTACGCGGTATTCAACGGCCGTGCGCGCCGTAAGGAATTCTGGATGTTCACGCTGTTCAGCGTGATCGTCAGCATCGTACTGTCGATCATCGACAGCGCGCTCGGCATTCAGCTGCTGAGCCTGATCTACACGCTCGCGGTGCTGATCCCGACCCTCGCGGTCTCCGTCCGCCGGCTGCACGACACGGGCCGCTCCGGCTGGTGGATCCTCATCGGTCTGATCCCGCTGGTCGGTGCCATCATCCTCATCGTGTTCTACGCGACCGAGGGCAACCAGACCGACAACGCGCACGGCCCGAACCCGAAGCTCGCGCCCGCGTACTGAGCTGCGTAGTCCCGACAGCCCCCGGAAGGTTCTTCCGGGGGCTTCGCGCATTCCGGGCACCATCTGACCAGTGACGGTTCGTAGCATTGCCCCGGCCTCCTTGTGCACAGTGGCGCACGACCCGCGTCCCGCCCCGTGCCTAGCCTCGTCGCAACGGTTCGAACATGCACGAACGAGGGGCGGTACCGGTGAACTGGCTCATCCATGACTACCGCGAGAGCGATCTCGCCGCGGTCGTCCATCTGATCGACACCACGGCCGAGCTCGGGCAGGAGTCCGTCTTCTCCCTGGCCGAGTGCATCAGCGCCCTGACCTCACGTCAGCCGGCCGTCGTCGCCGTCCACCAGGGCATCCCCATCGGAGCGGCGCTCGCCTGCGTCGCCGGGGAGCGGGCGTGGGTCATGCGGATCGCGATCTCCTCGGCGTGGCGCGGCCGCGGCCTTGCCAGCGCCCTCCTGGTCGAGCTGGAGCGGCGGCTGGTCGCCGCGAGGGTGGGGCGGATCGCGTACGTCCTGCCCGAGGAGGACCTGCTCGGCGAGGGTCTCCTCAACGCCGGCTACACCCGCCAGCCCGCCGTCGCCTACTTCGAGAAGGTCGAGCCGCTGCACGGGCCCGCGGCCAACCTCCTCGAGGACCTCGGCGGCCGGCTGCTTCCGGGCGATCTGTGGGCGAAGGTCGCGGGCATGGAGCGCGAGAAGGACCTGATCGAGCGGCGTGTCGTCCTTCCGCTCGCCGAGCCGGAGCGCGCGGCGCGGCACGGTGTGCGGCCGCCGCGCGCGGTGGGTCTGTTCGGCCCGCCGGGCACCGGCAAGACGACGTTCGCCCGCGGGATCGCCTCACGGCTCGGCTGGCCGTTCGTGGAGATCCTGCCCTCCCGGCTGGCCGACGAGGGCAATCTGGCGGCGGCGCTGCGCTCCGCGTTCGCGCGGATCGCCGAGCTGGAGCGGGTCCTGGTCTTCATCGACGAGGTCGAGGAGATCGCCCCGGTTCGCTCCGAGCCCGCGCAGCCCGGCGGCATGCACGGGGTGACCAACGAACTGCTCAAGCTGATACCCGGCTTCCGGGAGCGCGACGAGCGGCTCCTCGTCTGTGCGACGAATTCGATCCGCTCCCTCGACCCGGCCTTCCTGCGCCCCGGCCGCTTCGACTACCTCATCCCGATCGGTACGCCGGACAAGGCGGCCCGGGCCGCGATCTGGTCGCGCTACACCGACGGCCGGGTGGACGTGGACGTGGACGAACTGGTCGCGGCGAGCGATCTGTTCACGCCGGCGGACATCGAGCACGCGGCGCGGATCGCGGCGCAGAACTCCTTCGAGCGCGATCTCGTCTCCGTCGGCGGCCGGGCCGGCGCCGACGAGCGGCTCCCGGGAGCGAGCACGGCGGACTACCTGGAGGCGATCGGCCAGTGCCGCCCGACGGTGACCCCGGAGATGATCACTCAGTTCGAGTCCGACATCACCACGCACGCCCGCTTCTGACGGCGTGCGCCCCACGCGGCCGCTTTCGCACCGCTGTCCCTATCGTGTTCCCCAGCGACGCCGACGGCATCGCACGGACCGGACGGAGGGGCAGTCCCGTGGAGACGTACGAGGGGCTCGCGGTCATGACGGCGACGGACACCGAGGAACTGGAGTCCTGGCTGGAGGCGCACCACGCGGACGCGCCCGGGGTCTGGCTGAAGGTCGCCAAGAAGGGCTCCGGTGTCCCGTCGCTGACGAATCCGGAGATCCTGGACTGCATGCTGTGCTTCGGCTGGATCGACGGGCAGCGCCGGGCCGGTGACGGGGAGCACTACCTCCAGAAGTACACCCCGCGCCGGCCGCGCAGCCTCTGGTCGCAGGTGAACGTCCGCAAGGTCGAGGCGCTCACCGCCGCCGGGCGGATGCGGGAGCCGGGGCTCGCCGAGGTGCGGGCGGCGCAGGCCGACGGCCGGTGGGCGGCCGCGTACCCGTCCCAGGCGGAGGCGACCGTACCGGACGACCTCGCGGCGGCCCTGGCGGCGGACGAGCGGGCACGGGCCTTCTACGAGGGGCTCGGGAAGACCGATCAGTACCTGGTGATCCTGCGGCTGTGGCAGGCGCGCACGCCGAAGAACCGGGCGGAGCGGCTCGAGCGGATGATCGGGAAGCTGGCGGCCGGCGAGAAGGTCCGCTGAGGGGGCGCGACGAGACTCAGGCGCCGCTCTTGCGGTAGAGCACCTGGTGGGCGTCGAACTCCACGAAGGACGCGACGTGGACCATGCCGACGGCCTCCAGGAGGCGGCGCGAGCGGTCGTTCGCCTCCTGGGTCACCGCGATCACGCTCGGCGTGGTCTCCAGCGCCTTGCCGATTGCGGCGGCGACGGCCTCGCGCGCGTAGCCCCGTCCCCAGTGCTCGGGCAGGAACTGGTACGAGACCTCCGTCTCACCGTCCCGCGCGTCGGGCTCCACCGTCACCAGGCCGAGCAGCACGCCGTCGGACGCGCGCACCACCGCGTGGACGCCGGGCGCCCCGACGATCCGCCGCTGCCGGATCCGTACGATCTGCTCGGCCACCGGTCCGCCCAGGTGGAACCGGACCTGAGGGTCGGTCCACAATCGCGTGACCTCGGGTACGTCGCCGGTCCGCACGGGCCGCAGCAGGAGCCGCTCGGTGGTGAGGGCGTCGGCCGTGGCGGAAGAGGTGTGCATACGTACGATCATCTCAGCTCGGACCGGTCCGCGGGCGAAGGGCTTAGGGCGCCGTGCCTAGGGCGTCGTCCCTAGGTCTCCGCGCCGGACGGGCCGGACCATGGTCCGATGTGGCACCGGCGCGGGCGGGCCTAGCGTCGTCCCCATGCGAATCGGAATTCTGGGTACGGGACATGTGGCACGGGCGCTGGCGGCGGGCTGGTCCCGCGCGGGCCACGACATCGTCCTCGGGTCGCGGCGCCCCGAGGACACGGAGCTGCTCACGGAGCTGAAGGAACTGCTCGACGCGGGGGTACGGGTCGAGGACCCGGCCGGGGCCACCGCGCACGCCGAGGTGCTGGTCAACGCGACGCCCGGCACCGCGTCGGTGGGGCTGCTCACCTCGATCGGGGCGCCGGCCCTGGCCGGGAAGATGCTGCTCGACGTGGCCGTGGGCTTCCTGGAGGAGGGCAGTCCTCCCCCGCTGTCGCACCTCGTGGTCAGCCTCGGCGAGGAGATCCAGCAGGCGTTCCCGCAGACGCCGGTGGTCAAGACGCTGTGCACGATCGACTCGACCGTGATGATCGCCCCGGAGTCGCTGGCGGGACCCAGCACGGTCTTCCTCTCCGGGGACGACGCCGAGGCCAAGCGGACGGTGAGCGGGCTGCTGGCCGATCTGGGCTGGCCGCGGGAGTCGCTGCTCGATCTCGGGGGCATCGCCACCGCGCGCGGGCAGGAGCACTACGCACTGCTCTTCGTCGGGATCGCCGGGGCGATCGGCTCGTACGGTTTCGGCATCCGGGTGGTGCCGCCCGCGGCGTCGGCGTCCTAGCGGACGAGCCGGGCCTTGATCGCGGGCCAGTCCGGGTCCATCGGGGCGAAGGCGGCGGTCGCGGTCGTGCTGTCCTTGTAGCCGCTGGACGTGGCGACGCAGACCACCGGGCCGTCCGCCTCCGGCGCGCCGTGGGCGCGCAGACCGGCGAGCCCGGCGGCCGCGGAGAGCTCCTGCCACAGGCCTTGAGCCGCCAACTCCGCCTGGGCGCCCGCCATCTGCTCGTCCGTCACGGTGAGCGCGGCGCCCCGGCTCTCGCGGAGGGCGACGACGCCGCGGTGGCCGGTGATCTCGCAGTCGATGGCATACGCGGCGGTCGGGCCGACCGGGACCCGGGCGGTGGGGCGCCCGGTGCGCACGGCCTCGGCGAGGGCGCCGGCGGCGGCCGGCTCGCAGGAGTACATGCGGGGGACGGTTCGGGTCAGGCCGAGCCGGGCGAGCTCCTGGAACCCCTTGGTGACGCCGAAGAGCAACTCGCCGTAGCCCGTGGGGAGATAGACGGCGGCGGGGGCGCGCCGCCCGAGGTCGAGGAAGATCTCGTACGCGATGGTCTTGTAGCCCTCCGGACCGAAGGGGTGCCCCGTGTGGGCGGTGTCGGTCACGCTGCTGACGCTCTGGAATCCGAGCTCGTCGACGATCCGGAGCATCAGGGTGCGTACGGATGCGAGGGGGACGGTCAGGACGGTCGCGCCGTACGCGCGCAGATGGGAGGCGACGGCGGGCGGGGCGAACGGGGAGGTGAACACCGCGCACGGCAGCCCGGCACGGGCGGCGTACGCGGCGGCGGCAGCGGCGTGGTTGCCGGAGGAGGACACGACGATGCCCTGCGCGCCGGACGCCTTGGCGGCGCTGACCGCGACACGGTTGAGGCGGTCCTTGTGGCTCCATGTGGGGTTGCGGGACTCGTCCTTGACGTACACGCCGTCGGGGAGGGCGACGAGCGGCGTGTTGCCCTCGCCGAGTCCGGGCGCGGCGAGCGGCGGCAGGAGCGGGGCCCAGCGTTCGAGGCCGTGGGCGGCGGGGCGCTCGAAGAGCCCGGCGGGGACCCGGTCGTACGCGTAGTCGATGTCCAGCGGGTACGCGACCTCGTCGGTGGAGGTCACGGGGCAGCCGGCGGTGAGCGGCGGCCAGAGGGGGTGGCGGACCTCGGGGTCGGCGAGGGAGCGCTGGGCGGTGGCGAGCGATGACACGTGCGGGTGCCTTTCGGGTGTCGGGTGCGGGCGGTTCAGGGCATCCGGCGCCGCAGTGCGGCGAGGGCCCCGGCCTTGCGGCCCGGGACGCGCTCGCGCAGCGCGACGAGGGCGGTGCCCAGCTCGCGGGCGCGGGCGGGGTCCTCGATCTGCTCCCACTGGTGGTGGGCCCGGTCCACGGCGCCTTCCACGTCGGGGTCGTGGGGGCCCTGGCGCAGGCCGAGCCGGGCCTGGGCGGCGCCGATCCACAACTCACAGCTGCGGGCGGGCTCCCCCGCCAGCCGCGCGAGGTCGGCCCGCACCTCCATCCAGTGCACGGCCTCCTGCGACCGCGCCCCGTACCGCCGCAACGCGTCCTGCTCCCACGCCACGGCCACGGCCACGGCCTCCCCGTGCCGCCCGGCCTGCGCGGCGGCGAGGATCGCGGGGTGGGGATCGTGATGCTGCCCGGGCACGTGCACGTTCCCGGCCGGGACAGGTGACCGGCCGGCACCGGCCGGCTGCCGGCGAACGGCCTCGGGCGGGCGCGCAGGTGCCCCGACGGAGACGCGCGGATGTGCGTCCACCACCTCCCCGGCGAAAGCCACACCGGCCCCGCCCGGTACAGGCGCCTCGGCGGTCGGCGGCCCGTGAACGGCCTCCGGAACGCGAGCAGATGCCCCCACCGGAACGCCCGGAGAAGCCACACCAGCCCCGCCCGCCGCGGGCACCTCAGACGTCGGCGGCCCGTGAACGTGAACTGCCCCTGGGGCGGGCGCAGGTGCTCCGGCCGGGACATGACGACGCCCGCTCCCCACCTCCCAGGGAGGGGACTCTGCCGGAGCAGTCGCGGTTCCGGCCTGGGGGCCCTGCGTCGCGGACGGAATCCAACCGGCCGCGGGCGGCGGGGGGTTGTCCGGCAGGACGGACCCGGGGGTCAGCAGCAGCGCGTCGGGTGGGCCCGCCTGGGTCGCCGCCTCCGCGTGGAGGTGGGGCAGTGGCGGGCGGGCGCCCGTGCGCCAGACCGTGGCGAAGTGGCGGAGGTACTCCGGCGTCGCGGGCTCGCCGCGGCGCGGGGCCGGGGCGATCCGGCCGTACAGGAGCGGGCCGGGGCCCAGCGACAGGAGCCCCGGCGCGGACCCCAGGCGCTGCCACAGCTCCGCGTCCGCGACCAGGTCCGCCACCACCGTCGTCGTCCCCGCCCGCCGTACGGCGAGTTCGGCCGCCAGCCAGTGCCAGGGCAGCCCCGTGTACCGCAGCGTCGTCGCCGTGCTGCGGGCCAGCGCGAGGTGCGGCAGGTGCTGGCGGCGGTCCAGCTGCACCTGACCCGCGAGATAGACCGCCAGCGGCCCCGGCGCCGCCGCGGCGGCCCGAAGGCGCGTCAGGACGGTCTGGGGGTCCAGCGGGTCGGCCAGTTCGACGACCGTCGCCATCGGCGTGCCGGTCAGCGCGCTCGGCGGCACCGCCGCCAGCGCGGGCAGGACCGACGCCGCGTCCACCGCCCGGCCCCGCCCCGCCGGGGCCGCCGCGAGCAGCACTGCCGTACCCACCGTGTGCACCTCGTCGTTCACCACACCAGCACCGTAACCTTCCCACCGTCCCTTTCCGTTACCACCCCGATGGCCGATAATCGGCGGGCCTTTGGCATATGCCAGAAGCACCACCGTATCGAGTGTTGCCAAATCCCTTACGGGCTGTCTCCGCCTGTGCAACAGTCGTATCCGGGCCTCGTTCCACTGCTCGCCCGCGTCGCGCCTGTATCGGAGTACGACATGCCGTCCCCTCTCTTCGCGGACCGTCCCGCCCAGCCGCCCGAGCCTCACACCGTGGACGCGCTGATCTCGCAGACGCGCCGCCTGCGCGGAGACGTGGACGCCGTGCGCCGGGACGCCGCCGTGGACGAGGACGACCCGAAGAACCGCTGGCAGCGAGCCCTGTGCGACCTCGCCGTGCATCAACTCGACGACCTGGGCGCCCACTTGGGCCAGCTGAAGGCCGGTCTCCCGGACGAGCTCCCGGCCGCCCCCGAGGCGGAACCGTGGACCGATCCGGCCGTCGAGCTCGATGCCGAGATCTCCTCGGACCCGGGCGCCGCCTACGGCGGCCCGGCCCCCGCCCGCACCGGTTCCCTGCTGAGCCGCGTCGGCAGCGCCGAGTGGAATCTGCTCACCGACGAGGTCAGCTGGTCCGAGGAGCTGTACCAGATCTTCGGCCGGACCCCGGAGAGCGGCCCGATGTCGCTGGACGAGCTCCCGTCGGTGGTCTTCGCCGAGGACCAGCCCGTGCTCCAGGCGATGGTGACGGACTGTCTGATCGACGGAAAGCCGATCGACGGCGAGTTCCGTGTCGTCCGCACCGACGGCCGGGTCCGCACGCTGCACATGATGGGCGAGCCCGTCCTCGACTCCGACGGCTGCACTGCCTCCATGTGGGCCGTCTTACGAGACGTCAGCGAGCTGCGCCGCAGTGAGCGCGCGGTCCGCGAGTCCCGTGACAGCCTCCAGCGCCGGCGCCACATCGAGCGCACCGAGCGCCGCGTCGCCGTCGAACTCCAGGAGGCCGTGCTGCCTCCCTGGCGTGGTTCCCTGCGCTTCGCGCACGGCGGCCCGGGCGCGCCGCTCGACGTGGCGGGCCACTACCTGCCGGCCGCGTCGACCGGCCTGATCGGCGGCGACTGGTACGACGCGCTCGCGCTCCCCGACGGGGACGCGCTCCTGACGGTCGGTGACCTCACCGGACACGGTGTCTCCGCCACCTCCTCGATGGCCATGCTCCTCGGCGCGCTGCGCGGCATGGCCGTGGCCGGAATCCGCCCCGGAGCGCTGATGGGCCATCTCAACCAGCTGCTCGAGACCTCGGTGCAGCCGGCGCTGGGCAGCGCGATGTGCTGCCGTTACGACCCGACGAGCCAGAAGCTCTCCTGGGCGCAGGCAGGACACCCCGCCCCGCTGCTCTTCCGCGACGGGACGGGGCGTGCCCTGGCTCGGCCGGACGGCGTGCTCCTCGGAGCGACGACCGGGGCCACGTACGAGGAGGCCGAGGTACGGCTGCTCCCCGGGGATCTGCTGATGCTGCACACGGACGGGCTGACCCGCCGCGGCGGTATGGACGACGGGGGTACGCAGCGTCTGCTCGCGCTTGCGCCGCGGCTGGCCGGGGCGCGGGACGCTCAGGACTGCGTACGGTCGGTGGTGGAGGAGTTCGGTGAGGCACCGCGCGAGGACGACGCCTGCGTGATGGTGGTCCGGGTCGGTCGGTAGACCGGCCGAAACGGGCCACGCCACCAAGCAGGCCAAGCTGGCCGAGCAGGGCATCCGAAGGGCATACCGGCACGGCCGGTGTGCCCTTTCTCGTCCGTACGGTGTGGGTGGGGTGGGGTGGATGTGAGGTGCGTGCGAGAAGGCGGGGCGTGCGGGTGCCCGGTCGCCTCGGCTCGGCGTCGCCTCAGATGTCGCCGATGCGCGGCCGCTTCGCGGCGGGCTTGGGCAGGGCGAGCGCGATCTCCTCGCGCAGGTCCTCGATCTTGGCGTAGCCGGCGTACTGGCCGGTCAGCCGGTACATCTCGCGCAGCCGGTCCCAGGTGCGGTGCGAGGAAGTGTCCCCCATGGAGACCAGGGCGAGCCGGGCGTAGCGGTCGGCCTGTTCGGGGTCGTCGGCGATGAAGCAGGCCGAGGCGAGGGAGATGTAGTCGAAGAGCTTGGAGCGGTTGTGTCCGCTGCGGCGCAGCTCGATCGCCAGCTTGGCGTGGCGCTGTGCGGGGACGGCCGCGGTCGGGTCGTGCTCCGCGAGCGTACGGAAGGCGAGCGCCTGCATGCCGTGCATGTCGGCCTCGTCGAAGTTCTGCATCCAGCTCGGCGCGGGGACGTCCGAGCGGTCGGAGACGAACAGGTCCTCGGCCTCGCCGAGGGTGCGGCGCATGGCCTGGCCCTTGCCCATGGAGGCCTGTGCCCAGGCCTCGATGGTGTGCAGCATGGCCTGGGTACGCGGCAGCACCTCCTCGCCCGACCCGGACTTGGCGAGCTTCATCAGGTCGAGGGCGTCGTCGGGCCGGCCGAGGTGGACCATCTGACGGGCCGCGCGGGACAGTGCCTCGCCGGCGCGCGGCCGGTCGCCACCCTCCCGGGCCGCGTGCGCGGCGATGACGAAGTACTTCTGGGCGGTGGGTTCGAGGCCCACGTCGTGGGACATCCAGCCGGCCAGGACCGCCAGGTTGGCGGCGACGCCCCACAGGCGCCGCTGGAGGTGATCGGGGTGGTGGTAGGCGAGCATGCCGCCCACCTCGTTCAGCTGGCCCACGACCGCCTTGCGCTGGAGTCCGCCGCCACGGGAGGCGTCCCAGGCGCGGAACACCTCCACCGAGCGCTCCAGTGCCTCGATCTCCTCCGACCCGATGGGGGCGGCCTCGTAGCGGTCGAACCCAGCGGGGTCGGCGTGGAGGGGATCGTTGGCGCGCGGAGCCGTGGCGGCGTGTGCGGGGTCGGTGTGGAGCCAGTCGTGCATGGCGCTGCTGAGGGCGGAGCCGGCGGCGAGCACGGCGCCCGCGCCCACCAGGCCGCGTCGGTTGAGCATGAGGTCCATTCCCGTGAATTCGGTGAGGACCGCCGCCGTACGCTCGGGCGCCCAGGGCAGCCCGTCAGGGTTGTCGTTGTTCCTGACGTTCTGCCGTTTCCCGGCGCGCCCGTGTCGTACGAACCCGAGGTCCTCGATGGTCACGACACGGCCGAGACGCTCGGTGAACAGTGCTGCCAGCACCCGGGGTACGGGGTCGCGCGGGGTCTCCCCCATGTCGATCCATCGCCTCACCCGTGAGGTGTCGGTCGCCAGCTGGGGGTGGCCCATGGCCGCCGCCTGCCGGTTCACGAGTCTCGCGAGTTCTCCCTTGGACCAGCCGGCCAGGCCGAAGAGGTCTGCCAGGCGGGTGTTGGTTGTTCCTGTCACGTCTAAGCCCCCAGGTTCTCGGCTGAGTTGACAGTAACCCCCTGTCATAGGGCTGGCGACTATTCGCCAGGGTTCGCCAGGGTGCGCTCAATGTTCCGCCACCCGCGCCCGGGTGTCAGGTAGGAAAGCGCCACCCCGCCCCGGCAACCGGCCCTCATTCCCCAGGGTGCGGACCGGAGGCCGGGCGGGGCGACGCACGCAACTCGTCGGCACACGAAGGGATCTGTCTCCTCCATGTACACAGCATCGTCCTCCGTGTCCGCCCCGCCCCGGCCGCAGCACCGTTCCGTACCGGCCGGCAGCGGACCGTATCTCGCCCCCGTCGTCCCGGCGGGCCGGGCGAGGCGATGGGCGGGCAGTGCCGCTCAGCCGCTCAGCGGCAGAATCGACCTGTCGGGCCCCCAGGGCGCCCAGTTGAGGATGGCGATCGCGTCCGTCCACCGGATCTGCCCGGAGTTCAACCCGGTCCAGGTGCTGCGGCGCAGCGGTCGTTCCGTACTCATCGTCGGAACGACCGGACGGACCACGGCCGTCGCGAAGTGTTTACTGGACCACTCCCCCGCGTGGGTCGAGCGGTTCCAGCACGAAATAGCTGCCTATCGCTCCTTCGTCCGGCACCGTCCCCCGGTGCGCGCGCCGCGGCTGATCGCCGCGGACCCGGACAACTGCACGCTGGTGATCGAGCGGATGCCGGGACGGGCGGCGGCGCTGACGCGCCACCCCGTGGAGGCTCCGCCCCGCACGGATCTGCGGGCGGCGCTCGGGGCGATCGCACGCCTCAACGCCTGGCGTCCCCCGGCCGGGACGTTCGACGCTCCGCTGGACTACGCGTCGCGGATCTCGCGCTATCACGAGCTGGGTCTGTTCACCGACCGTGACCGGGACGATCTGCAGAAGCTGCTGCACGGTCTGGCGCACGCGGGCGGACGCCAGGGCATGGGTCAGTTCTGTCACGGTGACGCCCTGCTCTCCAACATCCTGCTCTCCCCCACGGGCCCGGTCCTGGTGGACTGGGAGCACGCGGGCTGGTATCTGCCGGGCTACGACCTGGCGACGATGTGGGCGGTGCTCGGTGACGCGCCGCTGGCCCGGCGCCAGATCAGTCAGCTCGCCCAGCAGGCGGGGCCCGCGTCCCGGGACGCCTTCCTGGTGAACCTGATGATCGTGCTGACGCGGGAGATCCGTACGTACGAGACGGCGGTGCAGCGCACCATCAAGGAGGCACCGCCCGCCGGCTCGGTCCCCGTTCCCTCGGGCGCCGTCTCGCCCGGCGAGGAACAGCGGCGGCTGCTGCGGCGGCTGCACGACGACTGCGCCATGGCACGGCGGGCCGTGCGCGCCGCGGTCGGGACGCGGTAGCCCGGCAGGATCCGAGAGACAGGCCCCTGGTCCGCGCCGACCGGTTCAGCAGGGGCGAGACGCCGTGTGCCCGGTGCCGACACACCGGGCACACGGCGTCCGTGTTTCCTCGCACAGTGTCTGTCCATTGGTCCACTCCACTGACGCGCCGCAGGCCCGCGCGCCGTCGCCGCGAAACTCCGCGACACAGCCTCTGACATGGGAAGTTCCGTGTGTCGGGGGGTGATTGACGGATCGTCCGGGAGCCGATACCCCTGTACGGGTCCGGCCCCGCACGCCCCCTCGTCACCCCCTGTTCCCGGAGGCTGCCTTGCACCGTTCCCCGTCGCACGGACGGATCCCCCGAGCGGTGGGCGCCGTGGCGTCCGCCGCTCTGCTGTTCCCGCTCCTCTCGGCCGCTCCGCCCGCCACGGCCGGGCCGGTGGAGTCCGGCTCGCTCCAGCGGCAGTTCGCCGCGGCCGCCGAGCGCCAGGGTGTTCCGCAGAGCGTGCTGCTCGCGGTGGCGTACCTCCAGTCGCGGTGGGACGCCCACGGCGGGGCGCCGAGCGTCAGCGGGGGTTACGGCCCGATGCATCTCACGGACGCGGTGACCGCGCTGGCCGAGGCCCCGCACCACTCGCACGGCGAGGAGGACGCGCGGGGCGACGACGCGCGCGCGCCTCGCCACGGGGCGGACGAGGGCGGGTCGGGGCTGCCGACGGCGGCCGAGCTCCCGGAGCGTCTCAAGACGCTGGAGCGGGCTGCCGCGCTGACCGGGATTCCCGCCGAGGAGCTGCGGACCAGCACCGCGGCGAACATCGAGGGCGGGGCCGCGCTGCTCGCCGCCGCCCAGCGCGCGTCGGGCCGGCCGCTCAGCGCCGACCCGGCCGACTGGTACGGGGCGGTGGCGCGCTGGTCGGGTGCCGACGACACGGCGACCGCGACGACGTACGCGAACGACGTGTACGACGTGATCCGTTCCGGTGAGTCCCGTACGACCGACAGCGGGCAGGTGGTCACGCTGGCGCCCGTCGCGGACATCGCGCCCGCGACGGCGCAGGTGGCGTCGCTCGGGCTGCGCACGGCGGACGCGGGGCGGACCGAGTGCCCGAGGACGGTGGCCTGCGAGTGGATCCCCGCCCCGTACGAGGAGTTCGGGGACGGTGACTACGGCAACCACGACAAGGGGAACCGGCCGGCCTCCCAGTCGATCGAGTACATCATCGTCCACGACACCGAGGCGACCTGGGACGTCACCCTGAAGCTGGTGCAGGACCCGACGTATGTGTCCTGGCAGTATTCGCTGCGTTCCTCCGACGGGCACATCGCGCAGCATCTGCCGCTCAAGGACGTCGGCTGGCACGCGGGCAACTGGTTCGTGAACGCCAAGTCGGTGGGTCTGGAGCACGAGGGCTTCCTGACGGCGCCGGACTCCTGGTACACGGAGGCGATGTACCGGACCTCGGCGCGCCTGGTCCGTCATCTCGCCCAGCGGTACGACATCCCGCTCGACCGGCAGCACATCCTCGGCCACGACAACGTGCCGGGCACGGTCGCCTCGACGATCCGCGGGATGCACACCGACCCGGGGCCGTACTGGGACTGGGCGCACTACTTCCAGCTGCTCGGCCGGCCGTTCACCCCCAGCGCGGGCCCGAACGCGGGTGTGGTGACGATCCGCCCGGACTACGACACGCACCAGCCGCTGTACACGGGCTGCGTGAAGGCGGGAGAGGCGTGCGCCCCGCACGGCAGCGGCGCGGTCCGGCTGCACACGGCGCCGGACGCGCAGGCTCCGCTGGTGAAGGACATCGGTCTGCGGCCGGGCGGCCAGGACTCGACGACCGGGGTCAACGACACCGGGGCGCGGGCCTCGACCGGTCAGCAGTACGCGGTGGCGGAGCGGCGGGGTGACTGGACGGCGATCTGGTACCTGGGCCAGAAGGCCTGGTTCCACAACCCGAAGGAGCGGCCGACGGCGGTGAACGCGCGGGGCCTGGTGCTGACTCCGAAGGAGGGCGCGTCGGAGATCCCGGTGTACGGGCGCGCCTATCCGGAGGCCTCGGCGTATCCGGCGGGTGTCCCGGTCCAGTCCGTCTCGCCGCTGCCGTACAAGCTGCTCGCGGGACAGTCGTACGTGGTGGGCGACCGCACCCCGGGCGAGTACTACTTCGCGCCGGTGTTCGATACCAGCGGACACCGGGTCGTCAGGGGCCAGGAAGAGTACTACGAGATCCAGTTCGGCCATCGGGTCGCCTTTGTGAAGGCCTCTGACGTGCGGGTTTCCCAGGCCTGAGCGAGTCGTCGGACCGATCGCGAGGGGTGGCGCCGGGCCGTGGACCCGACGCCACGCCTTGGCGTTCATATGACTAATTCGGGGTTCGCGTGGGCCGTACGGGCGAGGGGTAAGGCTCGGCCGGACAGTTGCCCACGCTCACCGGAAGGCCCCGCACGCATGCCTCAGCCCTTCGTTCTGCCGGATTTCTATGTCCCGTATCCGGCGCGACTCAACCCCCATGTGGAGGCCGCCCGCACGCACACCCGGGAGTGGGCGCGGGCGATGGGGATGCTGGAGGGCTCCGGTATCTGGGAGTCGCACGACCTCGAGTCCCACGACTACGCGCTGCTGTGCGCCTACACCCACCCGGACTGTGACGCGGAGGCGCTGTCCCTGGTCACCGACTGGTACGTCTGGGTCTTCTTCTTCGACGACCACTTCCTCGAGGTCTTCAAGCGCACCCAGGACCGGACCGCCGGCAAGGCCTATCTGGACCGGCTGCCGCTGTTCATGCCGCTGGACCCCACGGCCGCCGTGCCCGAGCCCACCAACCCGGTGGAGGCCGGACTCGCGGACCTGTGGCAGCGCACCGTGCCGTCCATGTCCGCCGCGTGGCGGGAACGGTTCGCCGAGGCCACCGAGGCGCTGCTGTACGAGTCCCTGTGGGAGCTCGACAACATCAACGAGGGGCGCATCGCCAACCCCGTCGAGTACATCGAGATGCGCCGCAAGGTGGGCGGCGCCCCCTGGTCCGCAGGGCTCGTCGAGTACGCGGCGGGCGCCGAGGTCCCGGAGGCGGTGGCGCAGTCCCGGCCGCTGCACGTGCTGCGCGACACGTTCTCCGACGCCGTGCATCTGCGCAACGACCTCTTCTCCTACCAGCGGGAGGTCGAGGACGAGGGGGAGAACAGCAACGGCGTCCTCGTCCTGGAGAAGTTCCTCGGGTGCACCACGCAGGAGGCGGCCGAGGCCGTCAACGACCTGCTCACCTCCCGGCTGCAGCAGTTCGAGAACACGGCCCTGACCGAGGTCCCCGGTCTCTGCCTGGAGAAGGGGCTGAGCCCCGAGGAGTGCGCGGCCGTGGCGGCGTACGCGAAGGGGCTGCAGGACTGGCAGTCCGGCGGGCACGAGTGGCACATGCGCTCCAGCCGCTACATGAACGAGGGCCTGGACACCGGGCCTTCGCGTCTCGACGGGGTGCTCGGCACCTCGGCCCTGGACATCAGGACCCTCTTCGGCCGGCCGGCCGCCTCGCGGCTGCGGAGCCTCACGCATGTGCCGCACCAGCAGGTGGGGCCCTCGCTGCTGCCCGGCATCGACCTTCCGTACCCGCTCACGCTGAGCCCGCACCACGCGGAGGCGAAGCGGCTCTCCGTCGACTGGGCGGAGCGGATGGGGCTCCTCGACGACATCTGGGACCGGCCGATGTGCGAGGGCTTCGACCTGGCGCTCTGCTCGGCGGGGCTCGACCCGGACGCGACCCTGGAGGAGCTGGAGCTCAGCGCCGAGTGGCTGACCTGGGGGACGTACGGGGACGACTACTATCCGCTCGTCTTCGGCAAGCCCCGCGACCTGCTCGGCGCCAAGGAGAGCACCGAGCGGTTCAAGTCCTGCATGCCGGTGGACGATCCGGCGGCGGGAGCCGCGCTCGCGTTCAGCCCCATGGAGCGCTCGCTCGCCGACCTGTGGGCGCGGACCGCCGGGCCGATGGGACCTGACGCCCGGGCGCAGCTGCGCGCCGCCATGGACACGATGCTGGACAGCTGGATGTGGGAGCTGCACAACCAGGCCCAGCACCGGGTGCCCGATCCGGTCGACTACATCGAGATGCGGCGCAAGACGTTCGGCTCCGACCTGACGATGCAGCTGTGCCGGCTGCGGCACGCCGGCGGGCTGCCTTCGGAGATCTTCCGTTCGGGCACGGTCAGGAGCCTGGAGAACTCGGCCGCGGACTACGCGACGCTCCTCAACGACCTCTTCTCGTACCAGAAGGAGATCGAGGTCGAGGGCGAGGTCCACAACGGGGTCCTCGTGCTGCAGACGTTCTTCGACTGCGACTATCCGACCGCCGTGGCGATGGTCGACGATCTGATGCGTGGCCGGCTGCGCCAGTTCGAGCATGTGAAGCGGCACGAACTGCCCATGCTGTACGAGGACTTCGCGCTGAGCTCGGAGGGACGCGCGGCCTTCGAGGCGTACGTACGGGAGTTGGAGGACTGGCTCGCCGGAATCCTCAACTGGCACCGCAGCGTGCGTCGTTACCGTGCCGAGGACGTCCACTCCGGCAGCGGTACGGCGCTGCTGCGGCGGGGGCCGACCGGTATCGGCACCTCGGCGGCACGGCTGGCCGCGCTGTTCACTCCGTAACGCGCGGGCGGGGCGCGGCCGCTCTCAGGAGGAGGTCCGGCCGCGCAGCTCGTCCAGTTCGCGGCGCTCGCGCTTGGTCGGCCGTCCGGCGCCGCGCTCGCGGACGCCGGCCAGGGCCACGTGCTCGCGCGGGGGCGGCGGCGGGCTGTTGTCGACGTACGCCTCGGCGGCGACCGGCGGACCGACCCGCTTGGTGAGGAGCTGCTTGACCTCCACGATCCGCTCCCGGCCGCCGTGGAAGATCCGTACCTCGTCGCCCGGCTTCACCGGCTGGGCGGGCTTGGCGCGCTCACCGTTGACCTTGACGTGACCGGCCCGGCAGGCCGCGGCGGCCTGGGAGCGGGTCTTGGTGAGGCGGACCGCCCAGATCCAGCTGTCGACGCGTGCGCTCATCGGCCCCCGCCCCTCCCGTCAGCCCTGCTGGAACAGCTCGGCGGGCAGCGGCTTGAGGAGCGCGTACAGGTCGTCGGTGATGGGCCGGTCCCAACTGGCGATCGTCACCAGGACGTTGTCGCTGCGGTCGAACTGCACGCAGGAGATGCGGCTCTCGGAGAGCTTGAGGCGGCGCACGATCAGCAGGTTGTCGCCCTGCATCACCGGCATGTCCTCGGTGTCGAGGACCTCGACCGGCTCGTCGTTGTCGAGGGCCGCGAGGAGCTGCGCGACCTCGAAGGGGATCTGGCCGTCGGCGAGCTCCCGCGCCGGGGATCCCTCGGGAAGATTGCCGATGATCATCGCGGGGCCGCGGCCGCCGAACAGGTCGTAGCGCAGGAAGACGCCCTGGCAGCTTCCGTCGGGGGCGGGCAGCAGACCGGCGCCGAGGTTGCCGGGCCAGTCCCCCGGGTCCATGGCCAGGACATCGAAGTCCGGGCCCGCGGGTGTGGCGGCGCTGCGGCGGCGGAGGAAGGACATACGGCCATGGTACGTGCCCCGGCACGTGATGCGACGCGCCGGGGCGGGTCTCGTGGACGGGCGGGGGCGGGTCTCGTGGACGGTCCGGCGCGGGTCCCGTGGACGGTCCGGCGCGGGTCCCCTGCACGGGTGCGAGGCCGGGCCGCGACACGCGTGCCGAGCGGGTCCGACGAAGGAACCGCACGCCTGGTGGCCGGCCCCCGGGTCAGCCGGGCCGGCCGCTCTCGCGGGGCTCCCGGCCGGTGTTCCGCAGGGCCTGGGCGAGGCCCGCGCGGTCCGTGCCGAGCTTGCGGTAGACGGCGGACAGGAGCTGGGTCACGGCGGCCGAGTCCGCGCCGAGGGCCGCGGCCGCGTCCTCGCCACGGACGGTGAGCTCGGCGGCCGTGTGCTCACGCGCGGTGAGCGTGTCCGTGCCGGCCGGGTGCAGCGTGCGGGGCCTGAGGCCGGCGGCGGCGAGCTCGGCCCTGGCCTCCTCCCCCAGCCCGTCCGCTCCGCAGGTCTGCGCCGCCTCCAGGCCGCGGTAGAGGTAGTCGGCGGCCTCTGAGGTGCGGCCGGTGCGGCGCAGCGCGCCACCGAGGGCGACGAGGGAGCGCGCGAGCTCGTACGCGGCGGGCGAGCGTTCCAGCCAGTCGACTGACTCCTCCAGGAGCTTGACGCGCTCGTCGCCGTCGACGACCTCCGCGGTCACGCGCAGCGCCTGGCCGATCGCGGAGGGCGCACCGTACTGGCGGGCGCGGGCGACGGCCTCCCGCGCGGTCGAGCGGGCCCGCTCGGGGGTCTCCCGGGCCTCGGCGAGGGCGAGGTGGAGCTGCCACGGGCACCAGGCGGGGTTGCGCATGCCGCGCGGGTCGAGGCGGCGGCCGACCGCGGCCAGCTCGGCCGCGGCCTCGTCGGCGTACCCCCGGGCGAGGAGCAGTTCGGCGTGGACGGTCTGGGAGTCGGGGAAGGTGACGGCGGCGGGGAACGGTTCGCCGAAGTCGTGGGCGCGGGCGATCCGGTCGGCCTCCTCGACCCGGCCGCGGGCGAGCAGCACCTCGATCATGACGCCGGCCGCGTACCACTGGGCGGGGGTGCGGGGCCCGACGCGCTCGGAGAGCCGCAGTCCGGCGCGGACGAAGTCCTCGGCCTCGACGAGCCGGCCGCGCCGGTAGCGGATGTAGCCGAGGAGGGTGTAGGCGAAGGAGAGGTGCGCGCCGCGCCAGCCCTGGCGCTCGAACTCGGCGGTGCCCTCGGCGAAGAGCTCCTCGGCGCGGCCGGGCCGGTCGGCGTAGAGGTAGGTGAGGGCGACCAGGACGGGGACCTCGAAGCCGCGGCTCTCGTCGGCCCAGCTGAGGCCGCCCTTCAGGGCGCGTTCGGCGTGGGCGACGGCGACGCCGGAGGGTTCGGCGCGCAGGGTGGCGTCCCAGGCGCGCAGGCCGATGATGTAGCGCTCGGTGAGGTCGCGGCCGGTGAGCCGGTCGGCGAGCCGGGCGAGGCGGCGGGAGCGGGCGGGCGAGTCGGGTTCGTCGGCGCGGAAGGCGTCCCACATGAACTTCTCCGACTGCATCCGCAGCCGGGTGCGGGCGTCGGTGGTGAGCCGGGACTCGCGGCCGAGGAGTTCGGAGGCCTCGACGAGCCGGTCGCTGTGGGCGAGCACCTGGGAGAGCCGGTAGACGATGCCGTGGCGCAGCGCCGGGTCGGAGACGGGCTCCTCCAGGGCGGCGCGCAGATGGTTGACGGTGGTGGCGGGCTCGGTGAGCAGGGAGGCGCTGCCCAGCTCGAAGAGGACCGCGGCCCGTTCGTCCTCGGCGGGAGGTTCGCGCAGGGCGCGGGCGAGGAAGCGGCGGGCCGCGTCGGGGGCGCCGGCGCGCAGGGTCTCGCGGGCGGCGGCGCGCAGATGGCCGACGACCCAGGGGTCGCCCTCGGGGTGGGTCTCCAGAAGGTGCCGGGCGGCGGCGGTGGGGCCGTGTCCGGCGTCGATCACGCACCAGGCGGCCTGGCCGTGCAGGGCGACGCGGGTGGCGGCGGGGATGGCCTTGTAGACGGCGGTGGCGATCAGCGGGTGGACGAACTCGAGGGTCTCGGTGCCGGCGAGGATGCGCGCCTCGCGCAGCTTCTCGGCGCAGTCGGCGACCGCCTCGCCGCCGAGTCCGGCGACGGCGCCGGCGAGCTGCGGGGAGATCTCGGTGCCGAGGACGGCGCAGGCCCAGGCGAGGCGGACGGTGGAGGTGCCGAGCCGTTCGAGGGTGGCGACGAGTCCGCTGCCCTTGACGGCCGCGGCGAGGTCGCGGAGCTCGTGGGCGCCGTCGGCGGTGGGTTCGAGGCCGCGGTCGCGGACCTTGGCGGCGAGCTCGACGGCCTCGAAGGGGTTGCCGGAGGTGACGGCCCAGCACTCCTGGCAGAAGGTGTCGTCGGCGTGGGCGCCGACGCGGTCGCGGACGAGGTGGGCGATGGCTGAGGAGGTGAGGGGTTCGAGCCCGAGGGGCCGCTGTCCCGATCGTCGTCCGGTGAACTCCTCGCCGGTCTCGGGGAGTTCGTCGGGGCGGTAGGCGACGACGAGGAGCATGGGCAGTTCCTCGGCGCGGGGCGCGAAGGCGGCCAGCCAGCCGAGGGACTCGGGGTCGGCCCAGTGGGCGTCGTCGAGAACGACGACGAGCGGTGCGCGCCGGACGGCCAGGTGGGTCAGGACCCAGTCGAGCCCGTCGCGCAGTCCCTGCGGGTCGGGCGGGGCGCCGTCGGCCGCGACGCACAGGCCGAGGGCGGGGCCGACGATGTCGTACCAACTGCCGAGCTGGGTGCGGAGTTCGGTGTCGGAGGCGGTGGCGAGCCGGGGCTGCAGCAGCTGCCGGGCGACGTGGAACGCCACCTGCTGCTCCTGGTCCCCGCCCCGCGCGGACAGGACGGTACACCCCTTGGCGGCGGCCCGCCGGCGGATCTCGGCGAGCAGCGTGGTCTTCCCGAGCCCGGCGGGCGCGGCGTAGGCGAGCACGCCGCCGCGGGTGGCGCGGGGCACGCGGCGCGCAGCCGCGTGCGGCCGCCGCCCGGACGGGCCGTCGGCGCTCCCGCGCCCGGGGAGGCCGATGTCGGCGAGCGCCACGGGCGAGGCCTGCGACTCCGGGTGCTCACCGGCGCCACCCGTGCTCGCCACGCCGGACGCCCCGGCGTCCGGGACAGCCTCCGGCACGCGGCGCCCTGCCGCCGCGCCGTCCGGGCGCGCCGGGCGAGGACCCGTCTCCGGCCCGGCCGGCCCGGCCGCGTCGGCGGGCGAAGGCGCACCGCCCCGCTCGGGGGCTCGTCCCTCGCGTGAGGGGCCGAGGCGCTCGGCCATCCCTCGGAGCAGGCGCAGGGGGTGCCCCTCCGGCGTGGCGCGCGTGGCGCCCTCGCGCGGCAGCGGGACCCGCTCGCCACGCTCGCCCGATCCGTCCGGCTCCGCCTGCCACGGGCCCTCGTCGCCGAGGCCGGTCAGTTGGTTCAACGCCTCTTCCGCGGCCGCGAGTTCGGCCTCGCGCTCGAAGAGGGCGAAGCCCCGGCGGCCGGCCCTGCCGCTGTGTACTGCCACGTTCCACCCCCACGCCGGGGGCGCACACCCGGCGCGCGGTTCCGTGCGGCCGGGCCGATCGGCCCCGCGAAGACCCCAGCGTACGCCCGTATGCGCCCCCTGTGAGGGTCAGACGGAAGACCGGGACACTCGTTCCGCGAGTCCGTTCAGGACGGCCAAGGCCTCGTCCGCGCGGGCGTGTTCGACGAAGAGGTGGTCGTGGTGGAATCCGGCCACGACATTGCAGCTCAGCCCGGCCTCGGCGAGCTCGCGGGCGACGGCCGCGGTGAGTCCGACGGCATCGAGGGCGGAGTGGACCCGCAGGGTGATCCAGCCGGCGACGTAGTCGTACGCCAGGGAGGCCGCGTCGGCCTCCTCCTGGCGTACGACCAGGGTGAGCCCCTCGCTCTCGGCGACGGTGGCGACCGGGGCGAGCCCCGCCGGAGCGGGGCCGTCCACGGTGGCGAAGACATAGCGGCCGGGGTGGAGTTCCGGCCGCATCCCGGCGACGAGCCGGGTCAGATCACGCTCTGCACTCATGATCACCACCCTAGGACGGGTGGGACCGGCGCCTGCGCTGACAGGCCGTCAGGTCAGGTCGAACTCACCCTCGCGCGCGTTGACGACGAACGCCCGCCACTCGGCGGGGGTGAAGATCAGGGACGGCGCTTCGGGCCGTCCTTCGTTGCGCATCGCGATGAAGCCCTCGACGAAGGCGATCTGGACGTCTCCCGCGCCCTGGCTGCTCGACCGCCAGTCGGCCTCGCTGAGGTCGAGTTCCGGCTTGTCCCAGCCCGCGAAGGCGTGCTGGGTGGTGGTGCTCTCCGCCACGTCCGTGCTCCTCCCATACCGCCGACATCGTCGTGCGGGCTCAGCGTAGCGAGCGGCACCCGGTGCCGACAGACCTCACACAGCCGGGGGACGGTCGCCCACGAGCCACATGGAGAAGAACTGCGCGCCCCCTCCGTACGCGTGCCCGAGCGCCCTTCGTGCGCCGTCCACCTGGTGTTCGCCCGCCCGTCCGCGTACCTGGAGCGCGGCCTCGGCGAAGCGGATCATTCCGGAGGCGCCGATGGGGTTGGTGGAGAGCACGCCGCCGGAGGGGTTCACCGGGAGGTCGCCGTCGAGTTCGGTGACGCCGGCCTCGGTGAGCTTCCAGCCCTCGCCCTCCTCGGCGAAGCCCAGGTTCTCCAGCCACATCGGCTCGTACCAGGAGAACGGCACGTACATCTCGACCGCGTCGATCTCCCGGCGCGGGTCGGTGATGCCCGCCTGCCGGTAGACGTCGGCGGCGCAGTCCTTCCCGGCCTGCGGCGAGACGAAGTCCTTGCCCGCGAAGAGGGTGGGCTCGCTGCGCATCGCGCCGCCGTGCACCCAGGCGGGCGGCCGGGGTGAACGCTCCGCGCCGGCGCGGTCGGTGAGGATCATGGCGCAGGCGCCGTCGGAGGACGGGCAGGTCTCGGAGTAGCGGATCGGGTCCCAGAGCATCGGCGAGGCCTGGACCTTCTCCAGGGTGATGTCGTGCTCGTGGAGGTGCGCGTAGGGGTTCTTCAGGGCGTTGCGCCGGTCCTTGTACGCGACGAGGGAGCCGACGGTGTCGGGGGCGCCGGTGCGGCGCATGTAGGCGCGTACGTGCGGGGCGAAGAAGCCGCCCGCCCCCGCGAGCAGCGGCTGCTGGAAGGGGACGGGCAGGGAGAGGCCCCACATGGCGTTGGATTCGGACTGTTTCTCGAAGGCGAGGGTGAGGACCGTGCGGTGGACACGGGCGGAGACCAGGTTCGCGGCGACGAGAGCCGTGGAGCCGCCGACCGAGCCTGCGGTGTGGACGCGGAGCATCGGTTTGCCGACGGCGCCGAGGGCGTCGGCGAGGTAGAGCTCGGGCATCATCAGGCCCTCGAAGAAGTCGGGGGCCTTGCCGATGACGACGGCGTCGATGTCCGCCCAGGTCAGTTCGGCGTCCTCGAGGGCGCGCAGGGCGGCCTCGCGGACGAGTCCGGCGATCGACACGTCCCGGCGGGCGGCGACGTGCTTGGTCTGGCCGATCCCGACGACGGCGACAGGCTCCTTAGGCACGAGAGTCCCCTTCCAGGACGGCGACCAGGTTCTGCTGCAGGCAGGGGCCCGAGGTGGCGTGGGCGAGGGCGCGGTCGGAGGCGCCCCGGTGGATGCGGGCGGCGGCCTCGCCGAGCCGGACGAGGCCGGCGGCCATGACCGGGTTGGCGGCGAGCGCTCCGCCGGACGGATTGACCCTCACCCTCTCGTCGAGGTCGAGGGCTCTGCGGAGCACGACCTCCTGGGAGCTGAAGGGCGCGTGCAGTTCGGCGGTGTCGACGGGCCGGTCGAAGGCTCCGGCGCGTTCGGCGGCGAGCCGCGTGGAGGGCGAGTCGGTGAGGTCGCGCACCCCGAGGGCGTGGGCCTCGATGCGGTGGTCCATGCCCCGGATCCAGGCGGGCCGTGCGCACAGTTCGCGTGCCCGGTCCCCGGTCGCGAGGATCACGGCGGCCGCGCCGTCGCCGACGGGCGGGCAGTCGCCGGTGCGCAGCGGCGCGACGACGTAGTCGCCCTGGGGGCGGGCGCCGGGCAGCTGGGCGTGCGGGTTGGCGCTCGCGTCCTGGCGGCTGCGGGCGGCGACGGCCGCCAGCTCCGGCTCGTCCGTGTGGCCCGCGTCGATGAGCGCCCGTGCCTGGAGGGCGGCGAGGGCGACGGAGTCGGGCCAGAGCGGGGCGAGGTAGTAGGGGTCGAGCTGCCGGCTGAGGACGTCGCGCACGGAACCGGGCGAGGACTTGCCGTACGCGTAGACGAGCGCGGTGTCGGCCTCTCCGGTCAGCAGCTTCACCCACGCCTCGTACAGCGCCCAGGCGCCGTCCATCTCGACATGGGACTCCGAGATCGGCGGCCAGGCGCCGACGCCGTCGAGGGCCATGGTGAAGGAGAAGGCGCGCCCGGCGAGGTAGTCGGAGGAGCCGGAGCAGGTGAAGCCGATGTCGGAGGTCTTGCATCCGGTCTGCCGCAGCACCTCGTGGAGCACGGGCATGACCATCTCGACCTCGGAGAGCTCGTCCGTGCGCCGCAGGTGGTCGGTCTGGGCGAAGGCGACGATCGCCACCTCTCGGTCCGGCGTCACAGCAGCTCCTTGTAGGTGTCGTAGTCGGCGTCGGGCTCGCCTGTGGGCCGGTAGTGGTCGGGGTAGCGGCCGCCCTCGCTCCAGACTGGTTCGACGCGCAGCCCCATGCGGACCTGGTCGTAGGGGATGCCGCCGATCCGGCCGTGGAGCGCGAGCCCGGCGCCGTCGAGGGCGATGTGGGCGTAGACGTACGGGACGTCGATGTCGAGTCCCCGCGCCTTGATGTTGACGATGCAGAAGGTGGTCACCGTGCCGCGCGGGCCGACCTCGACCTGGTCGGTGGTCGCGACCCCGCAGGTGGGACAGGCGCCGCGGGGCGGCACGTACACCTTGGAGCAGGACGGGCAGCGTTCGCCGACGATCCTGTTGTCGGTGAGGGCGTGGAGGTAGCCGGTCTGGGCGCGGCCGGGGGTGTACGTGTAGTCGAGCCGGGCGGGGGCGACGATGCCGGTGACGGGGTCGTCGAAGGTCCCGTCGTGGCCGAGTGCCTCGTGGCCTTCGACGCTCTCGTACGGTTCGAAGCAGGCGATGTCGGTGATGGCGCCGGCCCGCTCCTCGGCCCAGCGGATCCTGACCCGCATCCCGGTGCGGACGGCCTCGGGGCCGGGCGCGTCGAGGGCGTGCAGGAGGGCGGTGTCGGCGCCGTCGAGGCGGACCAGGACCCAGGCGAAGGGGGTCGCCAGCGGCTGTCCGCGTCGGGGCTCGGGGTTCCAGGCCCAGGTGGTGACGGTGCCGGTGGCGCCGACCTCGACGAGGTCACGGAGTTCGGCCGCGGTCTCGGGGTCGTATTCGACGGGCGGGACGAGCACGCGCCCGTCACCGGTCCGGACGCCGAGGACGGTCCGCTCGCGCAGCCCGGTCAGGAACGCGGACTGGACGGGTCCGAGGGAGCGGGTGAAGGGGAACTCGACGACAAGGGGTGCGCGAAGGGTGTCCGGCGCGGGGGCGGCGGTCATGGGCGGGGCTCCTTGGTTGGGGGTGGCGGCGGGCGGTACGGGCTGGGGCCGCTGCGCGGGGCCTTCTCCCCACCCCGCCCCTTCCCGAACTGGGGGCAAGCCCCCAGACCCCCGTACGGCCTGCGGCCGTGTCCTCAATCGCCGGACGGGCTGAAATTCCGCCCCCGGGGCGGAGCATTCAGCCTCGCTGGGGGTCCCCTCACGCCCTCAGGGCGTAGGGGGAGTTTGAGGCGCGGGGTCCGGGGCGGAGCCCCGGTTCGGGAAGGGGCGGGGTGGGGAAAGGTCACTCCCGCCGGTACACGGGCGGCCGCCTCTCCGCGAACGCCCGGGCACCTTCCTTCGCGTCCGCCGTCTCGAAGATCGGCCAGCCGCGCTTCAGTTCGGCCGCCAGGCCCTCCGTCTCGGCCATCTCGGCGGTCTCGTACACCGACGCCTTCACGGCCTCGACGGCGAGCGGTCCGCAGGCGTTGATCTGCTCGGCGACGGCCAGGGCCGCATCCAGCGTCGTGCCGTCGGGGACGACCCGGCCGACCAGTCCGATCCGGGCGGCCTCCTCGGCGCTGTAGGGGCGGCCGGTCAGGAGCATCTCGAGGGCGTGGGTGCGGGCGATCTGGCGGGGCAGCCGGACGGTCGAGCCGCCGATCGGGAAGAGTCCGCGCTTGACCTCGAAGAGCCCGAAGGTGGCGGAGGCGCCCGCGATCCGGATGTCGGTGCCCTGCAGGATCTCCGTACCGCCCGCGACGCAGTAGCCCTCGACGGCGGCGATGACGGGTTTGCGGGGGCGGTGGTGGCGCAGCATCGCCTTCCAGTGCAGATCGGGGTCGGCCTTCATCCGGTCCCGGTACTGCTCGCCCTCCATTCCCTTGCCCGCCAGCGCCTTGAGGTCCATCCCGGCGCAGAAGGAGCCGCCGGCCCCGGTCAGGACCACGGAGCGGATCGTGTCGTCGGCGTCCGCCTCCAGCCAGCCGTCGTAGAGCCCGACCAGCATGGGCAGTGAGAGCGCGTTCTTGGCCTGCGGCCGGTTGAGTGTGAGCACGAGTGTGGCGCCTTCGCGCTGCACGGTGAGGTGTTCGGTCCCACCCATGGACGTCCTCCCGTCTCCAGACCTAGAACAGGTTGCAGGAGGTGCGGGTCCAGTTCAATAGTTTTCTGACACTCAGTCAGATTCTTCTGCGCGACCCCTTCCCACCTCCGCCGCCCGGCGCTCTAATGACCGCCGAGTCAGTTCGGGACAGGACGACCAGCGGGGTCAGGAGGAACGGTGGAGTACAACCTTGCCGACCTGTTCGAATCGGTCGTGGACGTGGTCCCGGAGCGCGAGGCGCTCGTCTACGTCGACCACCCGGGCACGGGGGCGGAGCGCCGGCTCACGTACGCGCAGCTCGACGCCGCCGCGAACCGCCTGGCCCACCATCTGATCGACTCCGGCCTCCGGCCGGGCGAGCACCTGGGCCTGCACCTCTACAACGGCATCGAGTACCTGCAGACCGTCCTGGCCTGCCTGAAGGCGCGGCTCGTCCCGGTCAACGTGAACTACCGCTATGTGGAGGAGGAGCTGGTCTACCTCTACAAGGACGCCGATCTGGCCGCGCTCGTCTTCGACGCCGAGTTCACCGGACGGGTCGCGGCGGCGCTGCCGCAGACGGAGAAGCTGCGGCACCTCGTGCGGGTGGGGACCCCGCACGCCCGCCGCCCGACCACCACCCCTCACCGAGCCGCTTCGCAGCACAGCGCCTCGTTCCAGGCGGCGCCCGCTCTCGACTGCGTACCGTTCACCGAGGCGGAGGCGGCCGGTTCGCCGGAGCGCGGGTTCGCGGAACGGTCCGCCGACGACCTCTTCATCATCTACACGGGCGGTACGACGGGGATGCCGAAGGGCGTCATGTGGCGCCAGGAGGACCTCTTCTTCGCCGGGCTCTTCGGCGGCGAACCCTCGGGCGAGCCGGTCAAACGGCCCGAGGAGCTGGCCGAGCGGGTCGCCGCGCGCGGCGCCGGCCTCACGTTCTTCCCCGCTCCCCCGCTGATGCACGGGACCTCGACGCTGACCTCGTTCATCGCCTTCAACTACGGCCAGCGGGTGGTCATCCACCGCAAGTACGTGCCGGAAGAGGTGCTCCGCACGATCGAGAAGGAGAAGGTCTCCAGCGTGTCGCTGGTGGGCGACGCGATGCTCAGGCCTCTCATCGACGCCCTCCACGGCCCGCTCAAGGGCACCGACCTGTCCTCGCTGTTCAGCGTCTCCTCCTCCGGGGCGATCATGTCGGAGACGGTACGGGCCCAGTTCCAGGAGCTGGTGCCGAACGTGCTGCTCCTGAACAACTTCGGCTCGTCGGAGTCCGGGTCCAACGGCAAGGCGACGGACGACTCGGGCCCGGAGAAGGGCTTCCGGCTCGAGGTCAACGAGCGCACGCAGGTGGTGGACCCGGTGACGCACGAGCCGGTGCCGGTGGGCGAGCCGGGCCGCCTCGCCCAGCGCGGCCATGTGCCGCTCGGCTACTACAACGACCCGGCGAAGACGGCCGAGACCTTCTTCCGGAAGGGCGACGAGCGGTGGGTGCTGCTCGGTGACATGGCGACCGTCGACGAGGACGGCATCGTCACCGTCCTCGGGCGCGGCTCGCAGTGCATCAACACCGGCGGCGAGAAGGTCTATCCGGAGGAGGTCGAGCAGGCGCTCAAGTCCCATCCGGACGTGTACGACGCGCTGGTCGCCGGGGTCCCGGACGCGAAGTGGGGCAACCACGTGGCGGCCGTGGTCCAGCTGAGGACCGGGGCACCGGCCCTCGACCTGGAGTCCGTACAGACGCACTGCCGCACCCGGCTCGCCGGGTACAAGATCCCCCGCCAGCTGGTGATCACCGACCGGATCCAGCGGTCGCCGAGCGGCAAGGCGGACTACCGCTGGGCCCGTTCGGTGGCGGCGGCCGAGGACGGCGGGGTGTAGGGCGCTTCTCGCGGCCTTGTCGTAGCGGGTGGCGAGGCCGCGCCACCGCGTGAGCCTGCCACGCCGTCGTAGACCCCCACGGGGCCCTCGCCGGGGCCCCGCCGGGGCCAACGGCACCCCTGTCGGAGTCCAGGTACGGGCCCGCGTTTAATCGCTGGTGTGCGGCCCGGCGGCCCTTGTAAGTTGGCACCGCGACCGCGCCTCCGATGCGCTCGGCTGCGGCTACTTCCTTCTGACAACCAAGTGCCGCCGCCCCTTCTGATCTCGGCAGGCGCGGGCGTGCTCGCCCCGTAGGACCTTCTGGCCGGGGCCGTCCGATCCTTTTGAATCCGGGGGATTCACTGCCTCGTCACACCCCACGCGTCTCCAAGATCTGGTCCGAGATGCTCGTGGCCCCGCACGTGTCGGCGGCCGCCCGCTCCCTGACCCCACCACGGCTCCACCGAGGGCCCGCCGCGCCGGACTTCCGCACCTACGCGGGCGGCCCGGCCTTTGTCCGTGAACCCCGCCAGGAGCTCTTCCTCCTGGCGGTCGGCAACTTCGTCGCCCAGCGCACCTTTTACGAGAGCGGTGAGGAACGCGACGACCGGTACGTCCGTCTCGTCGGGGAACTCGCCGTCCAGGACCCCGTGTGGACGGCCGGCCTGCTGCGCTGGCTTCGCGGCGAGGGCACCATGCGCACGGCGTCCCTGGTGGGCGCCGCCGCGTACGTGCGGGCCCGGCTCGTTGCCGGGGTGTCCGGAGGACCGTCCAACCGGTCCGTGATCGACTCGGTGCTCCAGCGCGCCGACGAGCCCGGCGAGCTGCTCGCCCATTGGATCTCGGCGTACGGGCGGAACGTGCCGCAGCCTGTGAAGCGGGGCATCGCCGACGGCGTACGGCGCTTGTACACGTCCCGGTCCCTGCTCAAGTACGACACCGCCTCCAAGGCCTTGCGCTTCGGCGACGTGCTCAACCTGGTGCACGCCTCCCCCGACCCGGACAAGCCCTGGCAGGGCGCGCTCTTCCGGTACGCACTGGACCGCCGCCACCACCCGGAGCAGGCGGTTCCGCCGGCCTCCGACCACCTGCTGACCTCCCACCGGGCGCTGATGGAGTCGGCGCCGGACGAGCGGCGAGCGGTGGTGACCGGACCGGGCGGCTCCGAGCGGCTGGCCGCCGCGGGCATGACGTGGGAGGCCCTGGCGGGCTGGCTCCACGGACCGGTGGACGCCGCCGTCTGGGAAGCCGTGATCCCCACAATGGGGCCGATGGCGCTCCTGCGGAACCTGCGGAACTTCGACGAGGCCGGGGTCTCGGACAACGTCGCAGCCCGGGTCGCCGCACGGCTCGCGGACGCCTCCGAGGTCGCCCGGTCCCGGCAGTTCCCCTTCCGCTACCTGGCCGCCCACCGGCACGCGCCCTCGCAGCGCTGGGCGCCCGCGTTGGAGCACGCCCTGGCCCACTCCCTGGCCAACGTACCGGCCCTGCCCGGCCGGACCCTGATCCTGGTGGACCGGTCCGACTCCATGTTCTGGGACACCGTCTCCGAGCGATCCAAGCTGACCAGGGCGGACGCGGCGGCCGTGTTCGGCACGGCGTTGGCCATGCGTGCCGAGCAGGCGGACCTGGTGGAGTTCGGCTGGCGCAGCGCACAGGTGCCGTTCGAACCGGGCGAGCCGGTGCTCAAGGTTCTCGAACGGTTCCATCGTCTCGGCGGCACCCACACCACGAAGGCGGTGCGGACCCACTACGGGAAGCACGACCGGGTCCTGATCGTCACCGACGAGCAGGCCGCCCCCTACGGCCCCGGCGGGCCGGCCGAACCGGTCCCGGCCGACATACCGGTCTACACGTGGAACCTGGCGGGGTACCGACCCGCCCACGGCCCCACTGGCCCCCACCGGCACACCTTCGGCGGCCTCACGGACGCCGCGTTCCGGATGGTCGGCCTCATCGAGGCCGGGCACGAGGCCGCTTGGCCGTGGACCGCTGATCCGGCCTGATCCGGCCTGATCCGGCCTGATCCGAAACAAACGGCCGAGGGCCTGGGCACCGTTCGCAGGTGTTGCGCCGCTTGGCGGGCTACCGGCCCAGCGCGGACCGGAGCGTCACGCCGTGCCGGATGCGCAGCCGCCGCACCTCCCAGAGGGACAGCAGGGTCACCGACAGCGGGCCGCCGAGCGAGAAGGTGTGGATCACGACGGGCGGAGCAGCCACATCCGCGCCGTCGAAGAGCTGAAGGCCGTAGAGCGACCAGACCAGCAGCGGTGAGAGCAGGGCCGGCAGCAGCTCATGGACGTCCCCCGTGCGGAAGCAGGAGTTCATGCCTTTGACAGCGGCGGCAAGGGTGAAGCACACCGCCGCGACGAGAACGGCGGCGCAGGCGAGTGCCGCCAGGACGAACAGCAGACCGATCACCAGACCGGTGATCATCGTGCCCACGGTGGTGCCGAACAGCCCGAAGGTGAAGTCGTGCGGGCCGACGTCCCCGAGCGAGACGATGTCACCGCCCAGGGCCGCCGCCATCAGCCAGACCACCCCCGCCCCGAGGGGTATCGCGCCGAGCGCGCACAGAGGGCCGCCGATACGGCCCGCGTACGTGCGCCCGAGGGGCTCTCGGGCCAGGACGATGAAGACGCCGACGCCGACGACAGCGGCGACCAGCACGATGCCGCAGCCGATCAGCAGCTCCTCCAGCTTGCCGAGCACGAAACTCTGGCGCCGCACGCGCAACGGATAAGCGAAGAGCAGCCACACCGTGGCCAGCAGCCCCAGCGCTGTGCGGACGCTCTGCATCCGGGCGATGACCGGATCGTCGATGCGGTCCGGCCGGGAGGAGTCGGTCATCCTCGATGCCGCGGTGACCAGAACATTGACGGGGTGACGCGTAGCCAACTGAGCTCTCCGATAAGTGTTTACGTGTACGGGGGAGCCCAGATCCGGCGCCCGACGCCGGCTGCCACCCTAGCTGATCATGTTCGCGTCACCAGAGCCCGTGGTGGTGCGGTGTAGCTCCGTCTCGGGGGCAGCTGATCTGGGGTGTGCGACGGCCGTTGACCAGCCCGGGGGTGGTCTGATGGGCCGTGCCCGGTCGGGATATTCGCTGGTCGCCGCTTGTTGATGGTGGTCATACTGCCGCGATGGATCCAGTGACTCTTGAGACCGACCGTCTGGTGCTGCGGGCCTTCACGCCCGCCGACGTGGATGCGGTGTACGAAGCCTGCCAGGACGAGGACATCCAGTTCTACACCCCGGTGCCGGTGCCGTACCGGCGCGCGGACGCGGAGCAGCTCGTCGGCGAGAAGCTGCCCGCTCAGTGGGCCGAGGACAGGGACTACACCCTCGGCGCGTTCCGCAAGGACACCGGCGCCCTGGTCGGCTCGTACTGCCTGACCCTCATCAGCCGCGGCGTCTGGGAGCTCGGTTACTGGGCGGTCAAGGAGCAGCGCGCACGCGGGTACTCGGTGGAGGCCGCTCGGGCCCTGTGCGACTGGGGCTGGGCCATGCTCGACGTGCACCGCATCGAGTGGTGGGCCATGGTCGGGAACACCGGCTCACGTGCCGTCGCCGAGAAACTCGGCTTCACCGTCGAAGGGACACTGCGCAATCGCAGCATCGCCAACGACGGCAAGCCGCACGACTGGTGGGTGGGCGGGCTGCTGAGGCCCTGATACTCGGGCCGGTGCTTGGCCGGCTGCGTTCGCAGGCCCCGACCACCCGGCGTGCGGCTTCGGACCCTGGCGGACGTGTTCGCCTACGCCGAGGCCGCGGGGATCCGGTTGCGGATCGATGGCGCCGAGACCCAGGTTCGCCGCCCGAAGGCAGGCTGGCCCGAACGACGGGCCTTCGTCTCCGGCAAGTGATGCGCATCGAGGGTACCGCCGAGCAGTTCCGGCTCCACCCGAAGGTGACGGCCGAGGGCGACGAGGGCCACCGGGGGCTGGCCCACGAGTTCCCTGACCAGATCAGCGCCCCTCCGAAGAAGCCGAAGGGCGACGCGCCGCTCGGCGAGCAGTACGCCTGGCGGGAGATGCGCCGACGGCAGTCCTCGGAGCGGATCTGCGTCGAGCACGCCAACGCCGAACGGCGGCAGTGGTGCCCGCTCCAGCGCTGCACCCGCCCACGCGAGGACGTGGCGTCGACCCCACGTGGAACGGAAGCCCCGCGCTGCCGCCGCCGACCGTCTGGGCGGACTGCTCGGCAAGGACCTGGAGACCCGGGCTCCTCGGCAGCGGTGCCCCTCGGGAGTGGGACCGGCGCGATACGGGCGCGCTCGTCGTCAGCGGGGCTCGGCGGCGGTCAGGGTCTTCGCCCGTGCACGGGTGAGCCGCCAGATCCGTTCCTCGCCCGTCTCGGCCGGAGCGAGGCGTTCGGCCGGGCGGCGCAGGTGCTCGGCGAAGCCGAGGCGGGCCGGGACGGCGCCGCTGGCGTGGTTGGCCAAGTCGTGGACGATCTCGACGTTGTCGACGCCGGGGAGGCGGAAGGCCTGTTCGGCCAGGGCGCGGGCGGTACGGGTGGCCACGCCCTGGCCGGTGGCGGCAGGGTGCAGCCAGTAGCCGATCTCGCGGGTGTTGTCCGGGGTGTCGTCGTGGCGGTACAGCCCGCAGGCGCCGACGATCGCCCCGTCCAGCACGATCGCGTACACGAACTCCTCCCCCGTCGCCCAGCGCTCCGCGCGGCCGGCCAGAAAGGTCGTGGTGCCGGCCAGGCTGTGCTCGGCGACCCAGGCCATCCACGGCCGGAGGTGCTCCAGCGACTCCTCTATGACCTGGAAGAACTCCGGGAGGTCCGCCTCGGCGTCGAAGCGGCGCAGCGTCAGGTCGCCGAGCTCGATCACATACGGCGGCGCGTCGCGCATGCCGAACTCCCGCAGGGCGGCGAGGAACTCCTCCGGCTTCGACTCATGGATGAGATGTCCGGTCTCGATGGTGACGAGCCGGCAGTCCGGGATCCGGCCGGCCATCCAGGCCAGCCGTTCCTGCGGGATGTGGCTGTTCTCGCCGCCGCCGATGACGAGGGTGGGCGTCGTGATGGCAGTCAGCGCGTCGCGCCAGGCCGGGTCCGGCTCGTTGAGCTGGGCGTTGATCGCCCCCACGACGTCCCAGTCGAGGCCGAGCGGCCCGTCCGGCCGCTCGACGGGGCCGCGCGGCGGGTCGAGCGGGAAGAGGGCGGGGGCGTCCTCGACGACGAGGCGGCCGATCAGTCCCGGCTCGTCCGCGGCGAGGAGGTAGGCGGCGACGCCGCCCATCGAGTGGCCGACCACGTCGGCGCCGGCGAGGTCCAGTTCCTTCAGGAAGCCGCGCAGCTCGTCGCGGAAGACGTCGAAGCCGTACGGGCCGGTCCAGTCGCTCAGCCCGTGGCCGCGCAGGTCGAGGGCGTACACGCGCCGGTCCGTGGCCAGCTCCTCGGCGATGTGTGTCCAGTCGGCGCCGCTCCCGCCCCGGCCGTGGACCAGGACCACGGCCGGGGCCTGGCCCTCGCCCCACACCCGGTAGGCGAGGCGAACGCCGTCGACGGTGACCGTGCGGACCCGGGCATCGAGGAAGGCCGCGACGGAGCGGACGAACGCGCCGGGGTCGTCCACCCACGGGAAGTGCCCCGCACATCGCTGCACGACGAGCTCGGCGTGCGGGAAGAGCTCCGCCAGCTCGGCCGCCCGCGCCGGGGTCGGTGCGCCGTCGTACTCCCCGGCCAGGATCAGCACGGGGGCGGTGACGGCGGCCAGCGCGGCGCGGGTCGTCTCCGGGTCGAACGCGCCGGGCGCGTAGTAGGCCGCGGCCGCCTCCCAGTTGGCCTCCTGCTCCATGCCGGCGGCGTGCGCCTGAGCCGCCTCGTCCCAGCGTCCGTACGCGAAGGGGCTGACGATCTCCATGACCTGAGGGAGCGGGGTGTCGGGTCCGACCGTCGCCAGCGCGGCGCGGGCCTCGGCGTACCAGGGCTGGTCCGCGTGCACCTCCACGGCCTTGTCCCACTCCTCGTCCGTCACCTCGATGCCCACGGCCCGCACACCCGGGGTGACCAGCACGAGGGAGCGCACCCGCTCGGGGTGCGCCGCGGCGTACAACGTGGCCAGGTTCCCGGCGGCGGAGTGGCCGAGCAGATCGATCCGGTCCAGACCGAGGTGGAGCCGGAGCGCCTCGACATCGGCCACCTGCCGGTCGCAGCGGTACGAGGCGGGGTCGGCGGGCTCCGCGCTGGCGCCGGTGCCGCGCGGGTCGAGCACGATCAGGGTGCGGTGGGCGGCCAGTCCGCCGAGGTCGCCGAGGTAGACGGCGTCCCGCATCGGCCCGCCGGGCAGACAGACCAGCGGCTCCCCCTCTCCCTGCGTCCGGTAGGCGAGTTCGGTCCCGTCGGCGGTGGTGAAGGTCGGCATGGCGACGATCCTCGACGGTCCTCGACGATCTTCGCAACCGAGTTCTCCACCGGCGCGATACGGTCGCGATACGGTGGGGTATCCACCCCCACCCAGTAAAGGAACGCACCACCATGCCCGAGACCCTGCGCGGCGACTGCGCGAACTGCTTCGGGCTCTGCTGTGTGGCGCTCCCCTTCGCCAGGTCGGCGGACTTCGCGGTGAACAAGCCCTCCGGCGAGCCGTGCCGGAACCTCCAGGAGGACTTCCGCTGCGGCATCCACACCAAGCTGCGGCCGAGCGGTTTCTCGGGGTGCACGGTGTACGACTGCTTCGGCGCGGGCCAGAAGGTCTCGCAGGTCACCTTCGGTGGGGTCTCCTGGCGCGAGGCGCCGGAGACCTCGCGGCAGATGTACGAGGTGTTCCCGGTCGTACGCCAGCTCCACGAGCTGCTGCGCTACCTCACCGAGGCGCTCGCCCGGCCCGCCGCCCGCCCGGTCCACGCCGAGCTGCGCCGGGCCCTGGCCCGGGTGGAGGCGCTGACCGAGGGCACGGCGGACGCGCTGGAGAAGCTGGACGTGGCCGCGGTCCGGGGCGAGGTGAACCCGCTGCTCCTGAAGACCAGCGCGCTGGTGCGGGCCGGGGCGGGCGGCAAGGCCAAGAGCCGGCGGGGCGCCGATCTGATCGGGGCCCGGCTGCGCGGGGCGAAGCTGCGGGGCGCGGATCTGCGCGGGGCGCTGCTGATCGCCGCCGACCTGTCCGGCGCGGATCTGTCCCTGGCCGATCTGATCGGCGCCGATCTGCGCGACGCCGACCTGTCCGGCGCGGATCTCACCGGCGCCCTGTTCCTCACGCAGCCCCAGCTGAACGCGGCCCGCGGTGACGCCGCGACCCGCCTGCCGGAGGGCTTCGAGCGCCCCGCGCACTGGGCTGCCTAGGGGACGTACACGTACGGGGTGGTCGTCGTCAGGGGGACGAAGCCGAGGCGCTTGAGGATCGGGCGGCTGGTGTCGGCCGCGTCGACCTGGACGAAGCGGTGGCCGCGCTCGACGGCGATCCGGGTGCGGAAGGCGACCAGGGCCCGGTAGAGGCCCTTGCCTCGCCAGGACTCGACCGTGCCGCCGCCCCACAGGCCGGCGAAGTCCGTGCCGGGGTACAGCTCCAGGCGGGCGGCGCTGACGGGCTCGTCGTCGGCCATGGCGAGGACGGCGGCGACGGTGTCGGGGGTGGTGGCCAGCTGGTCGAGGAGGCGGCGGCCGATGGCGGAGCTGTCCCCGCCGAAGGCCCGGTCGTGGACCTCGGTCACCCGCCGCACGCCGGCCGCGTCGGTCACCGGGACGAGTTCGACGCCCTCGGGGAGCTCCACGGCGAGGGGCAGCGTGGCCGCTTCGGCGACCATCAGGGTCTCCCGGTCATCCGCCGTGAAGCCGGCCGCGAGCAGCCGCCGCGCCAGATCGGCCGGGCGGTCGTGTCCGTACACCTTCCACTCGAAGGCGCGGCCGAGCGCGGTGAAGCGGTCGATCTGCTCGGCGATGACCGCGTCGGCGTCGGTCTCGTCGAGGCCGGACCAGAGGATGCCGTTCCAGGCGTGGGCCGGGCCCGACTGCCGTACGACGGGGCCGTCGCGCTCGACGCGGGTGCCGGGCCCGTCCGGGCGGGCACCGAGGCGCAGCTGGCGGTCGTACAGGGCGAGTATCGCTTCGTGGTCCATGCGCGCAGTCCAGCACCGGCCGTCGGAGCGCGGCAATCGGATTTCGCGCTCCGACGGCCCGGTGCCGCTATGTGCGGCTATGTGCGGCTATGGCGCAGCGGGGTGAGCTGTTCGATGTCGTAGCGGCGGCGGAGTTCCTCGACCGCCGCGTGGTCGACCTCGCCGCCCGAGCCGAGGATCTCCATCAGCTCCTCGAAGTACCGCTCGTGGTCCGGCGGCGGGGAGGCCTGGAACAGGACGCGGGCGGGTTCGCCCGTCGGGTTGGCGAAGGCGTGCGGGCAGCCCGGCGGGACGAGCATCAGGGTGCCGGGGGTGGCGCGGACGACCCTCTCGCCGGTGGCGGACTCCCAGTCGCGCCACCGGTCGGGGGTGCGGACGCGCGGTTCGAAGGCGAGGACGTCCAGCTCCCCTTCGAGGACGTAGAAGAGCTCCTCGCTGTGTCCGTGGGTGTGGGCCCCCACGTCGAAGCCGGGCGGGACCTCGACCTCGAAGGTGGAGGAGGTCGGGGTGTGCTCGCCGGTGACCTTGAAGGTGACGCGCTGGGCGGCGGTCGCCAGGGTCTTGCCGTGCCCGGGCGGGACGATGAGCCCGCCTCCGGGGTGGATCGCTGTCATCCGGTCGTACGTCCTCTCACCAGGTCACCGGCAGGGTCTCGGGACCGCGGATCAGCGCGCCCCGCTGCCATCGGATCTCCTCCTCGGGCACGGCGAGCCGCAGTCCGGGGAAGCGCTTCCAGAGGGAGTCCAGCAGGATCTCGGACTCGATGCGGGCCAGTTGGGAGCCGGGGCAGTAGTGCGGTCCGTGGCCGAAGGCGACGTGCGGGTTGTAGTCGCGGTCGAAGTCGAGGCGCTCGGGGTCCGGGAAGACGTCCGGGTCGCGGTTGGCGGTCAGATAGGAGACGTAGACGGGGTCGCCGGCGGGGATGAGGACGCCGCCGACCTCGACGTCCTCCAGGGCGATCCGGGAGAGGCCGACCGCGTTGCGGTGCGGGATGTAGCGCAGCAGCTCCTCGACGGCCTGCGGGAGCAGGTCCGGTTCGGCGCGCAGCCGGGCGAGGTGGTCGGGGTGGGTCAGGAGGGCGTAGACCATGTTGGCGCTGTTGTTGCGCACGGCGTGCGCGCCGCCGATCTGGATGAGGACGGCGAGGCCGACGGCCTCGTGCTCCTCCAGGGTGGTGTCGTCGACGGCGTCGGCGAGGACGGCGGCCAGGGTCTCCTGTCCGGTGCCGTGGCTGCGGCCGATGAGGTCGGTGAAGTACCGCGCCATGTCGGCCTTGGCCTGTTCGCTGGCCTCGCGGCCCGCGCCCGCGGAGATGATCGTGTCGGACCACCGGGCCATGAGCGGCTGGTCGCCCTCCGGTACGCCCATCAGCTCGCTGACCATGGCGAGCGGGAAGGGGCGGTTGACCATCGCCATCAGGTCGGCGGGGGCGCCCTGTTCCTCCATGGTGTCGAGGAGCCGGTCCATGGTGGCCTGGGCGTGGTCGCGCAGGGAGCGCAGGGCGCGGGCGCTGAACGCGCGGGCCACCACGCGCCGCATCCGGGTGTGGTCCGGCGGGTCGGCGAAGCCGACGGCGCCGTCCATGGGGATGAAGTGCGGGGCGAGGCGGGTGACTTGGCGTCCCCAGACGGCCTGGCGGCTGAAGCGGGGGTCGACGGAGACGAACTTGACGTCCTCGTAACGGGTGACCAGCCAGGCATGGCCCTCGCCGTGGGGCAGCCGGACCCGGGTGACGGGGTCCTCGTGGAGCAGCTTGGCGAGCAGCGGGTCGAAGTCGAGGCCGGTCAGGTCGGGTACGGCCCAGAAGTGGACGCGGGGGGTATCGGCGGACCGAGGAGTGGCGGTGGTGGTCATGAGGCGGCTTTCACGGGTGTGGGGCGGTCAGGGACAAGGCTGTTCATCGCGGTGACGGGGGTAAGAGGGGTGACAGGCATGACGGGGGTGACGGGCGGAACGGGGGTTTCGGGCGGAACGGGGGTTTCGGGTGCGGCGCGGATGTCAGGCGGGACGCGGATGTCGGGTGGGACGCGGGTGTCGGCGGTGGCGGGTGGGTCCAGGCGGACCGTCTCGCGCCGGATGTCCTCGGCCGCGGGGTCGCCGGTCCAGCGGCCGAGGGAGATCTCGGCGGTGATGCCGGGGCCGAAGCCCGCGATGAGGCCGGGTGAGCCGGGCGCGGGGCCGCCCTCCTCGAAGAGCCGGCGCAGGGCGTCGAGGACGACGGCGCTCGCGATGTTGCCGTACTCGGTCAGCGTGGCGCGGCTGAAGCGGAAGGCCTCCGGCTCGACCTCGAGGTGACGGCCCAGGTCGTCGAGGATGCGCGGCCCGCCGGCATGGATGATGTAGAAGCCCTGGGCGCCGGCGTCCCGTCCGTGCCGGGCGGCGAGGTCGACGAGGGCGGGGGCGAGCTGCTCCATGGTGCCGGGCACGCGCTTGTCGAGCATGAAGTGGAATCCGGTCTCGCGCACCTTGTAGGCGATCCAGTCCTCGCTGTCGGGCACCAGGTGCGAGCCGTTGCCTTCGAGCCGTACGCCGACGCCGCCCGTGCCGCGGACGACGGCGGCGGCGACCGCGTCGCCGAACAGACCGTTGGAGAGCAGGTTGCCGATGGTGAGGTCGGTGGGCTGGTAGCACAGGGAGCAGAACTCGCAGGCCACGATGAGCGCGTTGGCTCCGGGGTAGGCGGCGCAGAAGTCGTGGGCCCGGTTGATGGCCCCGCCGCCGGCCGCGCAGCCCAGCTGGGCGATCGGCATCTGCCGTGTGTCGTTGCGGAACCCCAGGGTGTTGATCATCCAGGCCGTGAGCGAGGGCATCATGAAGCCGGTGCAGGAGACGTAGACGATCAGGTCGATGTCGCGGGCCTCGAGCCCCGCGTGGGCGAGCGCCTGTTCGACGACGGCGGGAACGCGCGCCTTGGCCTGGGATTCGTACAGGGCGTTGCGCGCCTCGAATCCGGGGTGGGCGAGCGTGCGCTCGATGGGCTGCACGAGGTGGCGCTTGGCGACTCCGGTGTTGCCGATGAGACGGAGCACGAGCGGGAGCTGCTCGTGTCCGGCGTGCAGGGTCCGGGCCAGGTCGAGGGTCTCTTCCCGGGTGATGGTGTGCTCGGGGACGGCGACGGCGGGACGGCACAGGACAGGCATGAGGGTCCACTTCGTCCGGAGGCGTGACGTGAGGCCCGCCCGGCCGGAACGGCTGCCGGTCGGTCCTCTGGCTCTCTCCGATTTCCCCCGTCGTGTGCAGAACGTGCCAGCACCCGATCAAACACACTCAATTGTGTGATCTTATGGAAACCGTAGTGGCATACGGGGTGCACGTGAGGAGCCCCGGGTGTCCACCCGGGGCTCCGTACGGGACCGAAAGCGTCAGATCCGATCAGCGACGATCATCAGGTAGTGGAAGCTGCCTTCCTTGTACGCCGTCAGGAAGGGGTCCTCGATCCCGGTCGCCACGGAGCACTTGGCCCGCAACTCCCAGTACGGGATGGTCGCCGCCGTCAGATCGACGACCTCGATGGGGACGAGGTTGTTCTCGGCGAGCGCGCGGAAGTACGCGCTGCGCGGGTGGATGTTGCAGGTGTAGTGCTCGTCGATCCGGCTGACCGCCTTGGAGCGCAGGCCGGTGACGTCGTTGGAGCAGCCGGTGATGCAGACGTAGCGGCCGCCGTGCTCCAGGAGCCGGGAGAACTCGTCGAAGAGCTCGAAGAGGTCCACGTACATCGTGGTCTCGTTGGTCCAGATGGCCTGACGCGAGCCGGTGGCGAAGCCGGTGTCCAGCATGTTCCGGAAGTGGAACTTCACCCGGTCGGCGACCCCGCGCTTCTCGGCCTGCGCGTTGGCGAAATCGACCTGGTACTCGGAGATCGAGACCCCGTCGACATGGCAGCCGAAGCGCTGCTCGGCCATGATGCTGGTGCCGCCGCGGCCCGAGCCCGCGTCGAGGAGGTGGTCGGCGGGCGTGCGCTTGCCCAGGTGGTCGAGGAGCAGGTCGGCCTGGGCGGTCTCCAGACGGTGCAGCTCCTGGATGATCCGGGCGTCACGGGTGTTCTCCGGGCCGGCGAGGACGGAGGGGTCGTAGTCGCCGATGCCGTAGTGGTGGTGGTAGAGCCCGTCGATCTCGCCGAGCCGCAGGTTCACCGGGTCCTGCTGGTTGGTGTTCCAGTAGCGGGCCACGGACTCCTGATAGGGCGTACGCAGCACGGCGGATTGCGTGGACGTGGACATGCGGGGGTTCCTTACCTGGTTCTTGTGGGGGACAGAGGGGGACGAGGGGCGGGGCGGTGTTCAGTCCGCGGTGCGGTACCGGGCGCTGCCGGCGTGCCATTCGCGGTTGCCGCCCACCCAGGCCCACGTTCCGGCCAGGAAGCGGGCCAGCTGCGGGGAGCCGGTGCGGGCGAGGACGGACGCCTCGGCCTCGAAGGTGTGCATCAGCTCGTCGTGGATCTCCACGGAACGCGCGACCGCCTCCTCCATGGAGCACTGCTCCTCGGCGGCGATCAGCATGGGCAGGCTGAAGTCCGTGGGATCTTCCTTGCCCATCGAGTACAGGTCGTTCATCAGGACGGTCGCGGTGCCGGCCAGATTGAACGCCCGGCGCACCCGGGGGTCGGAGAACTCCTCCTGCGGCACCTCGTAGCCGGCGATGGCGTCGACGAGGACCATGCAGGGGATGAAGCTGTTCTCGTGCCGGTGCATCAGGTACTCCCAGACCGGCGGCCGTTGCCCGGTGGTGTGCCAGACGCCTTCCTGGTTGTACGCGACGAACATGATGGCCAGCTCGTGGCGCAGCCGGCGCACCTGGGTCGCCGAGGCGTATCCCAGCAGGTTGTCCAGCGAGGAGCGCAGCGCCATCGCCACCGGGTCGGCGCGGACCGCCTCCTCCAGCTGCGGCGCGTAGCGCAGGGGCAGCTGGGCCTGGTCGATCACCGAGTGGCAGATCGCGAGGCGCTGGCCGAGGACCTCGTGGCGGGGCTCCTCCACCTCGCAGTCGACGATGTGGTCGTCGACCGCCCATTCGGACAGTCCGCACTTGGCCGCGGCGAGGAGCCGCTCGGGGTCGTCGGACTCGGGGTGGGCGAGCATCATGAGCCGCCCGAAGTTCGCCGAGCGGACCTTGTCCAGGTGGCCGGGGTAGATGCCGACCTCCTGCGCCCACAGGACCAGCCGTTCGTTGACGAACTCGCCGAGGGCGGGGTCGTCGCGGACGGCGGGCGGACAGTAGAGCGTCGGCACGCCCTCGGGCGGCGGCGTTCCGGTGGCGGGGGCCGCGGGCGCCGCGGCCGCCTCGTCCGGGCGCAGGCGCTCGGCGACACGGGCGCCGGAGGTGCCGAGCCCGGTGGGGCCGCCGGGCACCGGAACCATGGAGGGGCGTACGGCCGGAGCCGCGGGCGCGGGGGGCGGTTGCGGGATCAGGACGCGGGCGGCCGAGGTCCCGAGGCCCGTCGGCCCGGCCGAGAAGGCTCCGGCCGAGAAGGACCCCGTCGAGAGGGGCCCGGCCGAGAACGCTCCCGTCGTGACGGGTCCCTGCGCGAGCGCCCCGGCGCCGGCCGGGGGCGGCGCCCCGAACAGGTCGGGCGAGGCCGGCCGTACGGGATCGGAGAGCACCGCGTCGATCAGCGCCGCCACGTCGTGGGAGCCCGCCGCGGCGGCCATGCGGGAGAGCACGGACACGGCTCAGCCCCCGTTCCCGCGCCGTACGCCCACCGGGGGGTGACGGTCAGGCACGCGGACGCACCTCGACGTTCTCCAGGATGCCGATCGCGTCCGGGACGAGGACGGCCGCCGAGTAGTAGGTGGAGACGAGGTAGGAGATGATCGCCTTCTCGTCGATCCCCATGAAGCGGCAGTTGAGGCCGGGCTCGATCTCGTCCGGGAGCCCGGTCTGGTGGAGACCGATGACCCCTTCGTTGTTCTCCCCGGTTCGCATGGCGATGATCGAGGAGGTCTGGTGCTCGCTGACGCCGATCTTGCCGCAGGGCAGGATCGGGACGCCGCGCCAGGCCGGGATGGCGTGCCCGTCCACGTCGACGGAACGGAGCATGAGCCCCCGCTTGTTGCACTCCTTGCCGAAGGCCGCGATGGCCCGGGGGTGGGCGAAGAGGTACTGGGTGCCGCGGCGCATGCTGAGCAGGTCGTCGAGGTCGTCCGGGGTGGGCGGTCCCGACTGGGTCTGGATGCGCTGGTCGAAGTCGGTGTTGTTGAGCAGCCCGAACTCCGGGTTGTTCACCAGCTCGTACTCCTGGCGTTCGCGCAGCTCCTGGATGGTCAGGCGCAACTGCTGCTGCGTCTGGTTCATGGGCTGGTTGTAGAGGTCGGCGACGCGGCTGTGCACCTTCAGCACGGTCTGGGCGACGCTCAGCTCGTACTCGCGCGGCTTGAGCTCGTAGTCCGCGAAGGCCCCGGGCAGCACGGCCTCGCCGACGTGGCCGGCGCTGAGCTCGATCGCCGCCTCGCCCGCCTTGTTGGTGGCCCGGCCGTGGCCGTTGGACCCGAGGTTGCGGACATGGGCGCGCAGGTTCTCGTACTGGTCGGCGACGGCCTTGTACGCCGTCTGGGGCAGGGCCAGGATCGTGGCCCCGGTCGTCGCCTTGGCCGTGAACTCCCACTTGCCGTCCCCGCCGAGGATCTGGCCGCCGAAGGTGTCGCCGTCGCCGAGCCGGCCGAGCAGGGTCTCGTCGCCGTACTTGCCGTGGCCGAGCTTCTCGATCTTGCCGTGCGCGATCAGATAGACGTGGTCGGCCTTCTTGCCGGCGTGCACGATCACCTGGCCGGGCTCGTACTCCTTCTGGACGAAGCGGTCGGCGAGCGCGCCGAGCGCGGTCGGGTCGTCGAAACCGCGCAGCAGCGGCAGCTCCGCCAGCTCGGCGGGGACGACCTGGACCTTGGATCCGTTCTTGATGAAGGTCACGCGGCCGTCGCCGACCACGTACGAGAGTCGCCGGTTGACGCGGTAGGTGCCGCCGGGCGTATGGACCCAGGGGAGCTTGCGCAGCAGCCAGCGTGAGCTGATGCCCTGCATCTGGGGTTCGGACTTGGTGGTGGTCGCGAGGTTGCGCGCCGCCGCCGTGCTGAGGCTGATCTGCATCTGGCGCACCTCGGCGGAGGGGGCGGGGGCCGGCGCGGGTGCCGCGGGCTCTGTGTCGACCGACATGGGCTGACTCCTGTTCCTGGAAATCTCTTGGTACGTCACTCTCCGCATCCAGGTGTAACGCACCGTTGCCGATGTCATATGCATGTGACGTGGCCGCGCCGAAGCACTCAGGGCCCGGGAAGCGCCCCCGGAGCGCCGTACGCGCTCCGCCGTCCGGGCGTCGCTCTCCTCCGACCGTGGCGAGAAAGTCTCCGCCGACCTCTTGCCAGGGCCCGGGCCGGTCCGGATTTACTGATCCGGGAGCTCTACCGAATGATCGGTAGTCCGATTTCGGACGGAAGTGGGCGGCACATGGCGGACCTGCGGGACAGCGGCGAGCGGCTCGGACGCGAGGAGCTTGAGGCGCTCCAGCTGGAGCGGCTGCGGTCCACGCTGCGCCACGCGTACGAGAACGTGGGCTTCTACCGGCGCTCCTTCGACAAGGCGGGGCTGCACCCCGACGACTGCCGCTCGCTCGCCGACCTCGCCCGCTTCCCCTTCACCGCCAAGACCGATCTGCGCGACCACTACCCCTTCGGCATGTTCGCCGTCGACCAGTCCGAGATCCGGCGCGTCCACGCCTCGAGCGGCACCACGGGCCGGCCGACCGTCGTCGGCTACACCGCACGCGATCTGGACACCTGGGCCGACGTGGTCGCCCGCTCCATCCGGGCGGCCGGCGGCAGGCCGGGACACAAGGTCCATGTGGCCTACGGGTACGGCCTGTTCACGGGCGGGCTCGGCGCGCACTACGGTGCCGAGCGGCTCGGCTGCACGGTCATCCCCGCCTCCGGGGGCATGACGGCCCGCCAGGTCCAGCTGATCCAGGACTTCAGGCCCGAGATCATCATGGTGACGCCCTCGTACATGCTCACGCTGCTCGACGAGTTCGAGCGGCAGGGCATCGATCCGCGCTCCACCTCGCTGAAGGTGGGCATCTTCGGCGCCGAGCCCTGGACGGAGGCGATGCGGCGGGAGATCGAGGAGCGGTTCGCGATCGACGCCGTCGACATCTACGGACTCTCGGAGGTGATCGGCCCGGGAGTCGCGCAGGAGTGCGTGGAGACCAAGGACGGTCTGCACATCTGGGATGAGAAGTGCATGCGCAGCCGTACACCACCTCGAGCCCAGCCCGCGTGGAGGAGGGCCTCGACTCCAGGAGTCGAGGCCCTCCTCCAGTTGCACTCGGCGCCTACCTCTTCGTCGCCCTCTCCTTCGCCGCAGGCGTCTCCCTCCCCGCGCCGGCCTTCACCGCGGCTTTCTGTCGCGTGACCGTCTTACCCGTGGCCGTCTTCGCGACGTTCGCCCTCTTCGCCGCGGTCTTCTTCGCCGCCGTCTTCTTCGCCGCGGTCTTCTTCGCCGCGGTCTTCTTCGCCGCCGTCTTCTTCGCCGGCGCCTTCTTCGCCGTGGCGGTCTTCTTCGCCGGCGCCTTCTTCGCCGGCGCCTTCTTCGCCGGCGCCTTCTTCGCCGCGGTCTTCTTCCCCGGTGCCTTCTTCGCCGCGGTCTTCTTCCCCGGCGCCTTCTTCGCCGGCGTAGCTGGCTCGCTCGCCGCTCCCGTGGAGCCGATCGTCGCCGCACTGTCGATGATTACTTCAAGGACGGCATCCACCGCCTCCTCTGCCCGCTCACGACTTCCGAGTCGCTCAGCCACTGCGGCGACGACAGCAGGCCGACCCGCGAAGTTGACGCCCTTCCAAGGCCCCACGTCAGCTGTCACGTTCGGCCCCTTCCAAGGCCCCACGTCAGCTGTCACGTTCGGCCCCTTATGGGGCGGAACGTCCCCGGAGCCCTGCTCCCGGTCCTTGTCCATAACCACGCGTCCAATCGCCTCGTCTAGGGTTGCGCCACAAGGGCGCTAGTGAGGACAGCGACCATCTCAAGCCCCAGAGCGAGTACGCCGTACCGGAACCAGGCAGCCTTCTGCTTGATGATCTGACCGTTGTCCTGCAACGCCTGCAAGTGACCACGGACGATGCCTCGATGGAGACTCTTCTCCTCCTCGCCGGCGACCTCCTTCTGGAGAAGAACTCCGACAGGCTCCGCGGCCGCGTAGGACCAGTCCTTCACCGGCCACAGCACGGCGAGAGCGCACACGAGAACCACTCCCAGACTCGCCATCATCCAGATGAGGTAGGCGAGTGGCGGCGGGTGATCCTTGACGATGAAGCCTACGTTCGAGGCGAACGTGGCGATCAAGGCGGCAACTGTGAACAGCCCTGTGGCCCGGTTGCGGTAGTTGGCCAACGTGGTGTCTTGCTGCGCCATGATCTTGATCACCGACTCATAGGCGATCTTGAGCTTCGCCGCGCTGGCGGAGTCTGCGGCAGCTCGGGCCTCGGCTAGCACCTCGCACGATCTGCGCACTTCGTCAGAGCCCATCGGCACACTCCCCGGTCAGCAATTGGCGGTCGAGTCGCAGAGCTATTCCAAGTGATCACGCATGGAGAGTTCCGACACTTTCCAGTGCTCCGTACGCCCGCAGGAGTCACACATGGGGGTGAGCTATGCCCCCTTAACGGACAGCAACGAGGGAATGAGAAGTGCACAGGGAGCCGTACATCACTACTGGGCCTCGAGACGCGAGAGAGCCCCGCTGACGGGAGAAATCCAGCCGAGCGGGGCTCATCGTTTCACCGCACTCGCACCCGCTCGGGGGAACGCGGAAAGCCCGCCCCGGGGAGGCTTCCGGACCTACCCCGAAGCGGGCGATTGTGGGCGCGACCTGCGGTGTCGCGCAGCGGAACACTAACATCCGCTATAGGCCGCTCCATGGTGCCCCCTGTGGCCATCTGCCGACGTGGGGGGTTGGAGCGGGCCATAGGTTCCGCCCATGAGCGAACTTCCGGGCGCTGAGTTCCAGTACGTCTACGTGCGTGTGGCAGACCAGGTCGAAGCAGAGATCAGGTCGGGTCAGCTCCCCTACGGGGCGAGGCTGCCGAACGAAAGGGCGATGGCCGCGGCGTACGGCGTCGCTCCCGGAACGGCGCGCCGCGCCGTGCAGGAGCTGCGGGAGCGCGGGCTGGTCGTGACCCTGCCGAACAAGGGGACCTTCGTTCTGCGGCCGCCAGCAGAGGGCTGACCCCAGGCTACGACTCGTGAATGGTCCAGCTCGGCCCGGCGGGGCTGTCGAGCCACACGCGCTGCTCCTCCTGGTCGATCGTGACGCCGTACCGGTCAGCCGCGGGGCGGTCATGTGCGACGAACACCTCGTGGGCCGCCTCCAGCCGCGCCCAGAGAGAGCCCGTCTCGCGCACGGTGCCATCGGCCGTCACGCTGGCAATCGAGCCGTCAGGCGACCACACCCGCGTACCGTCCGGCGTGCCGGTGTCGTCGAGGTCGTACTGCCAGACGAGGCCAGGGGCGACGATGCTTACGAGGAAGCGGAAGGTGCCGTCGACGATGTCCGCCAGGGGCAGGAGCGACGGGCGTCCGCTCCCGGCCGGAAGGTCAGGGCGCCGGGTAACCCCGGTGCCGCGCCCGTGCCGCATGGCCATGAAGAACGCCCCCGAAAGGAACTGTCCCTCGGCAGTCTCGGGGCCGGTGCGGGTGATCCGTGCGAGCGCATTGCCCAGCGGAGCCAGGATGACCCCGGAGTCCGTCAGCTGGTGGATCAGCGTGCGCGGGATGGCGTCGAGTCGGCATGTTGCGATGATCCGGTCGTACGGCGCGTCCGGCGGCCACCCCTCAGCGCCGTCGCCGGTCACGACGTGCGGCGCGTAGCCGGCCGCAGTGAGTCGTTCGCGGGCGGGTCCGGTGATGTCGAGGGCGATGTCGACGGTCACGACCTGGCCGTCGCCGAGCCGGTGGGAGAGCAGCGCTGCGTTGTAGCCGGTGCCGGTGCCGATCTCCAGGACATGCATACCGTCGTCGACTTCGAGGGCGTGGAGCATCGCGGCCATGAGCGACGGCTCGGTGCTTGAGGATGTCGCTGCGCCCTCGGTCCGGTGGGTGACGAGGGACTTGTCGCTGTGGACGGCGGCGAACCACTGCTCGATGGTCGCCGGGTCGTCGCCTGCGATCCGGACGCCGGAGTGGTCGAAGTAGAACGGGACGAACAGGTGCCGGGGTACGTCCTCGAACGCGGCGCGCCACCGGGGATCGGTGATGGCGCCGGCGTCGATGAGGGTCTGCACGAGCTTGCCGCGCGCGGCCGCAGTGTCCGCGGTCGTGGCCTCAGTAGTCATGTGGTGCTGCCCTTCTCCAGGAGGTCGGCGAGCGCTCGGGTGATGGCGTCGCGAGTCTGGTCGATCCATGCCCACTGGCCGCCGGGGTTGACGTCGACGAGCCAGTGCGCGCCGTGGGCGTCGACGATGAAGTCGAGCGCGGCGTACACGAGGCCGAGGCGGCGCATCATCTCGCGGATCCCGTCGCGGATGTACCCGGGCAGCGTGGCCGGAGCGTAGGTGAGGTTCTTCGAGTCGCGGCGCCAGTCGAGGCGGCCCGGGCCAGCGGGCGCGTGGATCGTGACGGGGAACAGCTCCCCGTCGACGACGGTCACCCGGATCTCGTACGCCTTGTTCGTGATCTCGCGCTGGAACAGGTGTGCCGTCAAGGCGATGCGTGGGTCAGCGTGCTGCTCGGGCGGCACGCGGCGGGTGTAGAGCTGCCCACGTCGGCCGTCCTCGGTGTGGACGATGCCCCCGAGAACCTTGGTGATGATCGGGCCGCCGATCTCCTCGGCGAACTCGGCGACATCGGCGGGGTCGTTGGTGATGAGCGTGTCTGGTACGTGCAGCCCGGCCTCGACGGCTACGGCCAGCTGTACGGGCTTGGTGCAGTCGGCGCTCCGCTCGGGTCGGTTGACCCACAGCACGTCCGGGAGCGAGGAGAGGACGGTCAAGGCGTGCTTGGCCTGGGAGCGGGCGAACCGCTGCTCGGGCTCGGCCATCGTGGCGGCGAACTGGAACTCGGTCGGCTTGCGCCACCACACCGCGCGCAGCTCGGAGAGGTCGATGCCGCGGAGCTCGTCGTGCATCACGCCCAACCATTGTCCGGACGGTCCCAGGGTGGTGCGCAGACGCGTACGGGTGGGGAAGTCGGCGAGGTCAGTCCGCCAGAACGGCACGCGACGCGTGTTGAGTTCGTGCAGGACATAGTCGGCGGTGGGGTCGAGAGCGTAGGTGACGACGAGCACGCGCGGCGGAAGACCGCCGCGCGTGCCCGACCCCACAGGGGGCTTGACCATCAGTCGTCGTTCTGGTCGGTGTCGACCGAGATCACGGTCGATCCGTCGCTCTCGGTGTTGGAAGAGGTCCCGGCGAGCATGGGGTCGAGGATGGCCGGCCTGCCCTCGACGAGCGACAGCTGCGTCACCGGGTCGACGGCGGCGCGGGGCTGTTCGCCGACCTTGGTCAGCCCGGTCAGCGAGTCGAGACCGAACGGCCGGGTGTCCGCGGGGCCGGCCGGGTCCGTGCTGATCGTGTGGGACTGGGTCGGGACGCGGTCAAGCAGCAGTGCCATGTTGAGCTCCTTTAGTTGTGTTCGTCCTGGTGGTGCATCCCGCGTCCGGCGCCGGATTGGCGACGGAGACGAGAGTCATGGGGTGGTGCAAAGGAAGGTCACGTGCGTACGGAGGCGATGCCGGTCCACAGGCGGCCGACCGCGGCGGAGCGACGGGCGAACGAGGCCGCGTCATCCCCAGGCCCCACGGATCCGGGGTCCAGGGCGACCGCGATGTGAACTTGTCCGAGGGTGGCAGCTGTGGCGGCCCATGCCGGATTCCCGTCGGGCACGCGCAACAGGCAGTCCTCGTGGCCGTAGTTGAGCAGGATGATCGTCCGGCCGGGGACGTGGAGAACGCGCTCGCCGTGGAGTGGGCCGACGGTCGTAGCTCCGTGGCGCATGCACAGCACCGGCCCGATGTGCCGCGCCCCCTGGTGGGCGGGTGCGAGCCCGAGGCCAGAGGCAACGCCGAGCATGGCCCGTGCCACCTCGCACAGCTGCTCGCCCGGTCTGAGCGGGTCGTGCACGAGGAGCAGCCGGCAGTGCGCACCGGCGGCCGAGCTACGGTCGACCCACGGCGCCACGGCGATCTGGTTGTGCCGGGCCGCTCCCGGGGGCGGGGCGTACGGAAGGGCGCGTGTAGTCGTCATCCGAGGTTCCTTCGGCGCCGTGGAGGCGCGAAAGTAATGGCCCAGTCGGTGTAGTCGCGCTGGGCATTGCGAGCCCGCCCCAGCGGGGGCTTCCGGTCCACCGGCCGGGGCGGGCGTTCGTGGGCAGCCTCCACGTTCGTGGCCGCTTGCGAGCTCGCCCCGGCCGGGGCTTCCGGACCACCAGCCGGGGCGAGCGTTCATGGGTGCGACCCTTATCCCGAATGCGTTCGCCATGGATGTAGTTGGAGGCTCAGGGGCTCGGGGGCGGCTCGTTCGCCCAGGCCCTGGCCCATGCGTCCGCGTCGTACCTGCCCAGGACGATGTCCTGGTGAAGCGCGGCGCAGGTGCTGTGCGCGGTCACCGGGATGCCGGGGCCGGAGCTCACGTCATGGACGCCGATGACCACATCCGGGGAGGGCCGGGGACAGTACCGGCAGTTCGCTCCCCCGTCGGTCTCGGCGGGGTGGTCTACGACGGGGTTCAAGTTCTGGTAGTGGTCGCACAGGGAGTTGACCGACCGGGCGAGGCGTTCGGCGTGCCGGTGGACGGCCTGCGGGCCGAAGCCCCGTGTGGTGTGGAGGCGCCGCCATGCCTCCTCCACACCGACGCGCGCCACACACGCGGCGGGGTCGGTAGCGGCGAACCCTTCGAGGAGCCCCCGCAGTTCGAGCACCAAGAGCGAGATGTGCCCGCGCAGGCTGTTGGTCAGTTTGTCCAGGTCCTCCAGCAGAGGCGGGGCCTCTCCCAGGGCGAGAACCCGGCGGGCCGTGTCTCGCATCATCGCGACGTCCAGGGGTCTGGGGTCTTCCTCGCCTGCGGACGTGCCCTGTGGGGCGGTACTTTGCTTCATGTCGACGCTCCTTGTCAGCGTTGGCCATGCCCCGGGACCGTGTCCGCGGTCGCCGGGGTCTCGTGCAAGTTCTCCGCGAGTCGGTGGGAGTCCGCCAGGGCGGCCTGGAGAGCACCCGTATCTGTCAGGAAGGACTCCTCGCCGGGGCAGACCAGCCATCGGGGGCCGGGCCCTGATGTACGCCTTGCGGGCGGCACAGCAACCGTGTGACCGACGCTCAGGACGCGGGCGTGCTCGATGTCCCAGACGTCCGTGGAGCCTGCCTGGACAAACCAGTAGAGCGCTGCCTCCGCTGGGTCTTCGACGACGGATCCACTGCGGCTGCCGAGGATCTCCAGTGCCACGAGGCCCAGTTCGCGCGGTACGCGGACCGCGTCCCAGGCGGCACCGGCCTCCAGCAGCTCGCAACCCGATGCGGTGAGCACACTGGCTGCTCTCGCCGTCATGCGGCTGCCCCCTCAGGATCGAATTCCGGTCCCATCACTCTGGCCCTCAAAGGAAGCCCAAACGAGGACTTAGAGAGGACTTTTGGACGCCCGATTGAGGACTTTCCTGCGGCCGTTGGGGTGAACGCTGGCAATCAAGAGGGCCTGCTGTGACACTGGCTGAAACGCCATCACCGGAGGTGAACCGTGGAACAGCCCGACGGCAACACCCGCCTGAAGTCCGCCCGGGTGGCGGCGGGATACATGTCTCAGCAGGCTCTCGCCGACGCCATCGGGGTCGGCATCCGCCAAGTCCGGCGCTGGGAATCCCCCAACCCGCCGTGGCCGCGCACCGAAGTGCAGCAGCGTCTCACCCAGGCCCTCGGCCAAGACATGGAATCGCTCGGGTTCACGCCTCCGGGCGGAACGCGCCGACAGGAACACCGCCCGCACGTCATCGCTGCGGCCGTGGGCCTGTCCGCCGTCCCTTCACAGAGCTCAGCGCTACAACCGGCCACCGCTGCCGTCGACTTCGCAGCGGTGACGCGCGCACATCGCCGTCTCTACTGGACCGTCGCACCGTCAGATCTGCACCCCTCAGCCGTCGCCCACGCCACGCTGGGCTGCGCCCTGCTCCAACAGACAGCCGGTGCCACGCGTCAGGCCGTCGCGGTCGCACTCGCCGAGACGTATCTCCTCGCCGGCCGCATCGAGTTCTTCGACGTGCAGAGCCCACAGGCCGCGAAGGACACCTGGCTGCGCGCCCTCCAGGCGGCCGGCGAGGCGAACGATCCGCTCCTCGGCGCCGCGATCCTCGCCCACACCGCTTTCATCCCCGGGTGGGACGGGCGACGCGAGGAGGCTGTGGAGCGAATGGTGGCCGCGCGCACGTACGCCCGGCGCGGCGCCGCGTCGGCGGAACTGCTGGCGTGGATGGACGCCGTGGAGGCAGAGTGCGAGACCCGCGCCGGCAACACCCGCACCGCGCTGCACCTGATCGGCCACGGCGAAGACCTGCTGGGGGCTGGCAGCGAGCACCCGTCGCCCGACTGGATGGACTGGTTCAGCCCGGTCCGACTGGCCGCCTTCAAGGGCAATACGCAGCTCAAGGCGGGCCATCTGCCACAGGCCCGCACGACTCTCCTCCAGGTCCTCGAGGACCTGCCCCCGGCGGACGACAAGCAGCGCACGGTGATCCTCGGGGATCTGGCGGCCGTGGAGGCGGCCGCCAGCAATCCGGAGGCGGCCTGTGGCTACGCGGTCCGTGCGCTCGAGCAGCTCGGCACGACGTGGTACGCGACCGGCATGGAACGGGTCCGCGAGGTGCGGCGAGCGCTCGCGCCGTGGCAGCACGAGCGCTGTGTCCGCGACCTCGATGACCAGCTCTACGGGTGGGGGACGACGGTCAGCGCCCTCGCGCGTTGAAGTTGCTGATGTTTCCGGACAGCTCCAGGAGGCTCTCGACACGGAAGGTCGGGAGCTTCTCGGCTTCCTCGGTGTTCCACTGGATCGTGCCCCACGGGCCGCGGTGGACGAGGGCCGTTTCCATTCCGGCAGCGACAGCCGGGCGCAGGTCGTTGTCAACTCGGTCGCCGACGTAGAGGATCTCGTCGTTCTCGAACGGGACGACCTCAGCGACGCGATGGAAGAAGGCCGGGTCGGGCTTCGACGCTCCCCAGTCGTCAGAGGTGCCGATCAGGTCGACGTCGTCGGTGAACAGCTCTCGCAGGATCCCCCCGGCGCGGACGGTCTGGTTCCCGGCGATGCCGAGCCACAGGCCGTCGGCGCGCAGCTGGGCGAGTGCCGGGCGGACGTCGTCGTAGAGGTCTTCCTCGCCGAAGTGCTCGGGTTGCCCCGCAGCGGCGCGGGCCTCGCGCTGCGCGTACAGGTCGAACCCGGGCTGGAATTCCTGGAACGTCTCCCGGTAGTCGCGGCCCTGCGCGATCACGGCGCCGAACATGGCGGCGAAGGTGTGGCGGGGCACCCCCAGCCAGTCGGCCCACGTGCCGTACTCACGGGTCTCGTCTACCAGACACTCACCGACATCGAATACCACTGCGCGAATCATGCTCGGGATCCTACGGACTGGCCCGGCGGGCCGTAAGGGCTGGTCATGGCTGCTGCACGCCACGGCCAGACCACGACACTAGAATCGAACATGTGACCGATCTGCCGCCTGATCTACCTCGCCTCCGCACTCTGGAGACGTGGCTCGCCGTGTCCCTTGATCGCGTCCGCGCCCGGATCGCAGAGGTCGAGCGGCGCGAGGCGGCCATGCGGCCGGTCCGGCAGCTGCCGACCGGCCCGACATGGGTCCTGTCCTACCTGCGCCAGCGTGGGCAGCCCGTCGAGGACTCCGTCCATCTCGGCGACTGCCGTATGGCCAGCCACCACGCCAAGCCCCTCACCCGCGAGCAGGCCCTCCAGGCGATCACATCGGGCGGGATCCGGGCGTGCGAGATCTGCCGGCCCGACTCCGATCTCGGCGTCCTGGAGTGACCCGGCACACGGTGGAGGCATGACCGCTCCAAGCGTCGCGCACCGGCCTTTCCCCCCGGGAGTGTCCTGTCTCGGTGAAGCCAGTCCACGAGGGGCCTGGCTTCTTGTGGTGGGTCCTACTGGTCTGCCAGGTAGGTTTCCTGATCCTTGAGATGCTCCCACGCCTCGATGTTCCAGCTCTGCGGGTGAATCAGGATCGTCGGCCGTACGGCGCTGGTCGTGGTGATCTGGATTCGGTTGTACGGCAAGCTCCGGTCGATCTCTACGATCTCCACTGGCGGGAACTGATGGGAGGCGCCGTTCTCCGCGAAGAAGTGGAAGCCGCCCGTGTGTATGGGTACCGCCAGGCCGGCGACAGGTGTCCCGTCACCGAACTTGTCCTCCGTGCTGTAGGCGGGGGTCGCAGCGCCGATCATGCCGATCGCGTCGTCAGCCGCTACCCGGCGGTTCCACGCTGCCGTTACACGGTTGCGTGTGCTGGCCTCCTGTACCAATTCAGCCGTGAGCAGCACGGCCAGCGCCACCCACGAGTAGTTGTGTGTCAGGTCAGCCAGGCCCCATGCGACGAGCCCGAAGAACACGGATGCGCCAACGATCTGGCTGGTGTCCGCGACGGCCACCTGCTGGTTATGCGCGATTTTGATCTTCCGGCCGCTGCGGTCTCTTGCCACTACTGCTCCTAGGGGCACCTGCTCCTTGCACTGACAGCGGCATTGTTGCTTGCTTACCAGGTGCGCAGCAGGCAGTCCGGGAACCCCGCCCACGAACGGTTCAGGAGGTCATGCTCATATGCGCCGCCCCCTGCGACCACTCAAACGGGACTCCCGTTCGACCGCCCGGGCGGCCTACCCCATCCACGAAAGTCGCGGACAGAGGCGCGAGGCCCCAGGCGGCGACCGTGATCGTGGTGCAGGGCGGCGATCACGGCGCACTAAGTATGCGTGTCCTGCACCCGGAGCCACCGAACGCCGACTGGCCCCGGACGCGACGAAGCGCCCCCTCCCGCCCGAAGGCGGAAGGGGGCGCCACGCCCGCCAGGGATGTTCTACTTGCCGGATTCGTAAGTGACCGTGGCACGCGGGCACGCGTCAGCGATCTGGGCCAGAGCTTCCTGCTCGGCAAGGTCGACGGTGAGGCCCCATCGCGTCTTGACCTGCACCCACTCGGTCCCGTACCGGCACAGCACCTCAGCCGATGGCGGGAGCCACTCGGCCGGATCCTTGTCCGCCTTCGACCGGTTCGAGGCGGCCGTCACGGCGACCAGCCCGTACCAGGCATCCTGGTCGTTCGCGTACGCCTCGCGACGCGCGGCCGTCCACTGCGAGGCTCCGCTGTCCCACGCCTCGGCGAGGGGGACAAGATGATCAACATCCAGGGCGGACGCTGGGGTCACGAACTTCGCGTCGTAATAGGACCACCACTTCCCGCCCTCCAGCTTGCACCCGGGCAGGATGCGCGGCGCCTCGACGGCCTCGGAAATGAGGACCTCGGCTCGGGTGTTACAGCCGTCGGTCGGGTTCGCGCCAGAGTTCCAGTGCTTGAAGCTGGTGCGCACGTAGCCGTCGCGGGATTCGGCAGCGAGTGGAAGCGATGCAACGGCATCGGCGAGCGGCACGGTCTGGGGCGCAGCGTGCGCGGGTGCCGTTGTGGTCAGGGGCAGCAGTACGAGCGCGGTAGCGATTGCGACGCGCATCAGGTTCTTGATCACGACCGCAGGAATAGCGGTCCTGGGTCTACAAAGCGCGGATACGGGCCCGTTGGTCAGCCAAGGGGGTGAACAGGTTCACCGGAGAAACGATCGGCCGGACGCGACGAAGCCGCCCCCTCGCCCGAACTCAGTTCCAGCCGTGTGGACTACTCGGCGGGCTCGGACCACACCTCAGGGCCGCCGCCACGCCACTCGATCAGCTCCGGATCATCGATCACCGTGTCCGCCTCCGGCAGCGCCGCGCTGCGCAGGAACTCCAGCACGTCGAGCAGGTGGAATGCCACGCCGACGCGCTCACCACGGACCGTCACCGGCCTGCCACCGTCCGGCAGCAGAGGGTGAACAACCACAGGCGGTTCTTCGCGCATACACCCAGCGTCCATCCGGACCCGTCCAGACGCATCCGGGACGGCTACTCCGCGGGTAGTCGGAGAGCGATGTCGCCAGCGAGCTGGAAGGCGGCGCGCCCCTCCACGGTGTCGTCCTCGAAGTGCATCAGCAGCTCGACCACCTTCCGCGCCTCATCGAGAGTGACGAGTGGCAGGCGGGTCGGGTCCGGGTAGTCGCCGACGAGCGGCGCGGCAGTGTCCACGCCCGTACAACCCGCGGACGGTCGTGAGGACACGGACACGAGGGGCGTGCTCACGGGGGCATGCCCCGGAATCGACGGCAGCGCATTCGGAGCGCCCGCGGCTCCCGTGTCTGCCTGGGCCTGCTCGGCCGGACGGGCGAGCTACGATCGGCCTAGCCGCAATAGACGGACCGGTCGAGGGACGTCTGGGCGCTGGCGCACTTGGCGGCGGCGTCGGCAGCGTTCTTGTCCCAGTTGTCGAGGTACGTCTGAGCAGTGGCCCGTTCGCTGGCGCTGAAGCAGTCAGGGTTCTGCGTGACGGCAATCGCACCCGTCCGCAGCGCCTGCTCAGCCTTTCCCTCTTCCTCCGGGCTGTTGCCCTGACGCGCCTCGACGACGCTCTGATTCTCGTCGGCGATGGAGAGCTGCTCTTGCAGTACAGCCTGAGCGTCATCGCAAGCCGCGCTCTCGGCTCGTGATGCAATACCGGGCGCGGTTGCCCGACCGAGGATGAAACTGCCCACGAGCGCGGCGATAACGAAGAGGCCAATACCCGCTGGGCGCCAGCTCCGAGTGACGCGCTTGTCGGGTGCCTGGCCCGCCTGTCTGGCATGTTCAGTTTCAGGCGTTTCGTTTTCCACGGTCCCCCACACAGTTGATGAGAGCCGGATCATACTGACGAAGCGCCGACACGACGAAGCCGCCCCCTCCGCCTGGCAGAGGGGGCGGGTCGAACGCGTCGTCTATCCGCCTAAGAGAGCTGCGAGGACTCCCCCGCCGGCTCCGAGCGCAGCTGCGACGCCTGATGCCGTCCAGACGCGTCGCTCAAGCGCGCTGACGCGGGTGGCGAGTTTGGCCGCCTCGGCTTCGGCTGCGACCAGGCGGCGGTCGGTGTGGTCGGAGCGTTCCACGAGCACGTCCAGCTTCCCGTGGAGTTTCGTCAGTCCGGTCTCGAATGTCCCGCGCATACGCTCCAGTTCGACGGCGACGGATCCGGCCTCGGGAGGCGTCACGAGTGGGCATCAGGCTCGTCGGTACGGAGCCAGCCGGGCAGGAGTCGCTGGACTCCGGGCACGGCCATGACGCGGGCGAAACCGCCGGCCAGGGCGAGCCCCCCGGCGACCCACGGCAGCGTCGCCGGGATGCCGGACGCGTCGACGATCGCGGGGAGCACGAGCGCGATGCCGAGAGCGGTCTGGAGGACAGTGCGTGCGGTGCGCTTCGTGGCGTCGGTCATGAGGGTGGCCTTTCAGGAGAACAAAATGTGCCAGGTGAGGGGGCCGGGGTAGCCGTCGGCGTCGCCGCGGAGTTGAGGGTGGGAGCGCTGGAATGCCTGGACGTTGAGGCGGTCGGCCTCACCCCAGCGGCGTGAAGGTCCGACGCGGTAGTGCTTGCCGAACCCGCGCTTCACGAGCTGTCGGCCGAGCTGCTCGATCGCGGCGTTGGACTGGCCCGGGCGGAACGCGCCGCGCCCGGGGAACGGCGGGCGGGCTGCGGGCTTGGGCGCCGGCGTAGTGGGCTTCTTCGGAGGCTCGGCCGGCGTGCCGAGGCGGTCGCCGATCCGGTCGCGCATGTCGTCCATCGCGAAGCCGCGCGGGTCGGTCTTGCCCGGCTGCCACTCGAGGTGTCCGATCACGGAGTGGGCGCCCCATGCGTGCGCGCGGCAGAGCGCGGCCGCGGCCTTCTCAATCGCCTCGAGTTGGACGGCGGGCCAGGGGTCCTTGCCGTCGCCGAGGTTCTCGCACTCGAAGCCGTAGAAGTACCGGTTGCCGTCGGTGCCGGTCTCGTCGTCGCGCGGCACGGGCTGCTCGGCGATGACGGCCTGGAGGACGTCGCCGTCGCCGGATCCGGCGTGGTTGGCGCGCCCGGCGGAGAGCAGGTGCACGGTGCCGTCCTTGGCGATGACGCCGTGGCAGAGCGGGCCCGGTAGGCCGGTGTAGCCGTCGTGGCAGATGCGGACCGTGGTGGCGGTGCCCCGGGTGACCGTGTGGTGGATCATCACGCCATGGACCGGGCCCCAAGGGCCCTTGTGGTTGCGGTTGTGGGTACGCCAGTCGCCGACCTCAACGACGTTCAGTCCTTCGGCTCGCAGGGCGGCGAGCAGCCGGTCGGGGGTGAGCGGGGTGGACATCAGCGGTCCTCCGCTCCGGCTCGGGCGATGGCCTTCTCCCGGCCCTCGGGGAGGCGCTCGTTCAGTTCGTCGGCGAGGCGTCGGCAGGCCTGCCGCACGCTGGTGTGCTCGTCGCGCTTCTCCGGGGTGGCTGCGGGGTGGAGCGCGAACCGGTGGGCGATGTCGTCGGGCTGCATGGTGGTCTCCAGACATGGCGAAGGCCCGACCATCAGGAGGCGGGGCCGCGGGGACGTTGGGGGTCAGGCGGGCATGAGGGCGCGGAGCGCCTCGACGATCCGGCGCGCCAGGTAGGTATGGCCGGCGTCGGTGGGGTGGACGTTGTCGGCGCCGATGTAGGCGCTCTCGACCTGCGCGGTGATCCAGGGGCCCTGGGTGTCCAGCAGGGTGCCGGCCGCGTTGTAGACGGATCCGGTGATCGGCGAGATGAACGGCAGACCGGAGTTGGCGGCGGCCGCCTTGAGGGTGTTGTCGGTGTTGGTGATGGATGCGGCCGGAGTGCCGGAGGGCGACCAGCAGCCGATCACGTACACCTCGCCGCCCGGTATGACCTCGTCCTTCAGGGTCGCGTACAGCGTTTCCGCCGCCGTCTGGATCGAGGTCTGGGAGCCGGCGTTGTCGTTGTAGCCGCCCCAGACGATCAATCGGTCGACGTTGTAAGGGGTGATGTCTCCGGCGACGCGGCCGCCGAATGTCGTGTAGGAGCCGGGGGTGATGTAACCGGTGCCGCCGCGGCTCTGGTCCCACACGTCGGTGCAGCCGAGCAGGCGGGCGGCCTTGTAGGTCCAGGTCCCAATGCCAGCGCCGGTGTTCTGTGAGGATCCGTCGCTGATGCTGTCGCCGAGGATGCCGAGGCGTCCGCCCTGGGAGGCGGGTTTCCAGGCGGTGGCGCCAGGGGGCAGGAAGATGCCGCCGAAGGGCATGGTGGTGAAGTCGAACCGGATCCTGCGCGGGGTCGAGCTGCCGAAGTCGAACTTCAACACGTAGCGGGAACCGGCCGAGGAAGCGCCCGTGGCCTGCGCCAGGTCCGTCACCTTGCGGCCGTTCACGGTGAGCCGGTACCTCGTCGAGGAGCTGATGTACTTGAACATCACCTCGAACTGGGCGGCGTCGGTCGCGAACTCCACGGCCCAGTTGGACTGTCCGCTGGCGTACGTGTTGGGGTAGCGGGACGTCGGCAGGTACAGGCTGGTGTCCGGGAACGTCGCACCGAACTGGAACGAGCCCGCGCCCTGGTACAGGAAGGGCCCCGTGTTCGGTGCGAGCAGGGGCTGCGCGGAGGGGATGCTTGACGTCGCCTGCGGCCCGGTCAGAGTGATCGTCGGCACCTCGGAGGACACGGAGTCCGCCAGCAGCTGGTCGGGGAGATCACGGCGCCGCCAGTGAGCGCCCCACCGCATCCCGCCCGTCAGGAGCGAGTCGGCGACGAGTGTCATGCCGTTGCTGGCGACGCCGACCCGGGTGACAGCCCCTACTCCGGTGCCTGCGAGGAGGTCGCCCGGGGTCGTGAACACGACCTTGTTCAGCGTCGTGGATTCCAGCGTGTCGAGGCCGGATTCTACGGTGGCGAGGTCGGCGCCCATGTCGAGAGCGGCTGTGGATCGCCGCGGGCCGCCCCCGCCGTTGGCGTCCAGGTAGAGGCTGCGTACCCCGTCGGGGCCGTAGAACTCGGGCACTGATCCGCCGCTGTCGGCGGTAAGTTCGCCGCCCGTGATTGGGGTGACCAGGTCGGTCGCCATCAGGTCGGTGTACTGGGCGCCTCCGGCAGGCTGGTTCCAGCACGTGATCGTCGCACCGGGCTGGAGCGTGGCCGCGTTGGCGGTGCCCACTGAGATCACGTAGTCGGCGATGCCGCCGAACTTGTGGCGAGCCACAGCGCCTCCTTCTGTCAGTTCTTCAGGTAGGTCGTGGTGATCAAGATGATCTGGCCGGAGGGGACGTCGGCCGACAGATTCCGAATCCAGATCTCGCCGCTGGCACGGACCTCGACGCGGCCGTTCACCCCATTGGAGAACTGACCGGTGTAGTACTGATCGCGGTCTGGGCGCAGTGCAGTGGGAATCGTGGCGAGCTTGGATCCCTCCAGGTTGCTTCGGAGGAGAGTCGAGTGTGTTCGCGACCTGCCGAGCCGCAGCGACACGACGTTTCCGATCCGGCGGCCGACGGAGTCGCCGAAGGGGGCCCATTCGATGTACCCCGCGCCGAGAGTCAGCTCGCCGCTGTCCTGGTGGTGCAGCTTCCAGCCGTTGCCGTTCCAGCCGTGCCACGTGAAGGTGTCGGTCTCGAAGATCTGCTCTCCGCGCCGCGGGGCGAGGGGTCGGGTGGTCGAGGTGCACGGCCGGATCCGGCTGCCGATGTACTGCTCCTCGCGAGCCACCGTCACTGATGTGGCTGAGTTGATCACGGTGACCTGCGCGAGCGGGATCTCATAGAGCCCGGTCGAGCCGGTGTTCTGTGTCAGGGCCGGTGCGCCGGCGCCGGGAGTGCCTGCAACGATCGCAGCGCGCACGTCCCAGGTCGAGCGGTCGAGTCGCAGCACTACCCGGTCCAGCCGGGTAGAGCCGGACGTGTTGCCGGCGATGGTCAGGGTCGTGTCGACCGTTCCCGACGACCAGGCGAATCCGCGCACCGAGGCGTAGATACCCGAGCGGACTGTGACCTGCAATCCGGTGCCTGCTGCCACGACCGCGGTGTCGGCCGGTGAGCCGTCCACGCCGTCGTCGGAGAACCGCTGGGCGATGCGCTCGTATTCGGCCTGGGTGACCGAGCCCGCGCTGTGGTTCGGTGACGGCCAGGAGTCCTGGGCCATGACGTTCTACCTCGCTTCGATTCGGCCGAGCCTGCGGCTCAGCTCGCGTACCAGCCGCACCATCGCGGGATCGGACGTGGCCTCTGGGGAGCCGACGAGCGAGGTGACGTACTCGCCGCTGGCCGGGGTGGCCTGGAGGTGGATGGAGCGCACCAGGTCAACGACTTCGACGCCGGTCGGCAGGGCGACGGTGACGCGGTCGCCGAGCCCGAAGTCCCGGCCCGCTTTGAGGTCGTCGGTGTCGACGGTGACGGTGGCCAGCTCCACCGGAGCGGCGCCTGAGGCGAGAGCCTCGGTCCCGTCCTGGGTCAGCTCGCCGTTCGTGTTGTTGTCGGCGGTGCCCGCCACCAGCTGCTCAACGCGCCACCAGGCGGACGCCGCCGCTGTGTCGGCGACTTCGACGTAGGCGCGCGGTGTGGCTTGGTCGGAGCCGGTGACCAGAGCGTGCGTGACGGTCGGAGCTGACTGCTTGTACTGCACGGATCGCAGGTTCCCCAGGCCGGGAGAGAACCGCGCGGTGAGCGTGCGATCGACCGGCGCGTACACCTCGAATTCGACCTGGCTGCTCATCTGGCGGGTGCGGAAGCCCAGCCCGCCTCCGGCGATCGCGACCCGGCGGCACGCCGCCAGCAGCCCTTCGAACCGGGTGTTCACCGATGTCGTGGTGCCTACTCCAGCCGCTGGGGCGAGAGCGAACCCCGGGATCCGCCTCGCGGTCAGAGCGGACGGCCCGCAGTTTTCGTTCACGAGCGTCCGGATGATCGTCTCGGCGTTGGTGCCGGTGATTTGCCTCGCGGTGTTCGGCTGCGCCGACCAGGAGGAGGCCGGGGCGGGCCATGTCAGGTATCCGGCCGGACGAGCTAGATCGTCGGAGAAGGAGACGGTCACCCGGCCCGGCGGCGCCTCGCCGTCCCCGCCGATGCTCCACGAGAAGTCCTGGGGAATCTCCATGGGGCCGGTCATCCAGATCTCGCCGTCGCGGATGACCATGAGTCGGTTGCCGGGTTGGAGCTGGGCCATGGTGGTCGGGTGGGCGGGCAGGGTGACCGTGCCGGAGCCGGGCTCGTTGAACCGCACCGTGGCGTCCAGGTTCGTCCAGTCGGCGAGCGGGTCACCCTGCACGGCGAGGGCTCCATCGGTGACCAGGAGTTGGATTGACACTCCGCCCCCCTCAGGCCGTCTCGAATCGGGGGTTGAAGGTCATGTCCACGGCCGACCCGGGGCCGGAACCGTCGAGCTGGAACGTGACGGGAGTGGTCCCGGGCGGCAGTGACCACAGCACGGCAGCGGGCCAGTTCAGGGCCCCGGTCCAGTTCGAGCCGTCCTGGAAGCGCACCTGCGGCGGGTCTGTGCGGACCGTGACCTGTTCCCCGGCCAGGAGGTTCCCGTGGCCTACCGCTGTCGGGTTGACCACGAACTGCTCCCCGGTGTCGGTCCGGGTGAAGGTGACCAGGCTGGCGGGGCCGGTGATGGTCCACGTCGGCCACACCACGACATCGCCCGGGTTCTTCACCGTGGTGGAGCCCAGGAGCTGGCCGGACGAGACCGTGGGGAACGGAGTGAGGAATGCTGCCGGCGTGCCGTACTCGCGGTGCACGGTCTGGGCGACGGGGTCCACCCAGTACGGGTCTTCGCAGTACAGGGTGAGGATCGCGCTGTCGTACAGGTTGCTGGACGCGTTCCGGCTGCCCTGTCCGTCGAAGCCGTCCTGGTAGTGCACCTGGATATGACGGCGGCTCCCGTCAGGCCGGGCCACTTCCAGTACGCCCGGGCCGTCGCGGAGTGTGCGCGTGAACGCCCGGGCCAGCGCCCGCCAGCGAGAGATGAACTCCGCATGGGTCGAGCCAGAGACGTGAAGGGGCCACACGATCGACCGGGCGAGCGGTTGCACGTGCCGGAGCCTGGACCCGCCGCGCGGGTGGGGGTCGGTTGTGAGCTCCACGAGCGCCGCGCCGAGTCCGGAGACGCCGTCGGCGAGGGTATGCCAGCCCTGCGACGGGTCCGTCAGGGGCCACTCGGCCCCGGTGGGGTCGTAGTAGGTGACCGAGATGAATCCGGTCTCCGGCACGTTAACGGGCGGCGGCGCAGGGGGCGCCACCCGGGTGATGATGGGCATCTACCGCGGCCTCCCCACCCGTGACCGGGCCTCTTCCTGCCTCTGCATGAGCCGGAGATCCGCGGCGTCGATGACCGACTTGCGCGGGTAGACGTTGTAGGTGACGCTCTGCCCCGACGAGCCCCCCGGCGTCTGCCCGTGCTGCGGGGCAGGGAACAAGCGGCCGGACAGTAGGGCGCCGGCAGGCATCCTCATCGCATTCAGGCTGTCGAATAGGCCTACGCCCCAGTGCCGGACCGCCGCCGCCCTGATGACGTACTCGTTGTTCGACAGCCACGAAGGGATGCTGTCGCTCGTCGAGCTACCAGGGCCGAACACCGGCCCCCCGTAGGGAAAGCCCTGGACGGGGCCGCCGCCCGCGTAGCGATGGATCAGGCCGCCTGCGGCGTTCTCGCGGCCGCCGCTGCCCTTGGGTGTCCCGACGGTGCCGTACTTCGTGATGAACACGGTCTGGACCTTGATGGTCTTGCTCTTCAGCGCGTCGAGCTCCCGTTTCAGCGCCTGGGCGTTCGCGACGGCCGAAGCGGTCGGGGCGGTGACCTTTACGTTCTTGCTGTTGGGGATCTGCTTGACGTTGTACCCGGCGGCCTGAAGTGCCTTGATTGCCTCGCCTGTCGGGGCCTTGATGACGATCGTCTTACCCGGCTGAAGACCGGCGACCTCCATGTAGAGGTTGTCGACTTCCCTCGCCGCCTTCACCGCACCCGGAGCCGTCACCGTCGTCGATGCCGACATGGGCAGCTGTGTGTAGGCCGCGGTCAGCTCGTCGATCTGCTTCTCGGTGAACCCAGCCTGGTCCATCGTCTTCCGCAGAGCGCTGATGTTCGCGCCCAGGACCGCGTTGCCCGCCTCGACGGAGCCCTGCTGCTCTGCGACCGCCTCGGCGTGCGTCATGGCGGCCTTGGCGGCGTCGAGGAAGGCGCCCTTCACCGCACGGCCCTTCTCCGATGTGACATCGAGAGAGTGACCGTTCTCCTTGACGGCTGCCGAGAGTTGGGCGAGCGAGTCGCGAAACGCGATCTCGTTCTCGGCCGCCGAGATCGCGACCCCGTTCAGCGCCTTGAGGGCGTCCGACAGCTTCTCGGCCTCGCTGCGCTGGTCGGCCATCTCGTCGGCCGTGATCGCCGCCTGGTCGCCGAGAGCGCCTTGCGAGTTGGCCGCGAGCTTGGTCTGCGTGTCGGCCGTTGTCAGAGCTTCGGCGTACTGGGGCAGCAGGGTGCGGAGCTTTTCCGTCGATGTGCCGCTCTTCTCGGCTTCGGCGGCCAGTGCCTTGAAGTTCTCGCTGGCCAGCTTCGGATTGCCTGATTGCACGAGGGATGCGAGGGCCTCATCGACGGCCTTGAGCTTCTCAACCGCCTTGTCGAGGCCGGGCCCGCCGTGCTCCGTGCCGGGGTCGAACGTTCCGAAGAAGTCCTCGATCCGGTCCAGCAGTCCGGGATGGGCGATGCGGGCCACTGCCTCGCCGAAGCCGTCGAGGTCCTGGCCGAAGTTGCGGGTGAGTTCGCCGGCGACCTTGCCCCTCTGGGCGAAGTCGACGAGGGCGTTCGTCATCTTGGTGACGTTCGGCGGGGCTTCACGGAACTGCCGGGACACCCTGTTGATGCCCCAGCCGAGTGCGACGAGCACGCCGAGGGTGAGGCCCAGCTTCCCGAGGGTGAGGAGCTGGGCGCGCACGGTCTGAGCCGTGATACCCAGCGCGATCAGTTCACGCCGGACCGTCATGACCCGGGGCAGGAAGAGAAGCATCGACGCGCCAACGAGACCGATGACTCCGACCAGGCCCGTCAGCAGCCCCGCCGCCTCCTGGAGGCCAGGGGGCAGCTCGTTGTAGACGTTCACGAGCCGGGTGACCCACTGGACCATGTCGCGGAGCGCGGCGTTGGCGGCGGTACCCGTCTGGATCAGCGCAGTCTCGAGGGCACTGCGAAGCAACCTGAGGTCACCGATGAGGTTGTCCATGCGGGTCTGTGCAACCGCGGCCGCGTAGCCGGAGTCGTTGACAGCGTCGGTGTAGGTCTTGAGGCCTTCCGTGCCGTGCTTGTACAGGATGTTCGCCGCGCGCACGGCATCGCTGCCGAAGATCACGCCCATCGCGGCGTTCCGAGCCTCCGGCGTGAGGCGCGAGAACGCGTCCTTCATTCGGCCGGCGAACTCTTGGAGGCCGACGAAGTTTCCCTGGGCGTCGTAGGCGGACAGGCCTAGCTGGTCCAAGGTGGCCTGGGCTTCTTTGCTGTTGGGCGTCAACCTTTGCAACATGACTTTGAAGCTGGTGCCGGCGTCGGAACCCTTCAGACCCTCTGCCGCGAACAGGGTGAGCGCCCCGACGGTGTCCTCGATGGACAGGCCGGTCTGTGAAGCGACCTGACCAGCCATGCGCAGAGACAGGCCCATGGCGTGTACGTCCGTCGTCGACTTGTTCGCCGAGGCAGCGAGCAGGTCAGCGATATGGGTGACGTCCTTGCCCTTCAGTCCGAAAACGGTCATCGCGTTCGCGGCGATCTCGGCACCCTCTGCGACGTCGACCTCGGCTGCTGCGGCGAGGTTCAGGGCGCCCTTCAGGGCGCCTCCCGCGATGTCGGCGGTGCTGACACCGGCCTTGGCGAGCTCGTGCATCGCGTCGGCCGCCTGAACGGCGCTGAAGGCTGTGGTGCGGCCCGCTTCCAGGGCCGCGGCCCGCAGGGTTGTCATCTCTCCGGCCGACGCCTGCGTGACGGCCTCGACGTTCGACATGGCCTTCTCGAACTTGGCCGCCGCCGCGACAGCGAACCCGAATGCAGCGACCAGGGCGAGGCTGCCGCCCTGAACAGCCTGAAGGGTTCGGCGCTGGTTCTCACCGATGCGGGTCATCGTCCGGCCGGCGTCCCTCATGGAGGCCCGGATGCTTGCTGCTGTAAGCCTGGTGGTCCGAGATGCCTCCCCCATCCGGGCCCGGAAGGCGGCGATGTCGGCGGTAAGCAGCACGGAGACGGTGCGGATTGCCACGGCTCACCCCCTGGTCACATGGACGTGGAGGCCTCGGGTGTCCCCGCCGGCCTTCTCGTGCTGGGCGATGGCGCGCGCAGCCGCAGCGCAGGCATGGCACTTGGCCAGTTCGCCGCGCCACTTGAACTCGTTCTCCGGGTCCGTGGCCTCGTCCCACGGCTGGCGGCAGTCGGGGCACCGGTCGGCCTCCACGACGCTGAGGGCGTAGGCCCATGCGCGGTCGTCCTCGAGCCACAGGGGTTCTCCCGGTTGCGGCCACGGCCGACCGAGGAAGATCGAGCGGGGCACGCCCCAGGCCCGCGCGGTCTCTACTTCCCGTCGGTGCGGGAGGCGAGGATCGCGGAGGCGTACAACGAGAAAGGGATGCTCGTCGCCTCCCCGTTGACCTGCCAGGCGGCCTCGATGAGCTGCTGCCTCTGCCCGACGTTCAGGGACTCGAACAGGGCCTCGACATCCTCGGCGGTCATGGCGGGGTCGACCGCGCTGGCGGCGACGAGGGCGGGCGCGAGCGTGTCCGCGTCCCACGCCTCCTCGGGCGTCTTGCCCGGATGCTGGGCGACGAGGTCGGACCACCGCTTCGCGCCGAGCGCCCGGAACGTGAACTCGACCTCTGCCTCGCGCATCCGCTCGCGCGCGGCGGCGATCCTCTCGGCCACGGCGACGCCGGGGTTCTGGTCCGCCATGCTCTGCGGCTGCCAGTTCGACAGCCCGGCGAGTTCCGCCTCCAGGCGGTCGACCTCGGCCGCCACATCGCCCGCCAGGCAGAGCCGGATCGTATGCTCCTTGGGCTTCGCTCGCTTCAGCACGTCCTTGATGTCAGGCATCAGGCAGCCACCACGGCCGAAGTCTCCGGCTCCGCGCGCAGCTTCATCGGCGACATGAACTTGCCGACCTCGTTCGGTGCCGGCGGGACCGTGTTCCTCTCGCCGCACTCCACCGGGTAGACCTCGACCTCCTGGCCGGCGGCCCATGCGGTGGTGTAGGGCAGTACGCGGCGCACCACGAGGTAGCCGAGAGCCTGGTAGACGAGCGTCGACCAGGGCAGGTCGTCCGTGGGGGTGTCGCCCCGCTTGAGGGTCAGCTCCGGGGAGAACGAGCGCCTTCCGGCCCGGTTGGTGGTGAACGTCGACGCGAGGCTGGAGTTGTCGACGTCGGCGGTCTCGGCCGGGATGTTCAGCCCGTCGGGCGTGATCCGCTCCGTCAGGTCGATTCCTGCTTCCAGCTCGGCCACTGCGGGGCTGGAGATGTTGGCGATGGACGTCACCCAGGCAACCCGGGTCTTGCCGTCGTTGATCACATCAGACACGGCTGTGCCTCCTTCGGGGCATGAAAAAAGCCCCGGCCGTCAGGCGGGGGCGAGCAGGGAGTGCGGGGTTGGTCAGATCCGGAGGGCGGCGACGGTCACGCTGGTGACCGCCGAGTAGGAGACGGAGGCGAGACCCGAGTCGGCCGCGTTGCCGTACAGGTCCGCCGGAACCGGGATCATCTGGTCGTCCGAGGCGGCGACGGTGACCGCCCGGTCGGCGATCGCGAGCCCGGACACGAAACCCGGCGTCGCGATCGTCACCGTCACCGGGGCGCCACCGCCGTTGACGACGTGCAGGAACGTTGTCCTGCCGGGCTTGAGCTTGTCGCCGCCGCCGGCCGCGGCACTGTAGACGGGACTCAGGCCGCCTGCGGGGATCGACTGAACGGTGAGAGTGGCCACCAGGAGCCTCCTACGAGGTCGAGCGGATCATGAACTGGATGGGGACGAACCACAGCGGTGGCGTGACGTCGTCGTCGCGGATGAGGGGCGGGCCGCCGAGTTCCTCGGGCCTCCACGCGGCCCGCCCGGCTACCTGCACTCCGGCGTGGAGAGCGGTGCGGACCTTGTCGGCGACCCACAGGCACTGCTCCTCGGTCGGGCCGACCGCGGTCACCTGGAAGAGGCCGTCGAAGTCGGTTCGCCGGTCGGCGAGCGACTCCGGCACGGAGCGCCCGGGCGACATGTAGACCACCGCGTACATCGCGGAGTCGGGCACGGGGTCCGGGGCGATGCCCTTCCCAACGGCCAGGTGCACCGCCTCTAGTGCCTCCACCACCGCGTCCCGGTGGACCAGCACGCCGGGGGCGCTCACCCTCGGCCCATCTGCGCACCGATCGCGGCCACGTGGAGCATGAACGCGGCCTGCTCGGCGGCGAGTGCCCGCCCACCGTCGTTGTGTGGCGGGTTCTTCACCGAGCCGAACTCCAGCAGGTTGCCGAGCGCACCCTGCGGCCGGGTCTTGTCCGGGCCGATCTCGGCCGAGGCGCCGGTGGGGTGCGGCTTCATGTCGTAGCTGATGGTGCTCGGGTACAGCCGGGCGTGACGGCCGGAGCTGGCCGTGGCGTTGGCCCGCCAGCCGTTCTTGATGTTCAGCGCGCCACGCTCGACGACCGCGCGCGCCTGGAGCTGCGCCCGGACGGCGTTGACTCTGAAGACTGCCGCCAGGGCGTCGAGCTGGCGGGTGTCGGCGTTGAAGTCGCTCATGAACGGTCCTCTGTGATGAGCCGCCATGCGGTGGCGGTGTCGCCGTACTCCACGCCCTTGACCCACAGGCGCAGCCCGGCGGCGATCCGGGGGTCTGGCGAGTCGGTGACGTCGACGATGTCGCCGGGCCTGGGCCGCTCGCCCGATGCGGGGAGCGGCGTCGAGAAGGGGATCGAGACGCGGTACTGCCGCAGCGTGACCTGCTGCTCGCTGGCCTGGACCTCGCTATCAGCGAGCTGCGCAGGCTTCACCCGCGCCTTCCCGTCGTAGAAGACGACGGTCGGCGGCCCGGGCACTGTCAGTCCAGTCTCCCGGTCGAAGATGTCTGCCCCCGGCCGGTAGAGCCGGATCGTCGAGCGCATCAGGCCCTCGGACTCGGCTCGACCGGCTTCGAGGGCTGCCTCTAGGTCGCTCATCGCGGCGTGACCGACAGAGCCGGGCGCCGGTACGAGCGCAGGTCGGCCTTGTGCGCGGCGGTGAGCCGGGCGTTGCCGATCGTCTCCGACGCGAACGTACGGGAGTAGTCGTCGATCGCGACCGACCGAAGGTTGCCGGGGTTGGTCATGTTCAGCGACGCAAGGTCGAGGACGATGTCGAGAACGTCGTCCGGCGTTTCCGCCTCGCCGTGGCTGTAGGTGACGCGGACGCGGGGTGCCCAGACTCCGCGCTGCGGCCAGGGCCAGCCCATGAGGCGGGTGGGCGCGTAGTACGGGTAGCCGCGGGTGAGCTCGTTCCCGAGCCGGGTGAAGTCCCGACCTTCCACGGCGAGCTCGTCGATGCCGGCGAAGTCCCCCAGTTCGACGACTGTGAGGGGGTGGGAGGCGTCGACGACGAGCGGGCGCTGCGGCAGGACGAGTACGCGGTCGCCGCCGGCAAGGTCCACCGTGTCGTTGGCGACGAACGTGATGGCCTGCCTGGTGTAGTTCCGCACCCGGGCGGAGGCGCGGCGGAGGGCGAGCTCGGCCGATGACACGCTCAGTGAGCCCGGCTCTCGCTGCATCGCGGCCTCGAGCTCGGCGACCGTCGCCAGCGGGGGGAGGGCCATGTCGAACTCAGCCCCTCCTGGCGCGCTTGGCGGCCGGCTTGTCCGTCGCTTCCCGCCTGTCCGGCGGCGTGTCCGGTTCGTCGTCGAGGCGCGTCACCTTGCCCGGGACTCGTTCCAGCAGCAGAGCGGCCGCCTCCCCGAACGCTTCCTGTCCGGCATCGAGCCGGATTGCCACGTGCTCGGCGAAGAACTTGATCTTCTCGTTGGCAACGACGCGCACGGGGGCCTCCTCTCACCACGCTTGGGTTGAAGTGGGTTGGATCAGTTCGCCGATGATTCGAGGAGTGCCTCGAGCTGCTTCACGAGCGTGGAGCGCGGCTTGTCCTTCGCTTGCTCGGCGGCCAGTGCCTTGTCGGCGCGGTCCAGGTCCTCCCCCACCCACTGGAGGATCTTGGCGACCGAGCTCTCGATGTCGAGCTCACCGGACGGCTCCGGACTGCCGCCGTCGGGCTCCTGCTCGGGCGGGCACTGCCCGCCGCCGCAGACGCTGCCATCGACGCACGGCTCCCGGTGGGACGGCTCAGGCACACTGACGGGCGCCCCGGCGATCTCTCGGGCCTCATCGTCGGCAGGTTCGACGGCCGCGCCGGCCTCGAGGAGGTAGCGGGCGGCAGAGCCCTTCACCTCCTGGCCCTCGGCGAAGTCCTCGGGCTGGAGGTTCAGGTAGGCGCGGAACGCCTCCGTCACAACGACACGCATGGGTCATCCCCTTTCAGGTGCGGAAGAGGGCGGCCGCAGCGGCCGCCCTCTCGCGTGGTCACGCGTGCTCGAGGACCACGGCACGCTTGAACAGGGACGCGTCGCCGGTGGTCGAGTCAGACGGGACACCGAAGTCGCCAACCCACGACCAGGTGGACGACAGGATCTGCTGGAGTCGGTCCATCGGCGGCCGCGTGATCATGGCGACCTGGACGCCGTTCGCCGGGCCGACCATCTGGATCGACGGCACGTCGGACACGTCCGTCTCCCGCAGGAGGTCACCCATGCCCTCGAAGGGCGCCGACAGGAGCGACTCGGCACCGAACACGATCGGCCGGTGCACCGTGACGGCTCCGCCTGTGCCGCCGGCAACGGTCGGGGTCTCGTTGTCGCGGACCCAGTCGATGCCGCCGAACCGGCCGATGGACAGGTCGCGGTAGATCGGCGAGTCGACGCGCCCCTGGAGGGCCTGCTTGAAGTCGGCGTCGTCGAAGAGCTGCGTCTCAGTGTCCGGGTCGATGTGGGCGGTGTAGTAGCCGCCGAAGGTCGGTACGTTCATCTTCCGCAGGCGCGCGACCGCGGCCCGGAACATCTTGAACGTCACGACGTTCGAGGTGCCCAGGTCGAAGGCGGAGTCGAGGGTGCCCGACGGGCGGATCGACACGGGCGCGTTGTCCGCGACGACCGCGTCTCCGACGACGTCGGCGCGGGCGGTGCCCAGCGTGAGGGTGCTGGTGCCGGCGTTGACGCCCGTGACCGTGTTGGCCACGCCTTCGATCTTGATGGGGAGCGGGTTGGCGCCCGACACGGGGGTGGGCTTCCCGTTGACGAGGACGTACTCGAAGCCCTTCACGGACTGGACGATGATGCTCGTGTCTGAGGCGCCCGCCGTGGTGGCCCAGGTGCGGCCGCCCGCGTAGGCGGCGTACATCTTGTCGCGGGCGATCCGGTTGAGGGACTGGCCGGCCGAGATCGCGAGCTTCTGAACGTCCTCCAGGTACTTCGATGCGAGCGTCATCCGCGACTGGAGCATGTTGGTGTCGAGGGTGATGCCGTACTGGTCCATCGTGACCGAGTACTGCTCGATGCTGTACGTCTGCGGCGACGGGTCCGAGCCCGAGAGCGGCGTGGTGGTCGGCGTGAGCAGGCCGGAGCGGGTGAATGTGCCGGTGTCGCCGATGTTCTGCGACCACGGTCGCGGGCTGGCGATCATCGGGAAGAGGAACTCGGGGATGAGCGCCTCTTCGAAGGTGCGGTGCAGCAGGCCGTTCTGCATGATCTCCCGGATTGCTGCCGGGAGCTGCGAGCGGATGTCGTGACGGGCCAGGTCGAAGGACCAGGCCCGGCCCCGACGGAGAGTCGTGAGAGACATGGTTACTCCTCAGTGATGTCGATGGACACGAGGTCCGGGTGCTGCTCGGCGACGGCCTGGAGCCCGAGCAGTGCGGTTTGTGTGATTGCGCTGACCGCAGCGCAGACCCGCCCGTCCTCGAGGTGTCCCTCGTGGCCCTCCACCTCGAGCCGGGTCAGGCCGGCGGCGAGGCGTGCGTGGATGCGGATCAACGGCGGGGGGTCACGCCGTACTTGGCCAGGGCGGCCTCGTAGTCGGCGCGGGATGCCGTGCGGAAGTCGGCGGGCGGCGGGTCCTTGCGCGGACCCTGGCTGGGGTCGGGCTTCGGGCCCTTCTTCGGGTCCGGTGCCGGGGCGTGGCGACGCAGGTGGGGCTTCCGCTGGAGCAGGTCCTCGAGGTCGGCCGCGATCTGGTCGGTGTCGACCTCGCCATCGTCGTTCGAGTACGACTTGAGGTCGAGGAACGCAGCTGCGTCCTCCGGGTCAGCGAACTCTGAGGCCGCGGCCTTCACCTCGGCACGTACGGCGCGTGCGGTCGCGGCCTCGGCCCGCTTCGTGGCCGCCTCAGCGCGATTCGTCGCCTTGTCGAGGTCGGTCTTGTCCCGGTCCTCGAACTCCTGCACCTTCCGGGCCAGTTCGTCGGCGCGCTTCTTCTCCGCCGCGGCTTCCTTCTTCGCAGCGGCCTTGTCGGCACGCTCCTTCTGAAGCGCCTTCTTGCCGGCGTCGCCGAGCTGGCTCTCCGGATCGGCCGGGTCGGGGTCGGCAGGGTCCGGGTCCGCCGGGTTGGGGTCCTTCGGTTCCGGGTCGGCCGGGTCGGGGTCGTCGTGTCGGGTGATGCTGAACCAGTCCGTGCTCCGGGCAGCGGGCAGCCAGCGGTTACGCAGAATCATGTGGTGCGTCTCCCGTCGCGGGATGAAGAGGCCGTGCGTCGCGCACGGCGGGATGGGCGGGCTACACCGGTCAGTCGATGTAGCCGAAGCGCCGCAGCATCGCGATCGCTTGATCGCGATCCGCGGCGAGCTTGTAGATCTCCTCGGGAAGGAGACGGGGGCTGCGCAGCTGGAAACCCCGGCCGGATGCCGGGACTTGGCCGCGGGCGATGGCCCGGGCCCGCTCGGAGCGGTAGAAGGCGCCTCGGCGGGTGGTGCCTTCGCGGGTGGCGCGCAGCTGCTGCCGGTAGGCCGTCGCGGTGTACATGCCGCGGCGGGCGTTGACGACGGAGGTGATGCTCGCACCGTCACGGATGGCGCGCGCCCCGTCGACGGTGAAGATCCGGTCCTGCTCGCGCCGGGACAGCCCGTTGAAGTACGTCCGCGCGTCGGTCACGGCGTTGCTGGGCAGTCCGTGTGCTCCGTGGCGGCCTCGGCCGCGTGCCACGAGGACGGCGGGCATGTGATAGCAGTCGCACCGGGGGTGCCGCTGGAAGCCGGCGTTCCAGCCGTACTCCACGCCGGCGAGGATCGCGCAGCGGGCGCAGCAGGGCGCGGCGGCGATACGGATGTAGCCCTGGATGGTCGGGCGTGCGGCGATGCCCGCGCCAGCGGCCGTGCGTCCGGCGCTGGTGACCTCGGAGGCGGCCATGCGCAGCAGCTGGTTCAGGCCGCGCATCATGGCCTCGGTCTCGTCCAGCCCTGCGGCGATGGACTGCTTCGTGGTGATGACCGGCAGGTACATCAGGGTGTCGAGGGCTCGGCCGTCTGCCGCGTATCCGGCGAAGGCGCTCGGGCGGACGCGGCTGCCGACCGCCGGATCGGCGCCTTCTGCCGCGACGACGGAGGACAGGTACGGGTCGGCTAGAGCCGCGGCCGCCGCCTGCCCGGCCGTCACCGTCTCGATGATCCGGGGGCCGACGAGCGACTCCCACGAGGCAGTCAGGTCCCTCCGGTCCAACTCCTTCCACAGGACCTGGACGCGGTCCGCCGAGCGGCGTGACAGCCCCGACAGTGCCACGTAGTAGCTCTCCGCGACCTGAGCGGCGGACAGCCGCTCCGGCGCCCGCGTGGTCACGCAGCGCTCGCAGGCGCCGGGGCGTCGTCAGGCTCGTCGTCAGGTGCCGGCTTCGGCCCGGCCTCGAGCGCGGCCAGGTCCCCGGCGAGGATCCGTTCCATGGCGCTGGTGGCCGCGGCCTCGTCCTGCTCCTCCATGCGCTTGATCTGCGCCTGGGTATAGCCCATGTCCTCACGGGTCTGCCGGAGCGGCACAATCTTCGCCACGTGCAGCTTCACCGCCGCGTCAGCCTTCTGCGCGATCGTCGGCGTGGACGCGTCTCGCCAGATCGTCTCCAGCGACATGGCACGGGGGTCCCACACACCGTCGCGGATGCGCAGCGCAAGGCGCATCACCTGCTCCCACGCCTCGCCCCACTCGCGCTGGCGGCGCTCCGCGCGCTTCACGAGCCGCGATTCGCTCGAGCGGATGGCATCGGCGGACGCCGGGTTCTCTGTGGAGTAGCCGAGGAAATGCGGCGGGAGGCCAGCCAGAGACGCGACCAGGCGGGCAAGCTGATTGATGGTGTCGTGGAAGTTCTTGAGCTGCGCCTCGGGGAACTGGATGACGTCCGCGCCGCCGTCCTCGCCAGATCCTCGGCGCCGTTCAGTGGCCCAGACGCGGCCAATGATCCGGGAGAACGCGGACACCGGACGACCGTTCTGGTCCTGGAAGTCTTCCTCGCCGAACCCGAACGCCACCCGGCGCGGGGTGGCGTGGTACTCGGCGGACACCATCATGTCCGTGGCGATCTTGCAGGCCGCATCCGACAGCGGGATGACGGACTTCAGCTCCGAGACACCGCCCTGCTTCTTCAGCCGGGCCCTGTTCGCGAGGAGTACGACGGGCAGTTCGCCGAGCTCATGGTCGTCGCGCTCGTGGTCCGGGTCCTCGGCCCAGGCGCCGGTGGCGGGCTCCTTCTTCCACCAGGAGGTGGAGTTCGGCAGGTACAGGGTGGCGTAGTCGATCGGCGTCTGGCCTTCGGGCTCCTCGCACCAACGCTTCACTGCGGCCACGAGCGCACCCGTGCGCGGGTCGTGCTCCGCGTACATGTCCATCGCCGACTCCACGGTGATGAGCGGCGTTGCGGGGTCGTCCTCGCGGGATCCGACGATGACGTACGAGCGGCGGACGATGAAGGCGTCCAGGTGGCCCTGGTGCGACTGCGCGTCCAGGCGGTTCGCCTGCCAGATCCGCCACAGCTCGCCGTCAGACTCTGCCTCCTCCGGGAACCGGAAGCCTTCGACGTCCAGGCGCTCCTCGATCGAATCGACGACGAGCTGGGGCCAGTTCACGACGACCTGGCGGATCCGCTCGTCCATCTCGGCCTGGAGCTCGGGCGCCAGGTACGACAGCGGCTGCTCACCCTCGTAGTACGAGTCCAACAGCGCCAGGGCCGGCTTCTCCCGGTCGTGGCACTGGATCAGGTGCTTCAGCCACTCGAGCTCGGTGCGCTCCACGGCTCACCTCGCTCTCATCGCAGGATCACCATTCGGGACTTCTTCTTCGGGCGGGCCTGACCGGCGGCGATCGCGTCCTGCGCGGCCTCGTGAGCGAGGACGGAGCAGACGGCGAGGTCGATCTTCTGGTGGTGAGCGGCCTTGCGGAGTACGTACCGGTTCGCTGGCCGCGCTGCCTTGCGGGCGTTCCGCACGTGGATCGACGTGGTCTCGCATCCGTCGTGACGGAACGGACTGTCGGCCTTCAGGACGTCGGTGACGAGCTGCTCGCAGGCCGCGTGCATCTGCACGACGCGGGCCGTGTGCCACTCGATGACGCGCTTCTCCCCGTGCTGGGCCCGCCACTGGGCGAGCTCGCTCGTCCAGTACGGCGGGTCACCGTAGAACCGGATGACGTCGTACGTGCTGAACAGGTGGTCCACTGCGGCCGACACTTCGAGCCTCGGGACCTGCCCCTCCCACTCCTCCGGGTCCCAGATCGTCGGCCGATCATCGGGTCCGTACAGCGGGGTGAACTGGAAGCCGTCCAGCGTCTCGGCGCGCAGGCCGGTCCAGTCGTCGACGTCACTGCCGTCGAACCCAAGGACGATTCGCGTCCCCGGTTCCGGCAGCCCGCGGTCTTCGTGGCGAGCGTCCCAGCGGTCCTGCTGGAGCCAGGCCCCCATGCCCGCGACAATCCGGTTACCGAAGAAGCGCTCGGCCTCGGCCGGCTCCTTCTCCAGGAGCTCTGCGGCCTCGCCCTCGATCGAGTCGAGGTCGATGTGGCCGCTGCCCTGGTAGACGTACGCGTGGATCTTCCGGCGCTCGGCCTTCTTCTTGTAGTCCAGGTCACCGGGCGGCAGGCGGTGAAGCCGGTAGACGTCTTGGCGCTTGGTCTCCGCGGTCTTCTGAGCCACCGAGTTCTCGCCGGGGTCCCAGCCGTTCGTCGTCTCCAGCGACCTGCCGGACATGCCGGCCAAGCCGCGGCGTTGCGTGGTCGCGACCTTGGTCATCTTGTTGCCCTCGGTCCAGATGCCGGTCTCGTCCTGGGCGGCGAAGGTGATCGGGTTGCCCAGGCGGGACTGGGCACTCGAGGTGACGACGTCGACGCGACCGTCGCCGGGAAGGCGGATGAACTGCTCGCCGACCTTCATCAGCTCGGCGAGCGGACCGTTGCGGATCATCTGCTGGAGCGGGCGGTAGATGTTGTCGGTCTGATCCTCGGACGTAGCCGTAATCTGAATGAGCGGCGTGGTCCAGGGGCGCCCCATCGGCTCTCCCGGCTCGTACTCGTACGCCCACCCGCAACCGCAGCCGTGATCCCGGCAGTCGAAGACCTCGCCGCCCTCTGCGAAGCCGTTGAAGAGCACCGGGCCGACAGCCTCTGCCGCGACGATGCCCGCAGTCCACGGGCCCTTGCCGGACTTCTGCGGGGCGACGATCTGGCCGCGCCGGTAGTGGAAGGCGGTCGACAACTGCCCGAGCCGCGCGTCCGGCCGCACCCGGTAGAACTGTGCGGTGCTGCGCAGCTGCCAGTCGTACATCTGGAAGTGCTGCGGGCCGCGGACAAGACCGCCGACCGACTCGAGGAGGCAGTGCTCGTAGATCCAGTCGGGGACGACTGTCAGCGTGGGGAAGTCGAGCGGCCAGGTTCCGTCATCAGCCGCCGCCACCGATGACCTTCAATCGATCCCGCGCGGATACGCGGCCGCCGGAAGCGGGTCGACCCGTCGGCGCGGGGCGCCGCTCGTCGCCGTTCTCGCTGCGGTCGATCCGCCAGCGGTTCGCGCGCATCCCTGGTGTCGTGAGGCCGAGCGAGTCGGCCATCTGCCGCACCAGCGTGGACAGGTTCACCCGGGAATCCATGAGCTCAGCCTCGGTGAACCGCCTGACGTAGAGCGCGACCTCGAGCTCCTGGCCGTACCGCTCCCACATCAGTCCCTGGGGCTTGGCCCACAGCGAGGTCCACAGCTTCTTCTCGCGAGCAGTCTGATCGCTGAGCGGCCATGCCGGCGGGGCGCCGGTGCGGCCTGCGACGGGCAGGACCGTCCATTCGCCGGCGTCTCGCTCGCGGCGGAGGGCGTTGGGGTCGGGTGCGGGTCCGGATCGTGCGCGTGCGCCGCCCTTGGCCATGTTGATCACTCCAACTGCCGCCTCGCGCGGCTGCGTTCACCGTCACATCGCGTGAGCGGTCTTGATCATCTTGGAAGTTCTGATCTTGACCGACCTGCCGCGGCCCTCCCCGGCGGTCCGGCTCAGGCCGGCCGTCGGGGGTGCTCCCCCACCCGTTCACCACTGAGCGTGACGAGGCTGGCCTGATGGATCACGTGTCGCGGTCGCGTGGGCGCTGCTGACTGCGCGCTGGTCGCCGTCGAGCGGTCATCGAGCGAGCCAGTGGTGGCTGCTGCCCTGGTTGTTGGGGCGCAGCGGCCCGAGCTGGTGCCCGGCTGGTAGTGCGTGGGCCGGCCGTTGGCCGGCGCGGAGTGGGGTGGGTCAGGTGTGTGGTGTGCCTGTGTGATGGCTCGTGGTGTCTGCCTGTCCCTGGTCCGGGTACGTACCCTGTCCGCCGGGGATCGGGTGGAGGGGTGGGAATGGGACGGTGCGCCGGAACCAGATCCCTGTCAGCCCGCATGGATGAATGACGCATATGTCGTGAGCGTGGGTTGCGGGTAGTACGGGCTCGTGCACGCTACTGTCCGCGCGTGGCTGTCTCGACTCTCATCTTTTCGATCGTGGCGGCGCTTGGTGCTGCATCCGTGGCGTACTGGGCCTGGGTAGATCGTCCACGGTATGCGTGGGGTGTCCGATACGAGTGGCGCCGCGACCCGAAGACCGAAAGGGTTGTCGTGCGGGCGCTGGGTACGGCGGTAGCTCGATCAGTCGAGGTTCGTGTGCCAGATCAGCTACCCCAGCGGAGCTCGCAGATGAGCGCACACGACGAGCCGATCACCATTGACTTCCGTCGACCAGAGTCTGGGGAGATCTACGCCGAGATCTACTGGACAACAGCACATCCTCTTCGGCGTCGAGAGCTCGGAGAGAGGGTGAATCTGAGGTCGCTCAAGAGGGAGAGGTGGCGCTGGAAGTGGCGCGGTAGCGAAGGATGCTGGAAGAAAGTGTCCCGGCAGGTCACTCGGATCCCCAGAACCGAGGAGGAACCCTGCTGACGCGAGTCACACATGCCACCCTCCGGGCTGGTGCTGGGCGGTCTCGCTGGAGTGGCAGGGGCCGCACAGTCCGCGCCCGTGCTTCGGGTCGTTCGGGTCGAGGCCCTGATCGGTGAGTTCGCGTCGGCTGAGGGGGTGGTGATCGGCGTGGACGCTGGGCCGCTGGCCACAGAGGACGCAGGTGGGGTGCTTGGCGAGGACTCCAGGGCGGAAGCGGGTCTCGTGGCCGCGGCCGTAGCCGCGTTGCCGGGCGCTGCCGCGGCGTTGTTCGGCTTCGGAGCGGCAGCCTTCGCAACGCCCGCCCTGGCAGAACTCGGGGCAGCCGGGCGTCGAACACACCCGCCAGCCTGTACGTCTGGGCATGGGGCGCTCCCTGTCCGTACGATCTGGGCATCTCAGACCTTGGGGGGTCATGTTGTCTGGAAGATCCGATGCTGCGCTGGCTGTGTTCGCGGTGGGCCTGGCCCTCGTGTTCATCAGCCTCTACACCGACTTCACCGTGCCGCTGCTCGTGGTCGCGGGGCTGCTGATGCTGGGCGCGGTGGCGGCGACTGCTCGGCAGCGCCGTACGGGGCCGGCGCCGGAGGTGACTCTGCGGCCAGGTGGTGAAGGCCGGCCGTGGCGCCAGGACATCGAGGAGAGCTGAGCCTCGACGGTTGCCGTCGCAGCACCCTCCAGCAGAAAAGCCCGGCCGTGTGGCCCGAGCTCATGAGGCAATACGCGCACCATGGCTGATGATGCGTGGCAGTTGATCTACGGTCAAGCAGCGGTGAGGTGCACAACTTCCGCGATGTCGGCCAGGTCCCAGAGCGCGGTGGCCTGGCCAGTCACACCGGACGGTCGGCGGTAGGAGGCGGCGGTGATGCCGTGCCTCCTCGCCCAAGAGCGGAACGAGGCGGGCTTCACGCCAAGCGAGTAGGCGGCCATGGCAGTGGTGACGAGGGGGCGGCCATCCCTACCAAGCTTCGTGATCACCTATCCAGTGTGCCCTCCGCGGCGCTCTCGTCGTCACCGTTGTCCGCTGCTGCGGCTCCTGTCCATGAGCGCTCGGGGTACGGCTCCCGCGGGTTCCAGTCGAGCTTGAACTTCTCCTCCAGCAGGTCACGGATCCCCTCGGCTCGTGCTGCCCGGAGAGCCGCCTCGATGACGAAGAGGCGCGCCCAGGCGTAGTCCTCTGCGGTAAGAGCAGCAAGCGACGGCGGCACAACGTACCGCTTGCTATGGTCCGCGTAGCCATGCACCTGTGGCGTCAGAGCAGTGAATCGGGCGTATTGCGGATAGTCAATGCCCAGGCTGATCAGCCGGAGAGCAGTCTGAGACTGGGTAACGATCTCCATAACCTTGACAAGGGACTGCGAGTCCTTGCTGGGGTGCCTCGGTTGATCAAACCACGAGAGGCTGGGACCGAACGCGAACGGCGATTCCGAACGTCGCCAATACGCTGTTCCCGCGTAGTGATCAAGCAGGGCCTCGAAGGCAAGGTGGAGGCCTGCCATGGCATGCGTGATGTCGCCTACGTCGGCATGCGTCTGCGCTTCCCGCAGAAGCCTCGCAGTCTCGGGCTGGGGCACGAGATCGACCATGTCGACCTGGTCGAAGTCGACATGGAACACGGCCGGCGTCACCGTGGTGAAGAAGTCTGCAACAGCTTCCCGTGCCTGCTCAATAGCCTGCTCCGACGGAAAGGTCCCATGGTGCTTGAGGCTCACACGCGCATCGTTCAGTCGTTTCATGCTGGTCTTGCCTGGCAATTCCAGCACGGGCTTGATCGCTTCCCAGTACCCCAGGAAGGTCGTGCTGGGCTTCACCTCGGCACCGAGGTGCTCCGCTGCGAGTCCGACGAAATTCTCCACGGCGTCGTGGAACGCCAGTAGGGCGCTCGCGGACAGGGGGCTCGGTCGCCGACTGTGCTCAATGCCCTCCTGGTATAGATACCGGACATAAGCCAGCCGCTGAACGCTGAGCGGAGTGAGAGCTTTCGTCACGACAACACCCCTCGATAGTTCGGTGCTTGACATTGTCCACCGAGGCACTGACAGTCGCATCGAAGTTGTTCGCTACCCTGCTCTCGCTGGGTCTCAAGGCCGTCCTGCAACAGCAGCCGCCAGAGGAACCACGCCTGCCGATACATAGGACGGAGTTCCCGGAATTGGTAGGCGATCCGGGTTCCGTGTGGCTGCGGTGGTACCCCGGTCGGCAGGCGAGGACCCAGCGGCTCGCCGTCCTTGTCGAAGCCGAAGCCGACCTTGTTGTACCGCGGGTTCTCCGCGCGGATCGCCTCATGTTCCAGCGCGGCGGGAAATTCAACGTCCTCAGCGAGGATCTCGACGTCCTTCCGGACGACCTCGGGCCACCAGGGCATCTCCTTGCGATGTTCCTTCCAGCGCCGTTGGGGATCGGTGGTGATGCCGATGTACAGGAGAGCATCCCCTGCGTCGTACAGGCGGTAGAGGTTCCATCGTTTCGTCCCGGCTAGAGGCAGGGGTACAGACTTCATCGGCGCTGATCGATCCGCGCCCCGCTCTTGACCAGGGAAAGCAGGCGGTCAAGGGCCGCCAACGCCTGAGGGTGGTCCTCGTGCGGAAGCTGTGACGTCTGCATGACCCCGAGGAAGCCTGACCGTCCCGGGCCGCTTTCATCCTCACCCTCGGCGATCGCGCGGAGCTGGAAGTCTCTGATCACGTCATCCTGGTCGTACGCATCCCCGTAAGTCTGGTCCGGGTCTTCGCGGCTCAGCGCCGGTCCCAACTCCTCGGCCAGCTCGACGCGCCAAGCACCTACGAGGCGCACCAGCGCGGACCGCATCTTCCTCCGCTGCCGGAAAGGGAGCGCTCGAGCGCCGGCCACTGCGGAGATGGTGAAGAGCGCGAGCTTCCGGTCAGTGAAGTGCCTGGGGTCGTAGGTGCTCTTGGCGTCGAGCTTGGCACGGGCGAAGGTGACATCAGCGCGCATCTGCACAAACAGCTCCCGCAGTGTGGCCTCAGCGACGGCCTGCCCCTTGCCTGCTTCCTGGCGGCGAGCTATCCATGGCGCGAGGACAGCGCCGAGGAGCACGGTGGTCAACGCGGCGATCGGAATCGTCTGGCCAGCGGTGCCCCATACCGACTGCGCAAGGATCATGGCCGTCCCCCAAGAAATGTAGTGCGTGAGAGGAAGATAGCCCCGCCGCGATGGCGGCGGGGCCACAGCCGGAAGCTAGCTCCCAGATGTACGTGAGCGTCGATCTTGCTCCCACGGCCAGCGCGCGTCGCGCCCGGCGTCCAGGAGCGGAATCATGCGGAACGCGGCGTCGGTAAGGCCGCCCAGGGCGTGCCGGTTGCCGTTGCCTGAGGGCATGGCGGCTTCGCGGTAGCCGGCCATGTTCCACATGTACACCGGGACGTTCTTCGGGATGAGGTCGTCGATCCGGGTCTCGCGCATCCCGCCGTAGCTGTGGCAGTTCGACGGGAGCCAGCCGGGGCGGGTCTGCTCGTCGGTGACGATGACGACGCGGACGTGCCGGTCGAAGTGCTGCTTCACAGCGGAGGGGATGTCCGTGCCGCCGATCTCCCCGAACTGCTCGACCAGGCGCAGGACGCTGCCGCCCTTCGGCACGCGCATCTCCTTCGAGGACTGCCCGAACTCGACCAGGGTCGGGGCCTCGGCGCGGATCGCGAGCGCGGAGCCGAAGACGGCGGCCTGCTCGGCCAGCGTGATGTCCGAGCGGTTCGCCGTGGAGAAGTGGTAGCCCGGGAACATGGACGGGGAGCGGTCCACGAGGATCAGCGTGCGTCCCTTCAGTGCGGGCACGTTGGCGAGCGAGTGGCTGATCGCCTGCTCGAGGGCGTGCGCCCAGCGCAGGGACGGCGCCGCCTTGTACGCGGCCCACCAGCGGAACGGGAACATGCGTGACGCCCGGACCTGCTCCGGGTCGGTGAACCGGGCCGCGACGGTCGCAGCGACATCGTCGGAGACCCCGGCCTCGTCGAAGTTCCGAAGGTTCCTCGCGAGCGCCATCAGGCCCATGGACGGGATGACCGCCTCCCACGCGGCCTTGTCCATCGGCCCCTGGAGCCAGCCGGCCAGCGCCTCCCAGGTCATGCCCGCGTCGGCGAGGCTGCTCATCTTCTGCGGGTCGGCGAGCGCCTGGCGCCGGGTCTCGATCGGCATGTCCATCAGCCAGGCCCGGTTGACGAGCATCCGCAGTCGGGGCGGGATGTCGTTGGCGCGGCCATGGCGGCGGTCGATGGCGTGCTTGAACAGATCGCCCTGCCAGGCTCGGTCCCCGCTCGGCGCGGCGTGGACGAGCTCGAGGACGTCGCCGAAACGGTAGCCCTTGGAGTCGGTGTCGTACTTCAGGAGCGCCCACTGCGTGTAGAGCCGCTGCACAGCGTCGGCGATGCCGCGCTTCACGGGCTTGGGCAGGCGCCGCCCATACCGCTCCGTCCAGTAGCCGAGCATCTCACCGGGCTCATCGGCGCGGAGGAGCACGGAGTCGATGACGCTACGGTTCGAGAACGGGACGGCCCCGGACGCGGCCGCCGGTCCCGGGACAACCGCCGCGGCCTGGTCCGCCTCGAGCCGGGCATGGACGAACTCGGCCGCGCCCACGATGGACGCGGTGCGCATGTTGCCCTCGCCACGGAGCCAGCCGAGCAGGCCCGCAGTCCAGACCGGGTCTTCGACGGCGAGCTGGCGGACGAGCGTGGTGAAGCGGTCATCGCGGTCGCCGGCCTTCTCGTAGAAGGTGTCGGTGCCGACGGAGTTGGACACGGCGAGGAGGAATAGTTCACTCTTCGCCTCGCGCAGATGTCCAGTCGCACCCTCGTGGGTACGGGTCTGCTCCCCGGTGGTGGTCACGGGCGAGACGGCCGTCGGGCGCGCGCTTCGGGTGTTGAAGCGGGACATGAGAAACCCCTCCAGTGGAGGGGAGGCCAAGCGTGGGGTGCCCGAGATCAAGTCGGTAGGGGAAACAAGGCGCTCTAGGCCGCTGAGCTACGGGACTTGCGCCCCGGCGGGATTCGAACCCGCGTCCTCCCCATTAGCAGTGGAAGTATCCCCTGCCTGCGCACCGGGCACCCCGGCGCTTTGTGCCTCCCGAGATCAAGGACGGCCTGCGGCGTGATTCATGCGAAGAAGTAGCCGCGGGCCTACGCACCGGGAGGTGCTTGCTGCTGCGGACCCCAACGTAGCCGAGCGGTTCGCGGGGCCCAAGGCGTTTTCTAGCGGCATCGTGCGAACGGCGGATGTCGCTGGCCATCGGGCGCGGTGAGTGCGTGCGTAGAGGCGGCGGCTGGGTCCCGTCGCGGAGGGGGCGCGACGGGACCGAGCAGTCAGGACACGTTGCCGCGCACACCCTCACCGAACAGACCGTCGGTGTAGGTCACATATTTCGGCGTGAACTTGCCCTTCCCGGTGATGACCCCGGTGGTCTTCTCCCCGGGCGCGAGCTTCATCGTGTCGATCTGGTTCTTGTCCTCGCCCAGCTCGGCCTGATGCTTGCTGCCGGTGGTATCGGTAATCGTGAAGTACAGCGGGTTGACGCTGATCTCTTCATCGCCGTTGTTCGTGACCGTCACCGTGACGCTGGTGAAGTCGCCGCCGTCGTGCAGGATGCTCGGCACGAACTTCGCGTTCTTCGCCGTGACCTTCACCGGCGCCTCTTCGGCCGGCTCGGCCGGAGCCTCGGACTTCTTCGCGGGGGCGGCCCTGCTCGGCTTGGCGGGCGCCTCGGCGGTGGGCTTGGTCTTGGCGCCGGCCTTGTCGTCGGTGGCTTCGGGGTCGCCGAGGGCGATGCCGAGGATGACGAGGAACGCGAACACGACGCCGATGGTGATGCCGACGATGCCCGCGGTGGACATCTTCTTTCTCGGGGGCGGCGGGCCGTAGGGGCCGCCGGGGTAGGGCTGTCCGGGCTGTTGAGTCTGTCCCCATGCGGGGGTGTGGCCGGGCTGTTGGGGCGGGTAGGGCTGCTGGCCGTGCGGTTGCGGGTTGTTCACGGTGGTCCCCTCGCAGTGTGTTCCTGGTGTGGAGGTGCGGTGAACGTACCGTGAGCTCCTGCGTTCCGGAGCGGGATCTGCCGGATTGGGATGAGCGAGGTCTCCGGTCCTGCGTGGGCTGATCGGATCACATCCAGGGCGCCGGGCCGGTTCGTGTCGCCCACGCTCCCAGGGCAGTTGCGTCGAACAGCCGAATCCCATGCTGCCTGGCGTACTCGGCCGCCGGCCGCGTGAACACGGAGGTCGTCACCACCGTGGCCACGTGCGCGCCGTGGATGCTGTAGCAGGTTCCGCCGAACCGCTGAAGGTCTGGACTGCCCACCTTCGTCGTGGGGCCGTAACGCTTGCACTGGATGACGATCTTTCGTCCGTCCGGTGCGGTCGCAATGACATCCGCGCCGAGGTCACCTGCCCCGCCGACCACGCTCGCGCCAGCACATCCGTCTCGGTGACACAGGTAGGCGACGGCCTGCTCAAACTCCGCAGGGGACATGGTGTGGTAGCGGGCTACCTCGGTCGACTGAATCGCGTGCAGCCGCTGCAGTTCTGCTCTCTTCTGTTTCCGGTTCACGCCGAACGCGACGAGACCTGCGCCGTAGAGTGCCACGATGACCACCGCGCCTGCGGTCAGTCCGTCGGCCCACAGGATGAGTGCGATGCTTCCGATGACAAGGCCGAGGGCCTTGAAGGCACATCCTGCGGGGTCGGCGACGCTCTGACGCGCTGCTGGTCTAGCCATGGTTCCCCCCTGGGAACATTGAAGGATGGATCTCATCGGCCTCGAAGTGACGCCTCGCCGGGCGCTGTTGGGGCAGGGCGCAGGGGACTGTGTCAGCGGGCAGTCAGCACGCAATCGGTGGAGTGGATGCGTCCACGGCACGACAGAGAACCGAAGGCAGGGCCTACGAGCGCCGCTCCTGACAGCAATCGGGGGCTGGCCTATGAGGCCACGTCAGACCGGACGGATGTGCGGCGATGAGGCGGCGGTAGCGGCGCTCGTTGCGGAGGTTGCCGGCCACGGGCGCCACCTCCCTAGTACTGGCCGCTGAGCCGCAGCTCTTCAGTCACCTGGTCGCCGAACTCGGGGCAGTAAGCCTTGACACCGAGGACAACGAGCTCCTGGGCGTCGGGCTTGGCCGTGCCCCACTTCTCCCCGATGGGATAGAGGGCGGCGTCTTCGAGGATGTAGGCGACGCTGTGGCCGGCCTTAAGCTCGGCGCACCACTGTGAGGGGTAGGCAGCGAGTTCGGCGTCCGGCGGTGCGGCGGTCTTCCAGCTCTCGAAGTCGGCGGCCTTGGCGTTGGCGAGGAACTCATCCTCCGGCGACGTGCTGGTCGCCGGCTTGTCGGCGGTCGGCTCGTCGCTGCTACCGCAGCCGGTGAGGGCGAGGAGGTAGACGGCCGTGAGTGCGGCCGTGGCGGTGCGTGTGCGCATGGTCTCCCCAAGGAGGCTAGCCGTCGAGTGCGGCTGGCTCACGTACAGATGGGTGGTCAGGGGCAGGATTCTTCGAACTTCACCGCGGTGATCGCGATCGGCTGACCGTTCAGCTCTGTGCCGGGCCGGGGATCCTGGGTGCACACCCTCCAGTTCGACTCCATGAGGACCATGCGGTCCTCGGCCGCATCGGTCACCGTGATGCTCGCGTTGGACGGAAGTGCGGCCCGGGCGACCTTCACGGACTTGCCGGCGAAGTTGGGCATGGTTCCGCCGGCCTCGGCCTCGGGCTCCGCGCCCATGTCGGTGCGAGGGCAGGTCTCCTCGAGCTTCACGGCGCCGAAGTCGATGGTGACGTCGGTCTTGTGCGTTCCGGGCGACGGTGTTTGTGAGCAGATCTTCCAGTTCCGGTCGAAGGCCTGGTTGCGGCCGCGGCCGAGCGCATCGTGGGAGCGAAGGCTGTAGAACCCGAGGGACTGGGCTTCGTCCTGCGCGTATTGGAGCCCCTTGCCCACGAAGTTGGGCAGACGCCCGGTCTCTGCCTTCTTGCTGGGCTTGGCGGAAGGGGCACTGGTGGTGGCAGTGACAGCCGGCGCGCTCCTGGACGTGGCCGGCGCGGGAGCGCTGGGCGCCGGACTCTTCCCGGCGGCCTTGCCGTCCGCGGCCTCGTCGCCCCCGACGACGGCACCGAGGATCACGAGAAAGGCGAGCACTCCCCCGATGGAGATGCCGACGATCGCGCCGGTCGACAACCTCTTCTTCGGCGGCGGACCCCAAGGTCCGGGCTGCTGCGGCTGGCCCCATGCGGGCGTCTGGCCGGGCTGCTGGGGCGAGTTGGGCGGCTGCTGCCCAGGGTACTGCTGGCTCACGGAGTCCCCTCGTGGTGTTCCTGATGCGGAGGTGAGGTGAAGGTACCGTGAGCGGGTGGGATGCGGAGTGGAGTATGCCGGATTGGTATGCAGCAAGGCCCCGCCGCGCGGGGGGTGTACGCAGCGGGGCCTTGCGGGTCTGGTGCCCCAGGGCGGGGCGGACTACGCCTCGGGCCGCCACTCGTCGCGGTAGCCAGGGTGTTCGGCGTACGGCAGGGCGAGGAGCTTGATCACGGGCTTGAGACGTGTCGCGGTCTCGATCAGCTCGCTCTCCTCTCGGTGGAGCTTGGCGAATCGGTCGTGATCGTTGCCGAGGAGTTTGCGCATCTCCACACGCAGGGCTTCGCGTTCCTTCAGGGCGATTCCGTATGGCTCGATGATGCGCCGCTTGGCGTCGACCTCGCGGAGGACGCGGGCGGCGTCGTGGCGGGTGATGTGGTCGGCGATGCCCGTCCAGTTCCCGTTGGCGCACTCCTCGGCGTGCTGGCCGTCCGAGGTGACGATGACTCCGGTTTCTCCGATCTCTCTCCACGATCCGAAGACGCGGCGGGCCACCCGCTCGTCGTCGTCGAGGCGGGCGTGGAGGAACTGCACGAGGTCGTCCATGCGCCCCATCATCCCCTCAGCGGAGGGTCGGCCGCCGACTCCTTCAGGGCTGGCCGCCAGACATGGAGCTCGTTGATGATCCGAGCTAGCGTCGCGGCGTGCTGGCGCAGTTCGGCGTCGAGGTGTCGCGCCTCCACGTCGCGGAGAACGAGGAACGGGATGCGCTCAGCGTCGACCTGCTCCACGACGGCGCGTAGTTGCGCCACGGTGGCGAACGCACGCTCATTGCGCAGCGCCACGAGTTCCCGGATCGGCGCCTTGGGTGGCGCATCGGCCGGTGCTTCCTGGCGCAGGGCCTCGAGGTCGCGGCGCACGGTGTCCTTGCCGACGCCGAGTTCGGCGGCGATGGCGCGGGCGCTCTTGCCCTGGTCAGCGAGGTGGCGCACCCGTTCGCGCCGTGTGGCGCGCGCCGCTGCGTCGGCGGCTGGCGCAGTCGTCATGGGGAAGTCTCCAGAGGTGGCGCATGGCGCTCGGTTGGGGGTGCGCCGTGGCGCACGCGGTGGGTCAGGTGTGGTCGGTGGCGCGCGGGTACGGCGCACTGCCGGCGCGTGCGGCGGGGCATCCTTCGTGGGGCATGCGGGCCGGGGCATGGTGGCCGGCGACGACCGAGAACGCGAAGTCGGTGGTGTCGCACACGCGGCAGCGGTAGATCACCTGGGTGTCGATGAACTCCCCCGTGAGTACGGGGTCGTGGGCCGGGGCGGGGCCGGTGCTCATAGTTTCTCCGTGGTGGGTCCCAGCGGCGGGAAGCGGGTCGGTGCGCTGGACGCGGGCCGCGTGTCCCGCCGCCGGGTTCTTGGTCAGCGTCCGGCGATCTCGCGCAGAGCGGCGAGGGCGGAGGAGGAGAGGGGTCTCCCCGCTGAGCTACACAGGCGGGTGGGCCGCGCCCCAACGGGGGCGGGAGGGCGCGGCCCTGGGGGGGCAGCCGGGTCGGGGCCCGGCTGCCGGTCGGCGGGTCAGCGGCGCAGGAGCATGAGCCGCTGGTGTGCCTTGGTCTTCAGGTCGCCATCGGTGTCTTCCATGAGGGCGGTCGCGCGGGCGATCTCCTCGGTCATGGTCCGGCCGGGGCGGCGGGGGGCGATGTGGTCGAGGTAGTCGGTGATGGCCCGCTCCCCCGCGTAGGCCGTGCGTCCGGCGCGCTCGGTCTCGCTGCGGAACATGGCGTCAAGCCGCTCGGTGCGCTTGGCTGCGATCGTCCTGCTGCGGTCGGTGGCGTCGTCGTCGAGCGGCCACAGGTCGGCGAGCACGCGGTGGAACTCGTCGATCGCGAGGTCTGTGCGGGCGAGCGCGGTCTCCTCGGTCTCGAACGCCTTGCCGTAGTGGACGGTGAGGCCGAGGGTGCGGCGGGCTTCCTCCAGCCGGTCGAGTGCTCCGGCGGTGTGCCGGATCGACCAGCGGTAGCGGGCGTCGCGCAGGGCGAAGCGTTCGGTGTTGCCGCAGACGACGCGCCACGGGGTGACGAGGGTGTCCATCTGCGAGCTGCCGTCGTGGGAGTTGATCGCGACGACGTAGAGGCGGATCTCGTCGTCCAGGCCGCCCCGGTCGACGACGACCGACTCCGGGATCTGCATCGTGACGAACACTCGGCGGCCACCGCGCAGCGCCCCGGCCGACTCCCACAGGACGCCGTGCGTGTCGGCCAAGTCCTCCAGGAAGTCGAACACCTGCCGCTGCTGGAACGGCTGGTAGCGGGAGCCGACGATGCCGAGCGGGTCGCCGGTGTCGCCTCGCACGGTGACGAACGCGTCGTCCTTGACGTGCCGGGTGCCGCCCCACGTGTATTCGGCGGGCTGCTTGGTGACGGCGAAGTCGATCTGTCCGAGGCGGAGCACGGTGTCGATGTCGGAGATACCGCCGGGGACCACGGCGCCGAGCCGGTGCCAGGCCGGGGTGGAGGTGTACAGGGCGGCCGTGCCGCGCGTGGTGTCGAGTCCGTCGCGACCGACGACCTCCCCGTCGTCGTATCCGACGGTCGCGACGTACGAGCCGTCGGTGCGGCGGCGAGCGCGGGTCCCCTTGATCAGGGCGCGGCGCTGGTCGTTGAACTGCTGGTTGACGTCGATGGTGCTCACGGCGTGCCCCCTCGTCGGGATGGATCGGGCGCCCCGGCCGGGCGGCCGGGGGCGGGGTGGTCAGCTCGCGGCGGACCGGGTGATGGACTCGCGTCGCACGTGGTGCGGGCCGGACCGCTCCCCCCACGGGTCGACCAGCGCGAAGCGGATGTCCGCGAGGCCGAAGGCGTCGAGCTGCTCGCAAATCCCGCAGGCGCAGGGGACCGCGATCCACAGGCCGTGGTGCGTCTCGATCGAGCCGTGATACATCACCAGGTCTCCCGGCTCGATCAGGGCGAGCGAGCTGAGCAGGGCGTCGGACACGACGGCCTCCTCAGCGGGTCGGGGCGGACAGGCGGGCGGTGCGCGGGTAGAGGGTCCAGGCGTCGGCGAGGACGTGGGCTTCGGTGGGGCGGTAGGCCATGACCCGGTAGAACCGGAGACCGATCAGCCGGAACGCCTTGCCGGGCTCGCGCCGGTACGTGTCGCGGTAGACGCGGGCCACCGTCCGGCCGTACGCCGAGGCGTAGCGCCAGTCACCCGGAAGGCCTCGCTCTGCGAGGTAGTCGGCGACGGTGATCCTGCGGGTGAACTGGACCTTCATGACGCCCCCTTGTTGATTCCCCTTGACTTAAGGTGTAGCTACACCATAGCGTGCGGTGTAGCTACACCACAACCCCTTCGACCATGATTCTTGTAGCTACACCTGGAGGTGAGTGCATTGAGACTGGTAGCTACACCCGGGTACGGTGCGCCCATGCCGAACGTGCCGAAGACACCCGCCCGCCAGATCCGGCTGCCCGACGAGCTCTGGTTGGACTTCGACCCGGCGGCCAAGAGCCTCGGCACCGAGCGAGCGTCGATCGTCCGCGAACTGATCGCGTGGTACCTGCGCGAGCCCGGTGCCAAGCTCCCCGAGCGCCCCAGCCGGGACGTGGTCGTCGCGGCCCGGCGCCGACGCGAGGAAGAGGAGCGCCGGCGCCAGGCGGAGAGCGCTGGCTGAGGCCCCGCTCTCCCGCTACGACGCCCTGTTCTCCGTCAGGAGGTAGAGCCGACGACCCTCATACCGGGCTGGCTGCCCCGTCTCCTGGTCATCGCAGGCGTCGTTGACGCACCACGCACGCGGTCGGTCGTCGTCGGCGCGTCCGTACACAGTGCGCTGCCCGCACGCGAGGCACAGTGCGTGCCGGAAGTGTACGGACGGGCCGCGGAGTCCGAGGACGGTGAGCACGGTGCCGTGCCAGCGGCCGACTGTCCGCGTCACCTCCCCCACCCGGTCCACCGTCTCGGCCCCGGGCGGCAGCGCGCGCAATGCCCGGTACCAGGGCTGCTCGTGCTCGGAGCCGCGGAGCTCCCGATCGAGCGCCACCGCCTCGGCCTTGATCCGCTGCGACCAGCTGACGGCCTCGATCGACGTCGGTGGCCTCGAGCCGGGCGGAGTACGCCCGCCGTGCTGCTTCGGCTGGCGGGTGCGCAGCCCGATCGTGTCAAGCCGGGCTATGAGGCCGGGCCCGCCGTCACCCGGGGTCGTGGCGTCGCCCGTCCACCGGTCGGCGAGGTCGGCGACCAGGCCGTCGAGGTCACCCATCGGTCTGTTCCCGGTCCTCGTCTGCGAGGCCGGCGCAGGCGGCGTGAACCGCGACGGCGCCGCCGGTCGTCCACCCGGTGTCCTTCCGGTCCTCCGGCTCGATGCCGACGAACACGAGGGTGATCGGCTGGGTGCCGAGCAGGAAGTCGCAGACGGGGCAGTGCTCGCTGTACAAGGGGTGGTCGGGCTGGAGCTCCCGGATGCCCCCCACGGTGTGCACCTGGGCGTCGGCATGGACGCGAACGGGGATGATCACGGAGTCTCTCCGAGCTCGTAGACGTGGTCGCCCTCGACGCAGTGGGACGAGATGCAGCTCCGGGCCGCGGCGCGGTAGCGGTCCCGTGCGGCCTCGGCCCGCTCGGCGCGCTCTTCGGCGCCTCGGTATCGGTCTGTGAGGTGATCGACGGCGCGCTCGGCCTTCTCGGCGCGCTTCCCGTTCTCGATGGCACGCTCGGCGTGCTGCGCGGCCATGCGGACGGCTTGGCCGGGTTCGCTGCTGGCGGCGACGAGGAGTTTCATGCGTTCGATCTCGGCTTCGAGTGACTGCACCTTGGTCTGGTGCCGCTCGTCGCAGCAGACGAGGGGCGGCCGGTCGCGGAGTTGGGCGATTCCCTCCCGGAGTCGGGCTGCTTCGTCTCCGGTGAGCGTGCCGCGTTCGGCTCGGTCGGCAAGGTTGAGCAGCTGCTCGGCGGTGCTGGGCTGGGTCATCGGCCGTCTCCGGTCTTCCGCTGGCAGGGGCGGCAGGTGACGGTCGCGGTGTGGGGCATCCAGTGGTTGACGGCGTTGGCGTCGAGGGAGATGCCGCAGGCGGTTGCGTGGCCGCTGCCTCGGGGCTGGGCGGCGTGGGTGAGGCGGCCGCCGTGGAGTCGGACGCGGGTGGTGGGCGTGGTCATCTGGGCCTCCTGCGGATGGTGTTGCGGGTGAAGCCGATGGCGGCAATGAGGACGCCGGCGGTGAAGCTGGCGGCAGTCCACCAGGCGGCGACCACACCGGCCGCCGCGAGGAGGTCGAGGAACGCGCTCACGGGGTGGCCTCGTCGGCCATGCGGCGGAGCATCCGAGCGGCCCAGGAGGCGCCGCTGCGTACTTCGTCGGGGAAGGGCCGCTTCCCGGCGTCCACGGCGTCGGCGGCTTCGCGGAGGATCTCGGCCCGATGCGCTCGGATCGCGGCCCGAACGTCAGCCGGGAGGCGCTGCTTCGAGGCGGTGGCGAGGTCGAACCCAAGCACTTCCAGCGCCCCCGCAGCGCCTTGGCTGGTGGCGGCAAGCTTGTCCCTGAGGCATCCCTGGGTCGCGGGTTGTGCTTCGGCCGGCTGCTCGACGGCGGGGATCGGTCCGGGGCACTCGGGGTCCCGGCAGTTGTCCCAGTCGTCGAGGATGCCGCCGTCGTCGTCCGGGTTCCCCAGCCGGTGGACGTGCTCGGTGGGGGGCTGTCCGGCGGCCTGGCGATCTGGGTTGGTGAGGCACGTCCCCGGGTCAACGCCGTCGCAGTTGCCGCAGGAGTGTCCGGCGGCTTGGCGGGCGGCGTCCCGGATTCCGGCGGAGGGCTGCTCCAGGACGTACCCGGACCGCCGAGGCTTGCCAGCCTGGGTGATTGGCGAGTCGTGGAGAGCGGTGACGAGCATGGGGCGGGGCCGCTTTCCCGTGGCGGCGTCGACGACGAGTGCGCGATTCTCGCCGGGGGCGTAGCTCTTGATCCGGATCCGGATGAGTTCACGGGGATCGGCGGATCGGTAGGTCTGGCCGGACTGGATTGGCATCGTTCTGCTCCTGATGGTGTGGAAGGCTGGTGGTTAGGCCGGTCCGTCGTGCATCACGCGGCAGCGCGGCCGGAACGGCAGGACCACGGCGAGCAACCATCGGGGTCGCCCTCCTCCAGCTCGGCGTCGGCAACCTGGCCGAAGATGTCGGTCTGCCGCTGTGCCCACTCGTGCGCGGTGACGCGGTCGATGGGGGCCTGGTCGAGCGGGAGGCGGGAGCGGTGCAGGTACGCCTCGCCGAGGAGCGGCTTGCCCAGCGCGTTGCCCCGGGCGTTTCCGGACCGGATCGCGGCGTCGAAGGCGACGGCGTCCGCCCACTCCTCGGGCTGCTCGTCGCGGAGGCGGCGCCACTGGGAGTTGCCGTGGTACGGACACCCCACGCAGGCACTCTTCGGGGTGCTCTCCCAGCCGTTGGCGCGGAGGTAGCGCAGGCAGTCGTCGCGGGTCCAGCCCTCTCGCCCGTCCGCGGCCCCGGTGAGGTCGAGGAGCGGGAAGGCCGAGCGTAGGTACTGGATGCCGGAGTCCTTCGCGCGCCCGATCTCGTCGCGGCTGATGCCGATCCACTGCTCGGCGTACAGGCCGCGCGGGACCGGGCGCGGGTGCGGGAACCCGAGGAGCTGCCGCGCCTGCCGCTTGATTGGCTTCAGCTTGTACTCCGCCGTGCACTGGCGTCGGGTCATCCCGTCGCCGCCGTCCTGGTTCTTGATGAACAGCGGCATAGAGGCGAACCGGTGCTCGGGGTCGAGGGCGTCGTTGCGGATGTTTCCCGCCGACACGCGGTACAGCGGGATGCCGGCCGGGATGAGGACTGCGGTCTCCAGGCGGTTGAGGTGCGTGTACACGGCGGCGGGCTCCCAGCCCGTGTCCGCGAAGACCGCGCCGTCGAGCCTGGGCAGGTCGCCGGCGGCGGACAGCAGGGCCAGGGTGGTGGACTGCACGCCGGCGCCGAGGCTCAGCAGCCGGAGGGCGGGCTGGTCAGTCACGCGACGTTCGCCTCCTTCTTCTGCTGCCGCTCACGCGCGGCGGCGGCGCGGCAGGGCTGGCACGGTGAGATGCCGATCCGGTAGTGGATGGCTCGCCCCTGGGGTGTGCCGCACATGCCGGTCCAGTCCGGGAAGGCGGACGGGTCGTCGATGCGGTCGTCGTCCCATGTGCCGGCGGGCGCCCAGCACTGGTCTGCGGCTGCGTTCCGGGCCCGGTTGTACGCCTGGTTGTCGACTCCGTGTTCTCGCGGGTCAACGCGCCACAGGGCCTCGTAGAGGTCCACGACCTGGCGCACGACGCGTACGGTGACCTGGGCTCGCCTGATGAGGGCGGAGAAGTTCCCGGGTTCCATGTTGAGACGCACCGCGAGCCGGGCCTGAGGCCATCCGGCCGCGACGAGTGCTTGAAGCCGGCGCCGGGTGCCGGTGGCGTCCATCAGGACCGCGGAGCCGAGGTTGTCGAGAGTCGGCTCAACCGCCAGGAGCCGTTCCGCGGTCTCCCTCCGCACGCCCTTGGACGGGGACATGTGCCGTACGCCGTCGCCGTACAGGAGCTTGGAGACGCAGCCGGTGGAGACGCCGGCCAGTCGTGCGGCGCGTTTCCATCCGATGCCGAACTCGCCCAGCGCGCGGACGTGCTGGCGGACCGGCTCGGCGTCGACGTACGGCTGCCATCTGCCGTACGCGATCGCTCGCTCGCGATTCCTCGAGTACTGACTCTCGGCGAAGCCGCAGGGGTAGCACCGGCATCCGTCGAGCTTGTACTTCACGTACGTGCCGTGCTCGCGCTCGCTCATGCTGCCCTCCTCGTCTCCTCGTTGGCGGGCAGGTTCTGCCGCTGGCGTGCGCGCCGGACGACGATCTTCGACAGTCCGGTCTCCGTGCAGATCCCCTCGTCGGTGAGGCCCCGCCCCCATGCCTCCTTCACCAGTCGGTCCTGGCGGGCGTAGCGCTTCGCCCGGCTGCGCTCGTTGCGGGCGTCCCGGCAGGCGTCGCACAGAGGTTCACCGAGGCGCTGATGCCGCCTCATCGCCGCCGTGGTTCCACACTTCGGGACCGGGCGCGGGTCCCTCCTCGGCTTCCGAGGCGCCAGCTTGAGCGGCGCGGGCTTCGTGTCCGTCTTCTGCTGTACGCGTGCGGCGGCGGTCTCCTGCGTTCGTGCCCTCCGCGACTGGGCCACGGGGTCCAGCCCAGCGCGTTCGGCAGCAGTCAGCCCGGCGACGACCCCGTCGCGGCTCTCCTCGGCCAGGCCAGCTTCCACCCCCATCACCCACGCGTGGCACTCCTCAAGTACGGGGCAAGTGCGGCAGATCGACCGCGCTTCCCCGACGAGCGCCGTCGTGAAGAAGATCTCCGGGTCCTTGGTCCGGCACGGGGCGCGGTGCACCCACTCCCCGCGCCGGATCCCGGTGTCCGGTGCCTGCCCGGTGTAGCCGGTCACTGGCGGCCCGCCTGGGGCAGAGCGCCCTTGGGGAGCTTGGCGATGCTCGCCTTGCGGACGCGGCGCCTCACCACATCGACCAGGCGCGGAGAAGGGCGGAATCGCACGACCTGGTGGGCGGGGACGGTGAGCGTCTCCCCGGTCTGCGGGTTGCGGGCCTTGCGCTTGCTCGTGCGGCTGGAGACGAAGGTCCCGAAATTGGTGATCGCGGTGTCGTGGCCGCCTGCGGCGGCGCGGGCGATGATGTCGAACACCGTGAACACGGCGTCGCGGGCTCTCTCCTGGCTGATGTCGAGCTCGGCGGCCACGGTGTGGACGAGGGCCGTGGTGTTCAGCCGGGTGGTGATGACGGCTTTGCGGGCCATTCGTTGGACTCCTGGGTGCTGTCGCCGCGGTGGTCAGCGGCTGTGGACGGGCGGGGTGTGGCTGCCGTGGCTGAGGCAGGGGATCTTGCCGCCGCAGAGGGGACAGGCGTTCGGTCCGGTCACAGGACGCCCTTCGCGCGAGCGGCCGCCATCCAGGGGCCGAAGTCGCGGAGCAGCTGGTCGTACAGCTCGGCGTCGGAGACGCCGGTCGGGCGCTCGCCGGCGTGGAAGTAGGTCGCGTTGTCGACGACGCGGCCGCCCATGTCGTCCAGCCGCTGGAGGAAGGGGATGGGGGTCTTCCCGAAGCCGATGAAGGACCAGTAGAGGGGCAGGGCGGAGGCGTGAGCGAGCTGGAGACGCGCGGCGTCGCGGTCCTGGGGATCGCCGTCGGTTTGGAAGATGACGAGAGCCGGGTCGGTGCCGCCGCGACGCTGATAGTCCTGGTAGTGCTCGATGACGGCGCGCATGGCGATCGCGTACTGGGTGCCGCCCATGGTGACGATTCCGCCGTGGAGACTGTGCTGGTGGCCGACGACGCCCGCGTACCTGGTGAGGCTGATCTCCGCGATCGGGTAGGGCTTGGAGTCGAAGAACACCAGCGGGACGATGCCGTCGTCGTCCAGGTTCACCGACAGGCCGAGCGCCTGGTCGGCGAGGTGCTGCACGCTGCCGTTGCCGAAGTGGCTGTGCATCGAGTACGAGCGGTCGATGACGAGGTACACGGCCGCTCTCGTGCCCGCCAGTCCCTCCTTCTCCAGGGAGTGGCCGGCGGTCTTCACCAGGGACGCCATGGTGGAGTTCACGTCGGTGAGGTTGGGGGCCGGGGAGGCGGCGACGTCGGTCGGTGCCGGGCGGGGCTTCTTGAAGAGGTTGAACATCGTGGGTCTCCTTGCTGGGTGGTGCGCCTCGCCGCCGGGCCGGGAACATCCCGGCGGCGAGGCAGTCAGGCGGTGGCGGGGGTGATGCCAAGGGCGTCCCAGATGGGCTTCACGTGGATGCCGGTCGGCTCCGTCGGCCGGTCGTCGGGGTCGATGTCCCGCGCGGCCGGGGGCACTGACACGGCGCAGGCGTTGGCGAGGGCCGCACGCAGGGCGGCCGCCTCTTCCTTGAGCTCCTCGATCTCCGCCTGCTGGCAGACGACGACCAGCTCGGCCTCGGCGGCGTGTTGCTTGGCCGTCTGCCAGGCGTCGTAGACTGCGTCGCGGTCCGCGAGGAGGCGTCCGAAGAACTCATCGGCGGCGGCCTGCCGCTCCAGCAGCTTCCGGTTCTCATCGCGGAGTTCGGCGGAGCCAGCGGCCCGGTGGATGCCGGTGCCCCGCCACGGGATGGTGATGGTCACTGCTGATCCCCTTCCTCGGAGCGGTCGTTGGGCCTGACGCGGGGCCGGATCGAGGGCCAGACGGCCATGACCGCGAACGCGGCGCCGATCGCGGCCGCAGTGATGAAGTAGCCGGTCACAGGCCACCCCGCAGGGCGCGGAACGAGTAGGTGATGGAGATGCCGGTCCGGCGCAGCGGCGCCGCCGGCTGCCCGAAGGGCTGGTCGGTGTCGAAGCGGGGCCCGCCGGTCCGGTCGTATTCGAGTGCGTAGCTGGCTTCGTTGACGGCCTGGAGCTCCTCCAGACGATCGGCCAGGAGCAGCAGCTGCTCACGCCTGCTGCGGTCCTCGGTGCTCAACCGCTCCTCGTCGGAGACGGCGCGGCTACGGACGATGTAGGCGAGCTCGTGGTCCTCAGGCGGAAGAGTCGTCATCGGAGGTCGCCGCCCTTCTGCGCGTCGACGCTCGCTGCGCTCCGGGCCAGTTCCTCGGCCTTGCGGTAGTGCTGAGGGCCCGTAGCCATCAGGCCACCTCCTTGTCCGGATGAGTCCGGCGGCAGTAGTCGGCGAACGACTCGGTCAGGCCGGAGTCGATGGAGTTGCTGAAGTCGGCGGCCGCGCGGTCGAGTTCGACCGCGAGCTGCTGGCGCTGGCGTATGACGAGGGCGCGCACATCGGTCTCAAGCTGGGACACCGGGACATCGAGGCGCTCGATCGGATTGGGGATGGTCAACGTGCACCCCCGGCCGGCGCCGGCGCGGCCGTGGGCTCGGCGCGGTACCGGACCCACAGCGCGGTGCCGTCTTCGACCTGCTCCAGGCGGGCGTCGAAGGCGCCGACGGGAAGGTAGGCAGCCATCCGCTTGCCGGAGCCGGTACGGACGATGCGCGCCATCGAGTCGGCCGCGTACCAACTCCCGTACGTACCGGCGACGACCCACGTGCCCCGTGCCGCCTTGGCGCGGCCAGCAGTCGCCTGGTGATTCGTACGGATGCGCTTCCTCGGGCGGCTCACCTTGCACCGTCCGTGAGGCAGGCCGGCAGGGCGGTGATGTGCTCGGTGAGCTCGCCGGTGGTCGCGTCGTAGTCCTGGGCGCGGCCCCATCGAGCGCTGGGGAACGCGGAGCGCAGGGCGTCGCTGATCCGCTTCGCTGCCCCCTTCGGCAGGGGAACTTCACGCCGACCGTCGCTGAGGGCCATGACGCACCAGAAGCGGGCGTCGCCTCGCCGGTAGGGCGTGAGCCGAACTTCGGTCACGCTGTGCTCGGCTGCGCCGGTCAGCCGTGCGAGAAGGAGGGACTGCATGGCCGGGCTGGCCTGCGTGGTGCGGCTTGCCGCGGTGGTCATGACTCACCGTCCGGTGCGTTGAAGCACTCGTGAACGCTGTCGAGCAGGAGGTGGTAGGCCGCCAGCGTCCGTGGTGACCAGCTGTGTTCGGGGCCGTGGGCGTCGCGGAACCACTGGTCGCAGACCGCCACGAGGCGCGTCTCGCGGTCGGCCCGCCGGGCGGGAGTGCCACCGACGGACGGCGTGACCGATTCGGGGTGGTCGATCGCCAGGCGTGCGAACACGTTCTCGACCGCCGGGCTCTCCAGGGCGTGACGGTCCGGGTCGACGAGCGGCAGCGAGGTGCGCAGTCGCTCGAAGTAGACGTCCGAGGCCCAGCGCGAGTGACGCAGGAGCCAGCTGGTCAGGCCGGTACGGACGGCGGTGATCGGATGGTTCAGGGTGTTGCTACGAACGGCGATGCGGTCGGTAGCGGCCATCGCCATCATCTCCCTCAGTTGTCAGTCGGGGTGGGGTGGGGGTGCAGTGCGGCGCGTACGGCCGCGGCCCCTCGGTGTGCGGTCTCGGGGACCGGTGCCGTACGGCGCTGGCGCCACGGCTCCGGTGCGGCGGGGAGCAGGTCCTCGGGTTCTGCGTTCGGGTCGGCCATGAGCCGGCCGACGGCAGCGAGGACCTGGCCCCAGGTCATGCCCTGGCAGCGGGCGTGGGCGAGGCTGTCCCGGAGGGCATTGGGGTCCCAGTCGGGTCGGGCCTTCGCGGCGAGCGCCAGGAGCTCGGCGGAGGCCGGGCAGGGAACGTTGGGCGGCGGGGGCTTCGGTGTCGGCCGGTGGTTCATCGCGGGCTCCGGGAAGGCGCGGGCGAGCAGTCGGGGCAGGGGCAGCAGGTGGCCCTCTGTCTGGGAGGCCCGGGGTACGCGGGCGCCGGGTTGCCCGGGCGTCGGGGTCCGGGTGGGCGCCCGGGCGGCCGGGCTGCGCACACCTGACACCGCTCCCCCGTCCGCCAGATGACGCCGGACTCGCAGGCGTCCAGTCCGCAGCCACGGCGGATCACGGCGGCACCGAGGAGCCATCGGCCGGGGTCGCGGATCTCGTCGGTGCAGGCGAATCGGAACTCGAGGCGGCTGCGGAGCCGTTCGGGCTCCACTCCGCGGTCGAGCTGGTGGCCGACCTCGCGGGCGAGCTTGCGGACCACGTACGGCGACAGCCCACCGAACAGGACGTGAACCGGCTCGAGGACTTGCCAGATCCGCGGAGCGAGAGTCAGCCCAGGTCCCGTGTACGGCCGCTTCGGCGCGGCGCGCAGCGGGGCAGGCGCCGGGTTTTCCACAGGGCCTCGCGCTACTACCTGATCTCGCCTCCGGCGGATGGAACCACCGGCCCGCTCGTCATCAGGTGAGTCAGTCCTAGGTGCTTCCTTAGTCGCGAGGGACCCATCACCAAGATCCGCACCCGATCCGTCATGAGTGTCCGCAGTCAGCGACAGCTGGGCAGGCTCCTCGTAGACCGTGTAGGTGTGGCGGCCGCGGTATCCGGCGCGGGCGTCCATGGCGATCCAGCCGAGGTCTGCGAGGCTCCGCAGGGTCCGGCGTACGGTGCGTGGGTCGAGCGGCTGCCCGGCGCGCTTCCCGGACCGGCTGCGCAGGACCTGGCCGAGCTCGGCGAGCGTCACCTGGTGTCCTGTGGCCACTGCGTAGGCGACGGCCGCGTAGGCGCGGAGCTGCCGGGGGCTGAGCGACTCCGCGGCAGCGGACGGGACCCAGACGAACGCCTCGGTGGCGGACGGCTTGCGTACGCGCCGGACGGCGGTGGTGCCCATGCCTCCCGGATGGGTGCGCCGGTAGCTCGTCAGCTCGGCAACGTCGTCGTCGGGGGCCGGCCGCATGAGCTGCGTGAGCGCTCGCTCTACGCCCGACCGTGACATGCCGAGCAGTCCGACGAGGTACTCCACGGAGGCCGTGCAGCCCTCAGGCCGAGCGCCGAGCGCGGCGACCTTCACGTAGACGGCGAGGGCGGCATCGCTGTAGTGGGAGGAGGCGACCACGCGCCAGGGGACGCGAACGCGCTGGGGTCGTGTCCTGGACATGGTGGTCACCTCCTCTCAGGGGTTGTGGTGCTGGACGGGCTTGTGGTTCTGGGCTTGTGGAGCTGGAGGTATGGGCCCCGGATCAGCCGCTGGTCGCCCGGAGGGGCGCGATGACGGCGGCGCAGGCACCAGGGCCGTTGTCGCGGTCGTAGAGGCGCGGGTCGATGGCGTCGCCGTTGAGGTCGACCTTCATCACGCGGCCCTGGAGGTAGTCGAAGTAGAGGTCATCGCCAGCGCGCTCCAGCGCCTCTGCGGCCTGCTCGACGGTCATGCCGTTGCTGGCGGCCGGGTTCAGGAAGCCCATCCCGAAGGGCTGGGACGCGTTGTAGAGGGCGGCGAGGACGGATGCCTTGTCGAGGCCGTCGATGTTGACGTGCACGTCGCTCACGGCGGTCACTCCTCGCTGTCGTCACGGGCGCCGTTGAGCGCCGCGGTGAGGCCGTCGGAGATGGTCCGCAGCTCGTGCTGGATCTCGGACACGGTCAGGTTCGAGGCGTGGAGCACCCGGCGGGCGTACGAGGACCAGTGGCTGAGCGCGGCCCGCAGGCGCGCAGTCTCGATGTACGAGAGCTGGCCGCCGGTCAGGCGGAGCGTGTGCTCGTCGAGCTCGAGCTGCCCGTCGTCGTCGAGGGTTCCGCGCGCCGTGCGCTGAAGGTGCAGGAACCGCAGCGCCTCGCGGACGTAGCCCTCCTGCTCGTGGTTCGGGATCTCCAGGCTCGTGATCCGAACCTTGGCCGTCGGCTCCTTCTCCGAGCCCGGGGCCGGCTGGGTGCGCTCGGTGTGCGCGAACTCGCCGATGAACAGGCGCCGTGCGCCCGGGTTGTCGTAGACGGGTCGGGTGTGCGCTTCCAGGGCCTCCTGTGCCGAGGCGGACACCTTGGCGTCAAATCGCAGGCTGGTCACTGCTTGTCTCCTTGAGCTGGTCGTGCAGGCGCCAGACGCGGATGACCGCTCCGGGCGTGCTGAGGGTGCCGGGGCCGTCGTCGACGTAGCGCTTCGAGGCGCGGATCGCGGCTGCGTAGCTGTCGTCGCGCCACACGCCCGCGTCGGTGAGCGCGTCCTCGGTGGAGCGGATCAGCTTCGACAGGTCCGGCGGGGACGTGGGCCACACGGGCGCGGAGCGCTTGAGCTGGCCTGCGTTCCGGCCGGTTCCGAAGTGGCCCTTCGGGCGGTCGAAGTAGAACGTCACGTCCAGCGAGACCGCTTCGTCCAGGCGCGCCCAGGCCGGGTCGTGGTGAATGACGTCGAGGGCTGCGGCCTTCACAGCCTCGCGCCACGGCTTCACGTACTTCGATGACTCGACCATGCGGCCTGGCCCGAATGACCTCTTGGAGCCCTGCGGCGCCGGGTGGCCGTAGACGGTCATCGAGATGGCCAGAGCGCTCACCGCTGCTCACCTGCCCTGGCCTGCTGGTCCAGGTCGTCGGCCGCGCACTGCATAATCTCGGCGGCGGTCGCGGCCCTGAGCTCGGCGTTCCCGATCGACAGGGAGGCCAGCTTCGCGCCGGCGGCGAGAAGCACCGTGGAGATGTCCGCCGGGCTGACACCGGTCTCGGCGACAAGCTGCTGCGCGAGCATGGACGCGACCCGATCGGTCTGTTGCATCCACGGCTCACGGGCGTAGCGGCGGCGGTTCTCTCGCAGTACCGAGAGCGCGAGCTCGGGCGTCCACTCGCAGGCACGTACTCCGCGAACACCCATGGATTCGAGTTCCCGGATGATCCGGTCCTCGTGCTCGTGGCTCATGACCGGTCACCGTCATCAGCCGCCTCGCCTGACGGACGGCCAGAGCCCGGCTGCGCGGCCTGCGGCCACGTGGTTGCCACCGGGGACTGATCCTCGTCGCTGCTCGGCACGGGCTCCGTGCGCGAGTCCACGGCGAAAGACCGGATGATGGTGGGCGCGGGCGCTCCGTCGTCGGCGTCGATGTCCGCGCGCATCAGCTCGATCAGCTCGGGCGACGTGGGGACTCGCTTGGTGAGCCGGTGCACGCAGGACTTGGCCCACATGGCGTCGAAGTCGGTGTGCCAGGCACTGTCCTTCTTGCCGTTGCTCTCGGCCTTCCGGTACGCCTTGGAGTACTTGTTGCGGATCTCCTCCGCGTCCTCGCGGTTGAGCAGGATGACCTGGGACCTGCTGCCGCCCCTGATCCACACGTAGGCGTAGGCGAGGATGCCTGGACCGCGCTGCTTCTTCGACAGATCCACACGGGGCTCGTGAAGGAAGTCGTGCGGAGCTGGTGCGGTCGGCGTGTAGGCCCAGCGATCGTTCTCGTGGATCCAGCCGAAGTGCACACTGTCCACGCGGCCCGAGCGGTACATCAGGTCGATGTAACCCTCGTACATCGGCTGGAAGGTCGCGGTGTCTCCGTACGGGACGATCGCGGCGTGCTTGCCGTCCGGTTCGAGGCCGAAGCGGGCGCAGGCGAGGAGCGCCTGCTGCACGGAGGCGTGGGTGCACTTCACGAGGTTCGGCATGACCGACAGCGCGACGGAGACGAAGTGCGCCTTGTCGACGTGACGGGGAAGGGCGTCGGTGAAGTACGTGGAGCGGTCGTTCAGCCACGCGAGGGCGCTGTCGTTCAGGGCGATGTCCGTCGTCGGCTGGGGCGCCGGCTCGACACCGGTTGCCTCTCGTACGCGGTCCTTCAGGTTGCTCATGTCGTTCCTTCCGAGGGCACGACGAGACGGCGTGCTCGGTATTCGCGGTAGGTCTCGGGGTGGTCTGCGGCGAGGCGTTCGGTGTCGATTGCCGGGACCATGTGGGTGTATTCGGCGGCGAGTTCGGGCTCGGCGGCGCGGAAGCGGGCGGCGGCGAAGTTGCCGTTCTGGCGCCAGGTGTAGACGGGTCGGCCGCCGATAGTGGCGACTTCTGCTTCGCCGACGGCGACGCGCAACTGGTTCTCGACTTCGACCAGGTCGTGTGTGTCAGCGGCGATGCGCGCCTTAAGTCCCCTGCGCCGCTCGGTCAGCAGCATGTGCTCGACCGGGTCGACCTCGGCGGTGCCGTCGGGCTGCACGTCAAAGAGGTGCGCCAGGAGCTCGGTTGTGGCGCGGGAGCCGTCGGGGGGCGGCGGGGTGCCTTCGACGACATGTCGGATCCACCAGTCGCCGCAGTAGGTCACTAGGTGCTCGATCAGTTCCTCGTCGCGCTCGAGTCGGTACCAGCGGAGTCGGTTGCCGCCGATCAGCGCCGCAACGTAGGCGTGGCTGTAGCCGGTGACGGCGAGGTACCAGTGGGCTTGGAGGGCTGGGACGTCAGGGACGTCTTCCTCCCACTCGCTGGCCAGGTACTCGGACCGGTTCTTGATCTCGAGCGGCGCGATCACCGGGTAGCCGAGCGCGGTTGAGGGCTCGAGGACGAGCCGGTCGATGTTCGCGAGCATCCACGCGTGCTCGACGTGCTGGAGCGTGCCGGGCGTCGGCGCGATCTCGAGGCCGCTGCGCTCGCTGAAGATTTCAGCGATGACCGGCTCGAGCTTGCGCCCGCAGTAGGCGTACTCGTTGTCGGAGTGGTCGCCGCGTCCGTGCTTCTCTTCCCAGACGTGCAGCGGGCCTTTCCAGCGGGGGTTCATGCCGAGGATCGCGGCGACGTCGCTACCGCCGATCCCGCTGCGGCGGACCGCGTGCCACTCGGGCTCGGGTGCGTCGGCGGGCAGGATGAGGCGGGCGTTAGGGAACTCGCTCAGCGCAGGCAGGGTCTTGGGAGTCGCAAGGGAACGGTCGGACTCCTCTCCTGCCTTCGCTCCCGCGTGTCCGGCGGTGGGGAGGCCGGCGGCGGGTGACGTTGACGCTGAGCGAGTGGTTGGGGACCCGCCCGACGCAGGCGGGGTCATGGGAGCGTCGGAGCGGCGCTCCTGTCCGGCCTTGGTTCCCGGGTGCGGCTCGTGAGGACCGGCCCCGGGCGGCGTTGACGTCGGGCGGGTGGTCATCAGGCGCTCGCCTTCTCGGCGGTGTCTGCCAGTCCGTCGGTGGACGGCTGGTCCCAGACGTCGCCGTAGGCGGCCTGGTGGCGGGCGGCGATCTCGCGTGCGGCGTCGGGGTCGGCGCGGACCTCGCCGCGCTCGATCTGGCCGAGGACGCGGTCCGCGTCGGTCATGGGGCGTGCGGCGCGCAGGTCGAAGACGATCGGGTCGATGGGCATCAGGCGGCCGTCCGTTCGTTGGCGCCGAGCACGGTGAGACGGGGCGCGGGAGCGTGGCGGACGAAGTCGGCGAAGTCGCGCATCTCACGGATCCAGTCGCGCTCCTCGAGGGAGTGCGGCTCAGCGGCGCCGCTGATGGCGGCGCGCACGCGGCGGTGCATGCCGAGCAGTGCATCCTCGGGCAACTGGAGAGAGCTGATCTCCGCCCCGGCCGTGAAGTCGTCCCAGCGCGCGGTCAGTACGGCGAGGTAGTCCCAGCCGGTGATGACGATCGGGCCCGCGTACGGCTGGGCGCTGGCTCCCATGGCTACGAGGAGGCAGGAGCCGACGATGTTCCGGGCGTAGGTCTCCGGGAAGAGGTGGCCGCAGTCGTTGGCCCAGCCCGCCGACATGAGCGAGGGGTGGAGTCGTACGTGAGACCGGCCTTCGGGGCCGACCAGGGTGTCCCAGTCGGGCTCGCCGTCGCGGAGCGCGATTCCGCCGAACGTGGCGTCGATGACGGCGTACTTCATCGCGCACCGCCCGCGAGCCCCGGCCGGTTGACGCGCTGGCGCTCGACGGTGCGTACGGACTCCATGGGGACCCAGACGATCCAGCGGTCGAAGCCGAACTCGTTGTCCCACGAGGCACAGACCATGGCGGCGCCGTTGGACGTGTCCGCGAACGACCTGGCGGTCGGCCTCCCGTCGAACGTGCCGGGGACGTGCGGCGGCTGGTCGAGAGTGATGGTTCCCTCGCGGCCACAGGCGTGCCGGACACGCGTGCCAAGCGGGTGGAGCCTGGCCAGCACCCCCAGTTCGGTCCGGATTTCGTCTGTTCTGACGACGGTGCCCCGGTAGCCGGGCCTGACGGTCATCGTTGATCCCCTTTCGGGTTGAGGTCTTCGTGGGTGATCCAGCCGTTGACGCACGCGATCGCGACGGCCTGCGCGAGGGTGTTGGCCTTGAGCCGCCGAAGCGCGTGCTGGCGCTGCGTACGGATCGTGTGGTGGCTGGCTCCGAGGCGCTGCCCGGTCTGCTGTGCGGACTCGGCACGCGCGGCGCCGATCAGGGCGGCCATCTCCCCAGCGGTAAGCGGGTTCGGCTGCTTCACGGCGCGTGCCAGGGCAGCGCGGAGTCGGTTGACCTCGCCGAGCAGGTCCCGGATGGCGCGTCCTTCCGGTGTGCCCGGCGTGCGGGCCGCGCGGGCGCGGATCGCACTGACCCGGGAAGAGGCCAGGGGCAGAGTGGGGGCGGCGGTCTCAACGGTCATCGCGAGCCCCCGCAGCAGTCCGGGCCTCGGCGAGCGCGAGGCGCTGCGTGAGGCGGGCGACCTCGCCGAGAAGCTGGGGGATGTCGGTCCGAGCGTGCTGGCAGAAGTCGATGGCGGGCACGAGCTCGGCGTCCCTCCACGTCTCCACGAAGCTGAAGGGGCCGAAGCCGCAGGGGTGACCCTCATCGTCGAGAAGGAGGTCCCAACTGCCCTGCCGGGTCGCTAGGACGCGGCCCTGCACCTGCCTCAGGTACTCCCGGGTGAGCGGCTCAACGGGCATCGTCGCCTGCCCTGGGCGGTGTGGCGGGAGCCGTCGACGATGCGCCCTGCGTGAGTGCGGCGCGGGCCTGGTCACTCGTGACGTAGCCGGTGGCCGGGTGGTCGGCGAGCTTGCGGCGCAGGTAGTCGGTGTGCCAGGCGACTTCGAGCGTCGGGCGCTCCCTCAGCACGTTCTCCAGGGCGACGCTGACGTGCGTGATCCGGTTGGCCAAGATTCGGTCCCGCACCTCGGCGTCGCCGAAGGTGGCGGGGAACGGGATGTCGATGGCCTCTTGGACAGCGCGCAGGACAACCACGAGGTCGGTCGTCTCAACCGGGACACCCGCTGTGCCGTTTACGCCGTGGCGGGGGCAGACGCACACTTCCCCGTCGGCGGCCGGAGCTACGAGTAGCAGTCCCAGTGCCTCGCGCAGTTCGTCGTCGAGGACGAGGTCGGCCGCGATGCCATCCGAGCTCTCGCAGGCGACGGTGGCGGATCCGGTCGCGTCGTCATGGGTCACGAGGCCGGTCCATCGGAGAGGGGCGGTCCGCTCTGCCGCGACCAGTGGTGCGGTGGCGGGTTGTGCGATGCTGGACTCCATCGGGTCCACTTCCTGACTAGTGCTCAGTGGGCCGGGCTCGCCGGGGGCATCCGGCGGGCCCTTTCGCTTGTCAGGCCCCCAGGGGCCGTTCGGTGCGGCAGCGTCGGCAGACCATCCGCCACACGGGGTTGCGGTGGTTGCAGGCCGGACAGATCCAGGCGCAGGCGATCCCCGTCACGCGCATCACGCGGCCTCGGGCATCGCGACAGCGGATTCGGCGGCGAGCCGTTCCGCGACGGGGGCCAGTACCGGGCGCAGCCGTTCGATGAGGTCGAGGGGGATCCCCACGGCAGCGACTGCCTCAGTCGCCTGTCGGCGGGCGTCGGCGAGCTCAGCGGCGGTGAGGATGCGACGGCGCTGTTCCCCGGTCATCAGGCGGCGCTCCCAGAGCTGGTGGCCGGCTGGTCGTCGAAGAGCAGGTCGGAGATCGTGCAGTCGAGCGCTCCAGCGATCTTCGCCAGATTGCGCGGCGAGAAGTTCGCGGAGCCGCTCTCGACCATCGACACGTGCTGCTTGCTGACACCGGCCTTGTCGGCCAGCTCGGTCTGGTTCAGCCCCGCCTCGATCCTTCTGCGCGTCAGGCGCTTGGGGTCTATTCGGGTTCTCATGTCTTAGACAGTACGAGACTCAACCGGACAGTACAAGCATGTACCACTCAGTAGGTTCGACTTTCTTTGACTATGGCTCCCGGCTTGCACAGATGCTCGTCCACTTGTGGAGATTGCGTGAGGTCCACTAGCACTCGCGCTGGACCAGTTCGATACAGTTCAAGAAAGTCCAAGACGCACGGTTAGGAAGGGCCATGACGGCGAAGCCGACACCGCCGCCCGAGACCTCCCTCCTCCGCCTGGCACGAGAGGCAGCCGGACTCAGCCCTGAGTCCGCCGCGGCGCGGATGAGCGTGAAGTTCTCGGGCTCCCGCTGGCGCCAGATCGAGGCCGGCTACCGCAAGGACTCCTCAACACAAGTCGTCGCACCGGCACCGACACTCGCCCAGATGGCGCACACAGTCGGGATCTCGTCCAGCAGGCTGGCCAACGCGGGACGCGAGGACGCGGCGGCGATCCTGCGAGAGATCGAGCGATCCGGCGAACCGGCGGCGCCGGCAGGACCACAGGCCACACTCTCCGAACTGGAGGAGTGGCAGCAGCAAATCATCCTCAATGCGCTCGACAACCGCCCCCGCTCCAAGCGGGAGAAGGCGCTACTTCTGCGCACCCTTGCAGAGCAGATCGAGCGACAGGCGAGCGCCGACAACGAGCAGGAAGACCCGAACCCTGGTCCAGACCTGGCAGCTGGCGACCCGTAGTCAATCGCACCCGATCGAACGCATGGTCACAGATCTGTAACGGTCAGTGCATATGCCAGAGACATGGCGCATCTGATGCCGCATCCTCAACGTCCATGCACAGTGCATTGGACACAACCGCAGGTCATCTCGTGGGGGTTGAGGATGCTGGAAGTCCTACTCGCGGGCGTGCTCCTCGCGTTGGCACTGGGTGTGTACCTGCTCTTCCGGCAGCTCAGAAACATCAGCTGGCAGCTCACACAGCTACGCGTTGAACACGACAGCGAACAGATACTGCGCGCCATCGGGGTGCGCCCAACCGCCGTCCCCGTACGGCCTGAACCAGTCCGGCAGAAACGTCACCTCAGCCTCTTCATCGAGGGTGGCGCCGCCGCCCTCGCAACCATCGGCAGGGAGGTACGCACGCATCCGGTCGCGGTCAGAACAACGACGACGCTCGCCATCGCGGACACAGGCTTCACCGTCGTGCTCCTGGCCCCCGCTCCCCGAGCCACCGATGAGAAACCACCACCACCGAAACCGAGCGTCGGAGCAGCGACGTCCCCAGCTACGCCCGCAATGCCCCCCGCTGCGCGTGGCCGACCGGGCGTAGCGTTCGACGCCCGTCCGATCACGACGGATGCGCGGCGCAGCTCGCCACGGGCTCGCGCCGTCGAAGCGGCCACAGAGAAGCCGGAGTTACGTGACGCAGGGGTTGGTGCCCCTTCGGCAACCGCGGCCCCTGGACCGTCTCCGAGCCCGACTGCCACCACGCCTGGGCCGGCGGTGCCGAGTGAACCGACAGCGGGGCGCAACGGGTGCCTCGCCGCCGGCCGACCCCTCCCGGAGCCCCGCGTCTGCCTGCACGCGGGGAACTAAGTGACCGGGACGAAGCCCTCCTGCCCGTAGAAGGACAGCGTGACCCTGCCCGGCTCAATGCGCTTCACGCCGGGCGCCCTGGCCTTGAACAGGCGGACGGTGACGACCTGCTTCAGCACGAACCGCTGCTGGTGCAGGTCGAGTCCGTCCCACACCTCGTCGGCCATGGGGTTGCCCAAGAGGTCCCGGAGGATCGCCGGGATCGTGGCCTCGGCACGCTTGAGATCAGCCTCCGCCTTCTGCCGTAGAGGGCTGAGGCTCTTCTCGATCGAAGCCAGCGACAGCGCCGACAGCTTGATCTGGCCGTTCTCATCGAACTGCCCAGCCGCCTCCCTGGCCTCCAGGAGCTGCTCGTCGATGGCCTTCAGCCGAGCGCGTGCCGCAGCAGCGGCTTTTCCGTCCTTCGGCTTGCGGAACGCAGCCGCGGCCTCCTTGGTGCGCATCCATGCCACAACGCCCTCTTCGACGTACGCCTGGAACAGGTCAGCGTTCACCGACAGGTCGAGCTGGTTGCACCGGTAGACCCATCTGCCGCGGGCCGTCGTCGTCTTGCGCAGCGTCCCTAGGTCGGGCTGCGCCGGATCCATGCCGCCATGGACGCCACACAGCGCCAGTCCGGACAGCAGGTGCTTCACCGCTGTCGACCCCCCGGAACCCTTCAGCCGGCCATCGAGCAACACCTGGACCTCGTCGAAAAGCTTCGGCTTCACGAGGCCCTCCCAGGTGCCCTCGTACTCGACTCCCTTGTGCAGCCGCTTGCCGAGGTATGCCTTGTTCCGCAGGACCATGTACACGCTGCGCGCGACCCACCGCTTGCCGAGCCGCGTCACCTCGCCGGATTCGTTCATCTTCTCGGCGATGCCCCGCAATGACTTGCCGGCTTTCACATCCTCGAACATCTTGACGACGTTCTTGGCCTGCTTCGGGTCGGGGATCTGGTCGACCAGGTCGCCGGTGTCCGGATCGTAGATGCGCCGGTAACCGTACGGGGTGGGACCGTGCGGACCGCCCTTCTCCGCGTTCTCACGTGTCGTTCTGAGGTTGCGGTCTCGGATGCCTTCGACTTCGTCCTCGGCACTGACCGCGTCCATCGCGGTGGCCTTGCGGTCCGCCCGCTTGCTGAGGTCGTAGACCTGGCCGTTGTAGCAGAGGAGCACCCCGGCGGAGTAGCAGGCGTTGCGCAGCCGTACGTATGCCTCGAGATCGCGGTAGTAGCGGGATGCCTCGAAGGCAACGACGATGCGAACCTCGCGCGCCTCGATTCGTGCCAGCATGTCCTCGAAGTCGTCGCGCTTCTTGCGGGCGTGCCGGCTCGCCGAGATGCCGGTGTCCTTGAAGACGTCCTTGACCGGCCAGCCGTACTGGTCGGCGAGGCCCTGGCCGTCCTTCAACTGGTCGGCGACGGAGCGGCCCTTCTTCTTCGGGTCGACGCTGTTGCGGCCGTAGAGGAAGCAGTCCCAGACGACGTCTGGGTGCACAAGGTGCAGGTAGGCGGGGTCGATCGGCATAGCCGTGAGCGTAGCGTGACGTACGGCTCCGTGTGCTCTTTTCGGAGGACCACTTCTACCCGGAGATCGTGGACCCGTTCACGGGCGAGGTGCTGCCGGACGGCGAGGAGGGCGAGCTGGTGTTCACCTCCCTCACCAAGGAGGCGATGCCGGTGATCCGCTATCGGACGCGGGATCTGACGCGGCTTCTGCCCGGCACGGCGCGGGTGTTCCGGCGGATGGAGAAGGTCACCGGGCGCAGCGACGACATGGTGATCCTGCGCGGGGTGAACCTCTTCCCCACCCAGATCGAGGAGATCGTGCTCCGTACGGCCGGGGTGGCCCCGCACTTCCAGCTGAAGCTGACCCGGGAGGGCCGGCTCGACGCGCTGACGGTACGGGCCGAGGCGCGGCCCGGGGCGACGCCCGAGCAGCGCGCGGAGGCGGCCCGGGCCATCGCGGCGGCGTGCAAGGACGGGATCGGTGTCTCGGTCGGGGTCGAGGTGGTCGACCCCGAGACGCTGGAGCGGTCGGTGGGGAAGATCAAGCGGATCGTGGACCTGCGGGACGCACGCTGAACGCCTTCTCCCACCTTTGGCCCGCTCGGTCACTCCACGTCGCCGCCGGGTCACCCGCTCGGCGCGCCCGGCCCGCTCGACCTGTGACCGGGCGGGCCACTGCGTAGCCTGGAGGGAGGAGGTGGTTTCGATGCTGGCGGACTCACCCGTGGCCGCGATGATCCCGGTCAACGACATGGCCCGCGCGAAGGGCTTCTACACCGAGACCCTCGGCCTCACCGTGACGAGGGAGACGACCGAGGACACCCGGCTCGAGAGCGGTGGTACGACGATAGGCCTCTATGAGACGCCCTACGGCGGCCGGGCCGAGCACACACTGGCGAGCTTCAGGGTCGCGAACCTCGACACGGAGATGTCGCAACTGCGGTCCAAGGGCGTGACGTTCGAGGACTACGACCTGCCCGGCCTCAAGACGGTCGACAGCGTCGTCGAGATGGACGACATGCGGTGTGCCTGGTTCAAGGACAGCGAGGGAAACATCCTCAACCTGACCGAGGAACGCGCAGGCTGACATGAGTGCCGCGGGAGCCGTGCCGCACGACAGGGCTCCCGCCGCGGAAGGCCGGGATGCGGGCGGGAGCGGGCGTCACGTCGTCATGCGGCGGCGAAGCGCTCGCGCAGCTCCCGCTTGAGGATCTTCCCGCTGGCGTTGCGCGGCAGCTCGTCCACGAAGAGCACCTTCTTCGGAGCCTTGAAGTGGGCGAGCCGCTCTCGTGCGTGCTCGACGAGTTCCGCCTCGGTCACCTCGCCGCGGGGGACGACGACGGCCGTCACGGCCTCGATCCACCGCTCGTCGGGGAGCCCGACCACGGCCGCCTCGGCTACCGCCGGATGGGTGTAGAGCGCGTCCTCGACCTGCCGCGAGGCGACCAGCACTCCCCCGGAGTTGATGACGTCCTTCACCCGGTCGACCACCGTGTAGTAGCCCTCGCTGTCGCGCACCGCGAGGTCGCCCGAGCGGAACCAGCCTCCCCGGAAGGCCTCCTTCGTCTCCTCGGGCTTGTTCCAGTAGCCGTCGCACAACTGCGGGGAGCGGTATACGACTTCGCCGGGCGTGCCGTCGGGCACGTCCTCGCCGTCCTCGTCGACCACCTTCGCCTCGACGAAACGGACCGGCCTCCCGCAGGATTCCATGCGACCCTCGTGCTCGTCGGGGCCGAGGACGGTCGCGAGGGGGCCGATCTCGCTCTGCCCGAAGCAGTTGTAGAACCGCAGCCCCGGCAGGCGCTCCCGCAGTCGCTCCAGGACGGGCACCGGCATGATCGAGGCGCCGTAGTACGCCTTGCGGAGGGCGGACAGGTCGCGGGTGGCGAACTCGGGGTGGTTCGACAGGCCGATCCAGACGGTCGGCGGCGCGAAGAGACTGTCGGCGCGGCCCGCCTCGATCAGGTCGAAGAGGACCGTCGGGTCGGGCCCGTCGACGATGGTGTTCTCGGCGCCGACCGCGAGGTACGGCAGCAGGAAGACGTGCATCTGCGCGGAGTGGTAGAGCGGCAGCGAGTGGACCGGCTTGTCGTCCTCGCTCAGGTCGAGGGCGTCGATGGCGCTGGCGTACTCGTGGACCAGCGCGCGGTGGGTCATCCGGGCGCCCTTGGGCAGGGCGGTGGTCCCCGAGGTGTAGAGCAGCTGGACGTACTCGCGGGCGTCGCGGTCGGTGTCGTACGTGTCCGGCTCGGCGAGCGCCGCGAGGAGGGAGTCATCGGTGTCCCGCAGGGCTCGTACGGTCAGGTCGGCGGGGACGCGGTCCGCGAGCCCGGGGTCGGCGAGGACGAGTGAACTGCCCGACTGGCGCAGGATGTAGTCGAGGTCCTCGCCGGTGAGATGGTGGTTGACGGGGACGTGGATCAGGTCGGCCCGGGAGCAGGCGAGGAAGGCGATGAGGTAGGCGTCGGAGTTGTGGCCGTACGTCGCCACGCGGGCGCGCTCCTCGAGCCCGTACCGCTCCCGCAGCACGGCGGCGGCGGTGGTGACGGCCTCGTCCAGCTCCGCGTAGGTCCAGGAGCGGTCCGCGTACCGCAGGGCGATCCGCTCGGGGGTGCGCTGCGCGCTCATGCGCAGGACGCCGTCGACGGTGCGGGTGAGGAGTCGTCGTTCCATGTCCGGATCCTCGACGGCTTCCTGGCGGGGGGTCAAGTACCGGGAGCGCGTCGCATGGCGCCGGACCTCGGATACCGAACGGCATGTTGACAAGGTCGGCGCTCTGCTGCGTGCATGGTCCGACCCGCAGTAACCACCCTTCCGTTGGGAGGCACGTTGCACCTCCGCACCCGCCTGAGACACCTGGTGCTCGCCGGCGCGGCCCTCGCCACCGTCACCGCGTCGCTGCCCGCCACGGCCGTCGCCGACCCCGGCGACCGGCACCACCGCCCCTCCGACCGGGGCCTGTCGGCCGTCATCCGGTACACCGAGTACGGAATCCCGCACATCGTCGCCGCGGACTACGCCGATCTGGGCTTCGGCACCGGCTGGGCGCAGGCCGCCGACCAGATATGCCCGCTCGCCGACGGGTTCGTGACCGTGAACGGCGAGCGCTCTCGCTGGTTCGGCCCGGACGGGGTGCCCGACGGCTCGCTGTCCTCGGCCACCAGGAACCTCTCCAGCGATCTGTACTTCCGCGGGGTGCGGGACGCGGGCACGGTCGAGGCGCTGCTCGAGCGCCCCGCCCCGGCCGGCCCGAGCACGCAGCTCAAGGAGCTGATGCGGGGCTGGGCGGCCGGCTACAACGCCTGGCTGAAGCAGAACGAGATCACCGACCCGGCGTGCAAGGACGCCGGCTGGGTCCGTCCGGTGACCCGACTGGACGTCGCCCGCCGCGGGTTCGCGGTCTCCGTGCTCGGCGGCCAGGGGCGCGGCATCGACGGCATCACCGCCGCCCAGCCGCCCACAGCCGCCGTCCCGACCTCCCTCCCGGATCCCGCCGCGGATCCCGCCGCGGATCCGGCCCGTACCGCGGCCGCCGCCCGCGAGCTGTTCGCGGCGGAGAACGCCACGATGGGCTCCAACGCCGTCGCCTTCCAGGGCGCGACGACCGCGAACGGCCGTGGACTGCTGCTCGGCAATCCGCACTACCCGTGGCGGGGCGGCCGTCGCTTCTGGCAGTCGCAGCAGACCATCCCCGGCGAACTCAACGTCTCCGGCGCCTCGTTGCTCGGCACGACCGTCGTCAACATCGGCTTCAACGACAAGGTGGCCTGGAGCCACACGGTCGCCACGGGCGTCACTCTCAACCTGCACCAGCTGACCCTGGACCCGGCCGACCCGACCGCCTATCTCGTCGACGGGAAGCCGGAGAGGATGACGCGGCGGACCGTGACCGTGCCGGTCGAGGACGGCGCGCCCGTGACCCGTACGCAGTACTGGACCCGGTACGGTCCGGTGGTGACCGGGCTCGGGGCGCAGCTTCCGCTGCCGTGGACGGCGACGACGGCCTTCGCGCTCAACGACCCCAACGCCGCCAACCTGCGCGGTTCGGACACCGCGCTCGGCTTCGGCAAGGCCCGTTCCACGCAGGACGTCCTCGACGCGTTGCGCCGCACGCAGGGCCTGCCCTGGGTGAACACCATCGCCGCGGACTCCTCCGGGAATTCGCTGTTCACGCAGTCGCAGGTGCTCCCCCGGATCACCGACGAGCTGGCACAGCGCTGCTCCACCCCGCTGGGCCGGGCGACGTACCCGGCCTCGGGCGTGGCGGTCCTCGACGGGTCACGGGGCGACTGCGCGCTGGGCTCGGACCCGGACGCGGTCCAGCCGGGTGTCTTCGGACCCTCGAAGATGCCGGTGCTGCGGAACGCCCCGTACGTGGAGAACTCCAACGACAGCGCCTGGCTGACCAACGCGGACCGGCCGCTGACCGGCTACGAGCGGGTCTTCGGCACCATCGCCACCCCGCGCTCGCTGCGCACCCGCGGCGGGATCGAGGACGTGGCGGCGATGGCCGCCAGGGGCGGGCTGACGGTGGCCGACCTCCAGGCCCAGCAGTTCGCCAACCGGGCTCCGGCCGGTGATCTGGCCGCCGCCGACGCGTCGAAGGCGTGCGCCTCGGTCCTGCCCGGCGACCCGGAGGCCTGCCGGGTGATCGGGGCCTGGGACCGGACGGTGAACAGCGACAGCGAGGGGGCGCTGCTCTTCGACCGGTTCTGGCGGAAGTTCGTCGCGGCGGTGCCGCCGGCCGAGCAGTGGAAGGTGCCGTTCTCGGCCGCCGACCCGGTCCGCACGCCGCACACCCTGAACACCGCGTCGCCCGGTTTCGCCAAGGCGCTCGGTGACGCGGTCGCGGAGCTGCGGGCGGCCGGCATCCCGCTGGACGCGCCGCTCGGCGCGCACCAGTTCGTGGTACGGGGCGGCAAGCGCATCCCGGTCAGCGGCGGCACGGAGTCGCTGGGGATCTGGAACAAGACGGAGCCCGTGTGGAACGCGGCCGGCGGGGGCTACACCGAGGTGGCGCACGGGACGAGTCATGTCCAGGCGGTGGGCTGGGACGGCAGCCGCTGCCCGGTGGCGCGCACCCTGCTGACGTACTCCCAGTCGTCCAACGCGCGCTCCCCGCACTACAGCGACCAGACCGAGCTGTACGCGGGCGAGCGCTGGGTGACATCCCGGTTCTGCGAGAAGGACATCCTGCGGTCGCCGGCCTTGAAGGTGGTCCGGGTCAGGGGCTGAACGACAGGAACACGAAGGCGGCGAAGATCGAGAGATGGACGCCGCCCTGGAGAAGAGTGGCTCGTCCGGGCACCACGGTCAGGGCGCTCACCACGGCGGTGAGCACGAGCAGGACCATGTGGACGGCCCCGAGGCCCAGGACCAGGGGCCCGGACAGCCAGATCGAGGCGAGCGCGATCGCCGGAATCGTCAGGCCGATGCTGGCGATCGCGGAGCCGTACGCGAGGTTGAGGCTGGTCTGCATGCGGTCGCGGCGCGCGGCGCGCACGGCGGCGAGCGTCTCGGGGAGCAGCACCATCAGGGCGATGATCACGCCGACGACGGCCTTGGGGAGTCCGGCCGACTCGACACCGTCCTCGATGGTCGGTGAGACGAGCTTGGCGTTGCCGACGACGGCGACGAGCGCCAGGACCAGGAGGCCGAGGCTCGTCCAGGCCTGACGGTCGGTCGGCGGTTCGGCGTGCTCCTCCGCTGACTGGTGGCCCTCGCCCTCGCGCGGGACCGGCAGGAAGTAGTCGCGGTGCCGGACGGTCTGGACGGTGACGAACACCCCGTACAGGCAGAGGGAGGCGACGGCGGCGAAGGCCAGCTGGGCGGCGGAGAACTCGGGGCCGGGGTGGCTCGTGGTGAAGGTGGGCAGGACCAGGGTCATGGTCGCGAGGGTGCAGACGGTGGCGAGGGCGCCGCCGGATCCCTCGGCGTGGAAGACCGCGACGCGGTTGCGCAGCGCGGCGACGAGCAGCGAGAGACCGACGATGCCGTTGCAGGTGATCATGACGGCCGCGAAGACCGTGTCCCGGGCGTACGTGGAGGTCTTCTCGCCGCCGCCCGCCATCAGGGTGACGATCAGTCCGACCTCGATGACGGTGACGGCGACGGCCAGGACGAGCGAGCCGAAGGGCTCGCCGACGCGGTGGGCGACGACCTCGGCGTGGTGGACGGCGGCGAGCACGGCGGCGACCAGGCAGAGCGCGATCAGCGCGACGGCGAGGCCGGGGAGAGCGCGCCCCCACGCGAGCCCGAGGGCGACGGCCGCCACGACCGGCCCCCATGTCGCCCACTGCCGTGTCAGCCCCACCGCACTCGAACTCATGATCAGCATAGTGCCACAAAGCGGACAACCGGCTTGCTGCTCCGGAGGCGGCGAACGCCCCGCACAGGGTGTGCGGGGCGTTCCCCTCTGTCATGCCGGTGCTGTCAGGCGCAGTTGTGCGCGCCGCTCGTGCTGGAGGCGATGACGACGTCCACACCACCAGGGGCGGTGATGCGGGCCGCGGTCACGGTGAACCCGTCGGCCGTCTCGGTCTGTTCGTTGACGACGATCTTCGCCCCGACGCCGAGGTCGATGGTGTGGTTCGGTGTGTCCGGCACGGTGACCGGCGTGCCCGCGATGCTCAGGTCGAGCTCGGTGGATCCCTCCTTGGCGGTGCAGCTGCTGGTCGAGGTCGCCGTGACGCCCGACAGCCTGACGACCGGCAGTCCGGGCAGGCCCACGGTCGCCTCGGCCAGCGTCGCGGAGGCGGTCGCGGTGCTCGGGCCCACGGTCGTGACGACCTTGGCGCACGGGGCCTGGGCGGTCAGGACCAGGGCGTTGATGTTCTGTGTGCAGGGCGGCGCCTTCGTCTCCGCGCCCGCGGTGCGCACCTCACCGGTGTCCGGGGTCGGCGCGATGGCGATCGGGATCAGCAGGACCGGCACGCGGGCGGAGAGGCCGAAGGCCCGCCCGCTCACGTACTGGAGCTTCAGTGTGGCCGAGGTGTCCGAGGCCTTGAAGTCGTCGTCGCCCGCGAAGGCCGCCGTGGCCGGGACCGTGGCGTCCGCGCCGAGCGGCTGGTCGACGGACGCGATCGAGCAGCTCGCCGCGCCCTGGGCGTCCGTCGTGCCTTCACAGGACTGGGCGCCCGCCCCGGTGCCCAGCGTGAAGCCGACCTTGCGACCGTCGACGGGCGCCCCGCCGTCCTTCTCCGTGAGCGTGGCCGACAGCCTGACCGGCGAGCCGTTCGCCGCGCTCGCGGGTCCGGTCCAGGCCAGCCGCGTGTCCTTCTGGACGGGGGGTGGCGGTTCCTCGCCTCCGCAGCCGTTGGTGCTGGTGAGGAACTTCTCGCCGTACTCACCGGGGTACGGCACCAGTGACGTACCCTCCAGCTCGATGTCCTGGAGCGCGCCGTTCAGCTTGTGCTGCAGGTGGAGATGGGGTCCGGTGCTGCCGCCGGTGCTCCCGACCGTACCGATCTTGTCGCCCTGCTCGACCCTGGCTCCGTCCTCGACGCCGTACGTGTCGAGGTGCATGTACTCGGTGCGCCAGCCGTCGCCGTGCTCGATCACGATGTACTGGCCCGCGCCGCCCTCCTGGTAGTGGCGGGTGGCGGTGCCGGCGGCCGAGGCGAGGACGGGCGAGCCGAGCGACGGCTTGCCGTCGGAGCGGATGAAGTCCAGGACGTTGCCGTGTCCCGGGTAGGTGGAGTACGTCCACTCGGAACCGCACTCGAACGGGGCCAGGAAGGCGGGCTTGGCCAGCACGCCCACGGCCGGGGCGTCCGGCGGCGCCGGGGCCTCGGCGGCCGCCGCCGGGGCGGTCAGCGAGAGACCGAACGCCGCTGCCAGGGCCAGTAATGCGGTGAAACCCTTGATCCTCATTCTGGTGTTCATACTGAAGTCCCCCTGCTCCACTGACAGTTGTGTGCGGCCGTCGTGCTCGACGCGACGACGATGTCGATACCGCCCGCCGCGATCAGGTGCACCGCGTTGACGGTGAGCCCGCCGGCGGTCTCGATCTGCTCGTTGACCACGAGCTTGGCCCCGAGCCCGAGGTCGACCGTGACGTTCGGAAGGTCACCGACCTCCACCGGCGCACCGGCGACGGTCAGCGTCAGATCGGTGCTGCCCGTGGTGTCCGTGCAGCTGCTGGTGGAGGTGGCCCTGACGCCGGAGAGCCCGACGACCGGCAGGCCGGGCAGGCCGATCCGTGCCTCCTCCACGCTCGCCGTGGCCGTGGCGCTGCTCGGGCCGGTCCTGGTCTCGACCCTGGCGCACAGGGTGTCGGCGGACAGGAGCAGGGCGTTCACGCCCGCCGCGCAGGCGGGGGCCTTCGTCCCGGCGCCCGCGGTGCGGACCGTTCCCGTGTCGGGGGTGGGCTCGATGCGGACCGGCAGGCCCAGGAGCGGGACGTCGGCCTTGAGGCCGAAGGCGCGTCCGGTCACGTGCCGGAGCTTCAGCACGGCGGAGGTCTGCGACTCCTTGAACGCGTCGTCGCCCGCGAAGGCCGCCGTGGCCGGGACGGTGGCGTCCGCGTTCAGCGGCTGGTCGACGGCGGGCACGGTGCACGTCGCCTTGCCGGCCGCGTCGGTCGTGGCCTCGCACGTCTGGACGCCCGAGCCGGCGCCGAGGGCGAGGCTGACCTCGCGGTCGGCGACGGGCGCGCCGCCGTCCTTCTCGGTGAGCGTGGCGCTGAGGGCGGCCGGCGAGCCGTTGGACACGGTGGCGGGACCGGACCAGGCGAGCGCGGTGTCCTTCTTGGCCGGCGGCTGAACGACGCCTTCGCCCACGTCGAGCTGGTTGGCATCGATGTCGAGCGTCACGCCGCCGTAGGACTCGGTGACATCACCCGAGTACTGCTTGATGCGCTGGTGGTTCGCCCACAGCCGGTCCGGGATGGCCGGATCGGAGGTGGTGGGATTGTCGTCCCACTTCGCGAAGTCGAGGACGTCGGGCTGGACGTAGCCGTTCCCGTCCGCCTTCACCAGGTCGGCGGCGAGGGACGAGAGGCTGCCGTAGGCGCCGGAGCGGTAGCCGAGTTCGTGCAGGGTCGTGGTCCACGACTGGAGGAAGGGGATGACCTTGGACGTGTGCGCCGGGTCGTAGTGCTCCATGTTGTAGTACAGGACCGAGCCCGCGCCGAGGCCGAGCCCCGCCGCCTGTGTGACCGCGTCCCGGGCCGCCGCGGCGCCCTCGGGCACCGGGTCGGTGATCGCGCTGCAGTCGCCGCCGCAGCTGCCCGCGTCGGGCGAGGCCTGCGGGCCGACGTAGATGGGGAAGTAGCGCCAGCCCTTGTCGTACTGGGCCTGCATCCACGCCGCGTCGACGGTGACTCCGCAGCCCGCGTTCTCCCCGCCGATGTAGACGCCGACGGCGCCGTAGGGCGAGGACTGCTTCCAGGTGTTCATCTGGCCGGACGGCGGTGCCGCGCACCGGTCGAATCCCTTGCCCTGGAAGGACGTGGCGTCGGCCGGAAGGGCCTGGACGGCGGCGAGCGGCTGCGCGGCGGCCCCGGGAGGTTCGGGAGCCTCGGTGCGCGCCTCGTCGACGGGCAGGGAGGCGCTGCGCAGGACGTTCCGGATCAGCTCCCGGTCGCCGCCGTAGGACGCGGTGACGGCGATCTCGCCGGCGGCGGCCTCGTAGGTGCGGGAGGTGCGGTTCTCCGTCACCTGGGCGGCCTGTCCGGTGCGTTCACCGGCCGCGGCCGGCTGGACCAGGAGCGCCTCGGTGCGGCCGAACGCCGTGGCCGGGCAGTCCTGTCCGGTGCCGGGCGCGCCGAGGTAGACGGCCTTGCGGTCGAACCGGACGCAGGCGTCCGGGTTCTTGTCCAGATCGACGACGTCCCAGGACGCGGGGACGGTGAACGTGTGCCCCCGGTAGGCCACTTCGGTGGTCGCGCTCGGTCCCGGCGGCTCGGCCGCCCGGGCCGGGCCGAGCGATGCGGCCGTGAGCGCCGCCGTGGTGGTGAGTGCGAACAGTGCGCCGCGCAGCAGACCGCGCGCGCTTCGATGGTGTCTGCGCTGGATGATGGTTTCCCCCAAAACCGGGCGTCGGCCACGAGTGCGGCGACGCGCTCGAGCAGTGACCCGGCGAGACTGAGTCAGTGACGTGTCCCAGTCAATCGAGGCCCGGTGATTCCAGCCTCAACTACTCACCGGTCACTGTCACTTGGGGGACAGAACCGCCGCATTGTGTTCGAAGACAGCACGTGAGGGGCCGGTGAAGCACCGGGTCAGCGCCGCCGCTCCCCAGGCGCCACCTCGCCGCCACCACACCGGCCCCACCGTCTCTTCACCGGGCGGCTTGTCCGGATGCCGACCGCGGTACGACACGTTCCGGTGGCTCCTAGAGGGGACGCTCGTGGCCCTCCCAGTACGGTTCCCGCAACCGCCGCTTGTACAGCTTGCCGTTGGGGTCACGGGGCATGGCGGCGACGAAGTCGACCGACTTGGGGCGCTTGTATCCGGCCAGGCGCTCCTCGCAGTGCGCCAGGATGGCCGCGGCGAGCGACTCGCCGGGCTCGTACCCTTCCGCCGGCTCGACGACGGCCTTGACCTCCTCGCCCCAGTCGCCGTGCGGGATGCCGAAGGCGGCGGCGTCGGCGACCGCGGGGTGGGCGAGGAGGGCCGACTCGATCTCGGCGGGGTAGATGTTCACCCCACCCGAGATGATCATGTCGATCTTCCGGTCGCGCAGGAAGAGATAGCCGTCCTCGTCGAGGACGCCCAGGTCACCGACCGTGAAGAAGTCGCCGATGCGGCTCGACGCGGTCTTCGCCCGGTCCTTGTGGTACGAGAAGCCGCCGGTGCTCATCTTCATGTAGACGGTGCCGAGTTCACCGGCCGGGAGCCGGTTGCCGTCGTCGTCGAAGACGGCGAGTTCGCTGATGGGCCAGGCCTTGCCGACCGTGCCCGGCTTCTTCAGCCAGTCCTCGGCGGTGGCGAACGCGCCGCCGCCCTCGCTCGCCGCGTAGTACTCCTCCACGCAGCTCCCCCACCAGTCGATCATGGCCCGCTTGACGTGGTCGGGGCAGGGGGCGGCGCCGTGGATGGCGTGCCGCATCGACGAGATGTCGTACCGGTCGCGCACCTCCTGCGGGAGGGCGAGGAGCCGGTGGAACTGGGTGGGGACCATGTGGGTGTGGGTGCAGTCGTACGCGTCGATCAGCCGGAGCATCTCCTCGGGGGTCCACTTGTCCATGAGGACGAGGGGATGGCCGATGTGCAGGGCGGCGCTCGCGAACTGGAGCACGGCCGTGTGGTAGAGCGGCGAGCAGACGAGGTGGACGTTGCCGTCGAAGGGCCTGATGCCGAAGATGCCGAGGAAGCCGCCGAGATACGTCTCCTCGGGGAGCTTGCCGGGCAGCGGGCGGCGGATGCCACGGGGGCGCCCGGTGGTGCCCGAGGTGTAGTTCATGACCCAGCCGAGGGTGCGGTCCGCGGGCGCCGACTCCGGGTGTCCGTCGAGGAGTTCGGCGTACGGGCGGAATCCGGGGATCTCGCCCACCGCGTGCCGATGGGTGACGGGCAGCCCCGCCTCGTCGGCGGCGGCCGTCGCCGCCGCGGCGAACCGCTCGTGGGCGAGGAGGACCTTGGCGCCGGAGTCGGCGACGATCCAGGCGATCTCGGGCCCGACGAGGTGGTGGTTGACGGGAACGAGGTAGAACCCGGCCTGGGTGGCGGCGAGATGGGCGGTGAGGAACTCCACCCCGTTGGGCAGCACGACGGCGAAGGCGTCACCCCGCTCCAGACCGGCCGCCCGAAGTCCGTGGACGAGGCGGTTGGCGTCGGCGTGGAGGCGTCCGGCGGTCCACTCCTGGCCGTCGGGTGCGACGAGGACCGTACGGGAGGGGTCGGCGGCGGCCTGGGACCAGAAGCCGTTGGGCTCACTCACGGGGCACTCCGTCCGGCGATGCGGTCGATGCGGTCGACGGCCTTCTCGAAGCCGCGGGTGAGCCCGTCGAAGACCTGCTGGACGCTGCGCTCGGAGTTCATCCGGCCGACGATCTGTCCGACGGGTGTGCCGAGCAGGGGCTCGACCTCGTACTTCTGGATACGGGAGACGGCCTCGGCGACGAGGAGTCCCTGCAGCGGCATGGGGAGGGTGCCGGGCCCGTCCGGGTCGTCCCAGGCGTCGGTCCACTCGGTGCGCAGCTGACGGGCGGGCTTGCCGGTGAGGGCGCGGGAGCGGACGGTGTCGCCGGAGCCGGCGGCGAGGAGTTTGGCGGTCAGGGCGCGGGAGTGGAGTTCGGCCTCGGTGGTGGTGAGCCAGAGGGAGCCGAGCCAGACGCCCTGGGCGCCGAGGGCGAGTCCGGCGGCGATCTGTTCGCCGCTGCCGATGCCGCCGGCGGCGAGGACGGGCAGGGGCGAGACGGCGTCGACGACCTCGGGGGTGAGGACCATGGAGGCGATCTCGCCGGTGTGGCCGCCGGCCTCGTAGCCCTGCGCGACGACGATGTCGATCCCGGCGTCGGCGTGGTGGCGGGCGTGCCGGGCGCTGCCGGCGAGGGCGGCGACGAGCACGTCGTGGTCGTGGGCGCGGGCGACGACGTCGGCGGGCGGGGAGCCGAGCGCGTTGGCGAGCAGCTTGATGGGGTAGTCGAAGGCGACGTCCAGCTGGTTGCGGGCGACCTGTTCCATCCAGCCGGTGATGCGCCAACCGGAGGCCTCCCCCTCGGCGAGTTCGGGGACGCCGTGCTTGGCGAGGGTCGTGCGGACGAACTCCCGGTGCCCTTCGGGGATCATCGCCTCGACGTCGGCCTCGCTCACGCCCTCGACCTTCTTGGCGGGCATGACGACGTCGAGACCGTAGGGCAGTCCGTCGGTGTGGTCCTGCATCCAGTCGAGGTCGCGGGCGAGGTCGTCGGGGGCGGTGTAGCGGACCGCGCCGAGGACGCCGAATCCGCCGGCTCTGGTGATGGCCGCGGCCACCGCGGGGAAGGGCGTGAAGCCGAAGATGGCGTGCTCGATCCCCAGTTTTTGGCTCAGCTCCGTCTTCATGGCGGCAGGATGCCGCAGCGGATCGGCCGAGGGAAGAGATTTTCTGATGCAGCGTCAGATTCTTTGCCCTGCCGCACGCTTCCTTGACCCGCCGCCACCCCGGTAAGAAAGTTTCAGACGTTACGGGTGTGGCCGAAGGATTCTTTCAGGACGGTGGGAGAGGGTGGGGATGACAGTGGATTCGATGGGCCGGGGGTTCAGCCGCCGAGCGTTCGGCGGCCGGCTTCTCGCCCTGGGAGGTGCGCTCATGGTCGGCTCGATTCCGGGGGTCGCCGCGGCCTCCGGGCCGGAGGGCCCGAGCGGCCCCCGGACGACGCTGCGGCGCGGGACGGCCGAGCGGGCCGGTCTGCTGCCCGGTCCTCTCGACCGGCTGGTCGCGGACGCGGAGGCGTTCCTCGCGCCCTCCCCCAAGCACCCCTGGTACGCGGGGGCGGTCCTGCTCGCCGGGCGGGGCGGGACGGTCGCGCTGCACCGGCCGATCGGAGCGGCCGTGCGGTACGCGGGGTACGACGAGACGACCGACAGCGGGTTCGAGCTGCCGGCGGACCGACAGATCGCGATGGCCGAGGACACGGTCTTCGATCTGGCCTCCGTCTCCAAGCTCTTCACGTCGATCCTGGCGGTCCAGCAGCTCGAGCGTGGGTCGCTGGAGCTCGAGGCCAGGGTCACGGCGTACCTGCCGGAGTTCGGGGGCGGCGGGAAGCAGGACGTCACGGTCCGTCAGCTGCTCACGCACACCTCGGGGTTCCGCTCCTGGATTGCGCTGTACAAGGAGCCGACGCGGGAGGGGAAGCTGCGGCTGCTGTGGAACGAGGTCCTGGCGAACCCGGCCGGGACGCGATATCTGTACTCGGATCTGAATCTGATCGCGCTCCAGCTGATCCTGGAGGAGATCACCGGTCACACCTTGGATGTACTGCTCCGCAACGAGATCACCGCTCCTCTCGGGATGCACCGCACGCGGTTCAATCCCCCGCTCTCCTGGAAGCCGAAGATCGCGGCCACGGAGGACGCCCGGCTCCCCTGGTCCGGCCTCGACCGGGGCATGGTGTGGGGCGAGGTCCACGACGAGAACGCGTACAGCCTGGGCGGGGTCGCCGGGCACGCCGGGGTCTTCTCATGCGCCTGGGACCTCGCCGTCCTCGCCCGCACGCTCCTCAACGGCGGGGCGTACGGCGACGCCCGGATCCTCTCCCCCGAGTCCGTCGGTCTGATGTTCACCGACTTCAACACCGCCTTCCCCGGCGACGAGCACGGCCTCGGCTTCGAGCTCTACCAGCACTGGTACATGGGCGCGATGGCCACGCCCCACTCGGCGGGACACACCGGCTTCACCGGCACGAGCCTGGTCCTGGACCCGACGACCGACGCCTTCCTCGTCGTCCTCGGCAACTCCGTCCACCCCGTGCGCAGCTGGCGCTCCGGCTCGGCGCCCCGTGTCGCCGCGGCGAACAACCTGGCCCGCGCCGTCCCCGTCCGCCCGGCCCGCGGCCGGACCGCCTGGTTCTCGGGGATGGCGAGCGCCGGCACCGCCACGCTCACGCTGCCCGCCGTGGCGGGGGGCGCCCGGCTGGAGTGCGCGCTGTGGTGGGACACCGAGCCCGGCTCGGACGCCGCCTTCCTGGAGGCCTCGGCGGACGGCGGCGCGACCTGGGGGCCGGTGCCGTTCACCACCGTACGAAGGGGTCAGGAGCCGCAGCGGCATGCGGTGGGGAAGGTGAGCGGCTGGTCGGGGCGGGTCTGGCACGAGCTGACGGCCGGCCTGTCGGCCGACCTGCCGACCCCGGTCTCCGCTCCCGTACGCCTTCGCTGGCGGTACACGACGGACCAGCGCTACGTCGGGCGCGGCGTGTACGTGGACGGTCTGCGGGTCCTCGACGCCGCGGGGCTCCCGCTGTTCGACGCGTCGAGGCCGGCCGACCGGGACCGGATCGAGGCGGTGGGCTGGACGGTCTCGGCCGACTGACCCCGCGCGGTCAGCCCGCCTCCACCCGGGCCAGGAAGGACTCGAGGACCTCGCGGTAGCGCTCCGGCTCCTCGATCGAGGGGATGTGAGCGCTCCCCTCGAAGAGCACCCACTCCGCGTCCGGGATGCCCTCGGCGATCGGGCGCACGACGGCCGGCGTGGTCGCGTCGTACCGTCCGGAGGTCAGCAGCACGGGCAGGTCGAGCTCGCCGAGCCGGTCGGTGACGTCCCAGTCCTTCAAGTTGCCGGTGACGTTCCACTCCGTGCCCCACATGGTCGCGTAGACGTCCTCGCGCATCTCCGAGAGGGAGTACACGAGTTCGTCGGGCCACGGGTCACTCCGGCACAGGAACCGCCGGTAGTAGGCCGTGGTGGCTTCGGTGTACTCCTCGTCCTCGACGGTGCCCGCCGCCTCGTGCCGGTCGAGGGTCTCCTGCACCGCGGCCGGCAGCGTGGCCTTCAGCCGCCGTGCCTCCTCCTGGTAGAGCGGCGCGCTGGAGAGCGGCCCGGCCAGCACCAGCGAAGCGACCCCGGACGGCCTGCCGAGCATGTACTCGAGGGCCACCTGGGTGCCGAAGGAGTGCCCGTAGAGGTGGACGGGGTCCAGTCCGAGCGCCTGCCGTACGGCGCCGAGCTCGTCCACGAAGGTGTCCATCACCCACAGGGCTGGGTCGTCCGCGTGCGCGGACCTGCCGCAGCCGAACTGGTCGTAGAAGACGACAGTCCGTCCCCCGCCCTCGGCCAGGGCCGAGAGGTGCCGCAGATAGTCGTGCGGGCAGCCCGGTCCTCCGTTCACCACGAGCAGCGGCGGCTTCCCGCCCGGACCGGGCAGCTCGCCCACTACCTGGTACCAGGTGTGGAATCCGCGGAACGGCACAGTGCCTTCGGTGACGGCCATGGCAGGCCTCCTGAGGAGATCCGGCACCCCTTCCATCATGGGCAGGCCGGGGATCGCCGCGCCATGCGGTCGGCCTTCCGCTCAGCCGCCCGGCTCCGCCGCCGCGCGCAGCGCCGAGAGGACCGGGCTGATCAGCGGGTGCTCCTCGGCGCCCCGGCGCACCGCCGCGAAGACCCGGCGGGTGGGCGCCACGCCGTCCACCGGGCGGATCACCACGTCGTCGAGCTCCATGCCGCGCAGCGCCGAGCGCGGTACGAGCGCCACGCCCGCGCCCGCGGACGCGAGGGCGACCACGGCACGGAAGTCGTCGGAGGAGTGTTCGAGACGGGGTGCGAATCCCGCGTACTCGCAGGCCAGGACGGTCACGTCGTGGCAGGGGTTGCCGGCGGACTGTCCGATCCAGGCGTCCTTGGCGAGGGCGGCGAGGGCGACCTGCTCGCCGTCCGCGAGCGGGTGCCCGAGAGGCAGGACGGCGTCGAAGGGCTCCGCGTACAGCGGTACGCGGGTGAGCCGGGCGTCGTCCTCTCCGGGCGCGCCGCGGTACTCGACGGCCACGGCGACGTCGACCTGGCGGTCCAGGACCATCAGCAGGCTCTCGTCGCCCTCGGCGTCGCGCACCCGGACCCGGATGCCGGGCGAGGTGTGGGCCAGCGCGGTGATGGCCGGGGCGACGACGAGGCCGATGCCGGTGGCGAACGCCGCCACCGTGACCGTACCGGCCTCGCCCGATCCGTAGGCGGCGAGCTCGGACTCGGCGAGCTCCAGCTGGGCGAGGACGGCGTTGGCGTGGCTGAGCAGGATCTCGCCGGCCGGGGTGAGCCGCGCCCCGCGGGCACTGCGCTCGACCAGCCGGTGGCCGGTCTCCTGCTCCAGGGCCGCGAGCTGCTGGGAGACCGCGGAGGGGGTGAGATAGAGCGCGGCGGCAGCGGCTGTGACCGTGCGGTGGTCGGCCACCGCACGGAGGATGTGCAGCCGCCGCGCTTCGATCATGCCCCTAGTCTCGCAGGGCGGCGCGGGCGTCGACGAACGCGTCCACAGCCCGGTTCACGTCATCGGACGAATGGGCCGCCGAGAGCTGGACGCGGATGCGGGCCTGGCCCTGCGGAACGACGGGGTACGAGAAGCCGATCACGTACACGCCGCGCTCCAGGAGCAGCTCCGCCATCCGCCCGGCCTCCGACGCGTCGCCGATCATGACGGGCGCGATGGCGTGGTCGCCGGGGAGGATGTCGAAGCCCTCCGCCGTCATGCGGGAGCGGAAGAGCTCGGTGTTGGCGCGCAGGCGCTCGCGCAGGTCGCCGGCCGACTCGAGCAGGTCGAGGACCTTGAGGGAGGCGGCGGCGATGACCGGGGCGAGCGTGTTGGAGAAGAGGTACGGGCGGGAGCGCTGGCGCAGCAGGGCGACGATCTCGGCGCGGGCGGCGACATAGCCGCCGGAGGCGCCGCCGAGGGCCTTGCCGAGGGTGCCGGTGATGATGTCGACGCGGTCCATGACGCCGTGCAGCTCGGGGGTGCCGCGGCCGCCGGGGCCGACGAAGCCGACGGCGTGGGAGTCGTCGACCATGACCATGGCGTCGTAGCGCTCGGCCAGGTCGCAGATCTCGCCGAGCGGGGCGACGTAGCCGTCCATGGAGAAGACGCCGTCGGTGACGATCAGCTTGCGGCGGGCGCCGCCCTGGGTCGCCTCCTTGAGCTGCTGCTCCAGGTCGGCCATGTCGCGGTTGACGTACCGGAAGCGGCGGGCCTTGGAGAGGCGGATGCCGTCGATGATGGAGGCGTGGTTGAGGGCGTCGGAGATGACGGCGTCCTCGGGGCCGAGGAGCGTCTCGAAGACGCCGCCGTTGGCGTCGAAGCAGGAGGAGTAGAGGATCGTGTCCTCCTGGCCGAGGAACGACGACAGCCGCGCCTCCAGCTCCTTGTGCACCTCCTGCGTGCCGCAGATGAAGCGCACGGACGCCATGCCGTAGCCCCAGCGGTCGAGCGCCTCGTGGGCGGCGGCGATCACCTCGGGGTGGTCGGCGAGGCCGAGGTAGTTGTTGGCGCAGAAGTTGAGCACCTCACCGGGCTGCCCGCCGGCGGTGACGGCGACGGTCGCCGACTGGGGGGTGCCGATGACGCGCTCGGGCTTGTGCAGCCCGGCGGCGCGGATCTCGTCGAGGGTGGTACGGAGGTCGTCACGTACGGAGTCGAACATGGTGGGTTCCTTAGAGGAGATCAGACGAGAGGAGGTCGGACGCGTGGCGATCGGACGCGTGGAGATCAGACGGTCCAGTCGAGGATGATCTTGCCGCCCTTGCCGGACGCGGCGTCGTCGAAGGCGGCCTCGAAGTCGGTGTACGCGTAGCGGCCGGTGATCACCGGGGCGAGGTCGAGCCCGCCCTCCAGGAGGACGGACATCGCGTACCAGGTCTCGAACATCTCGCGGCCGTAGATGCCCTTGATCGTGATCATGGACGTGACGATCTTCGCCCAGTCGACGGCGAAGTCCTCCGCCGGCAGGCCCAGCATGGCGATCTTGCCGCCGTTGGTCATGTTCGCGACCATGTCGCGCATCGCGCGCGGGTTGCCCGACATCTCCAGGCCGACGTCGAAGCCCTCCTTGAGCCCGAGCGTGCGCTGGCCGTCGGCGATCGTCTGCTCGGCCACGTTCAGCGCGAGCGAGACGCCCGCCTTGCGGGCCAGGTCGAGGCGCTCCTCGCTGACGTCGGTGATGACGACGTTGCGGGCGCCGGCGTGCTTCGCCACCGCGGCCGCCATGATGCCGATCGGGCCCGCGCCCGTGACCAGCACGTCCTCGCCCACCAGCGGGAAGGAGAGCGCGGTGTGCACGGCGTTGCCGAAGGGGTCGAAGATCGCGGCGACGTCGAGGTCGACGGCGACGCGGTGCACCCACACGTTGGACGCGGGCAGCGCGACGTACTCGGCGAAGGCGCCGTCGCGGCCGACGCCGAGGCCGACGGTGGCGCGGCAGAGGTGGCGGCGGCCGGCCAGACAGTTGCGGCACTTGCCGCAGACGAGGTGGCCCTCGCCGCTGACCAGGTCGCCGACCGCGATGTCCACGACGTCACGGCCGGTCTCGACGACCTCGCCGACGAACTCGTGGCCGAGGGTCAGCGGCGTGGCGATCGTCTTCTGGGCCCAGCCGTCCCAGGAGCGGATGTGGAGGTCCGTACCGCAGATGCCGGTCCGCTTGACCTTGATCAGTACGTCTCCGTGGCCGATCTCCGGCTCCGGCACGTCCATGAGCCAGAGTCCCGGCTCCGCCTTCTGCTTGACCAGCGCCTTCAATGCCTTGGCTCCCGACGTGCGTGTCCTGTGACCTATGGGGTCCGGGCGCGGATTCGCGCTCAAGATCCCTGAAGGAAATCTTCCGCATGTCGGGCTTGCGGTCCATCGAGGTTTTCTTAAGCGCGGCCACAGGTCAGCTTCACGCCCCTGGCGGGGGCGGTGCTTCCGTCAATGTCCCAGCGCCGCCATCGCCGCATTGTGGCCGGGGATGCCGCTCACTCCGCCGCCCCGGACGGCGCCGGCGCCGCAGAGGAGGACGTTGGCGTGCGCGGTCTCGACGCCCCAGCGACCGGCGCCCTCTTCCCCGTAGGGGAAGGAGAGGTCGCGGTGGAAGATGTGGCCGCCGGGCAGCCGCAGATCGCGTTCGAGGTCGAGCGGGGTCTTGGCCTCGATGCAGGGCCGGCCCTCGGCGTCGAGGGCGAGGCAGTCGGTGAGCGGCTCGTCGAGGACGGCGTCGAGCTCGGCGAGGGTCGCCTTGAGCAGGTCGGCGCGGGCGGTGTCGTTGTCGGCGGCGAACAGCCGGGCGGGGGTGTGCAGTCCGAAGAGGGTGAGGGTCTGGTAGCCCCGCTCGGCGAGTTCGGGACCGAGGATGGTGGGGTCGGTCAGGGAGTGGCAGTAGATCTCGGAGGGCGGCGCGCTCGGCAGCCGGCCGGCGGCGGCCTCGGCGTACGCGGTGGCCAACTGGCCGTATCCCTCGGCGATGTGGAAGGTCCCGGCGAACGCCTCGCGGGGGTCGACGGAGCGGTCGCGCAGCCGGGGCAACCGGGTGAGCAGCATGTTGACCTTGAGCTGGGCGCCTTCGGCGGGCGGTGGGGGCGTGTCGCCGAGGAGGGCGGCGAGGGCCTGGGGCGAGGCGTTGACGAGGACGTGCTCTGCCGCGACCGCGCCCTCGCCGTGCGCCGTGCGGAAGGTGATCTCGGCGCGGGTGCCGTCGGTCTCGATCCGGGTGGCCTCGTGTCCGGTACGGATCTCCGCGCCCGCCGCGCGGGCGGCGTCCGCGAGCGCGTCGGTGAGCGCGCCCATGCCGCCGACGGGGACGTCCCAGTCGCCGGTGCCCCCGCCGATGACGTGGTAGAGGAAGCAGCGGTTCTGGAGCAGCGAGGGGTCGTGGGCGTCGGCGAAGGTGCCGATCAGGGCGTCGGTCAGGACGACGCCCCGGACGAGGTCGTCGGCGAAGGTCTCCTCGACCGTCGTGCCGATGGGCTCTTCGAAGAGCATCCGCCAGGCGGTCTCGTCGGCCACGCGGGCCCGGAGCTCCTCGCGGGTGGGCAGCGGTTCGGTGAGGGTGGGGAAGACGCGCTCGGCCACCTGTCCCGTACGGCCGTAGAAGGCCTGCCACGCCCCGTACTCGCGGTCGGAGCCGGTGAGCGCGGCGAAGGAGGCGCGGGTGCGGTCGGCGCCGCCGCCGACGAGCAGGCCGCTGTCGCCCTTCGGTGTGTACGAGGAGACGGACCGCTTCCGTACGGCGAACCGCAGCCCCAGCTCGCGCACGATCTTCTGCGGGAGGAGCGAGACGAGGTACGAGTACCGGGAGAGGCGGGCGTCGACCCCGGCGAAGGGCCGGGTGGAGACGGCGGCGCCACCGGTGGAGCCGAGCCGTTCGAGAACGAGGACGGTGCGTCCGGCGCGCGCCAGGTAGGCGGCGGCGACCAGTCCGTTGTGGCCACCGCCGACGATGACGGCGTCGTACGAGCGCTGTGCGGTCATGTCTCTTGCTAACACGCGAAGATCGCCCGCGGAACCCCGCCGACCGTCCGTGTCAGCTCGCCTGTCTCATAAATCGTCGCATTAATGTCTCAGTCTTTTTGCGACGGGGCGAGATGGCGGTAGACCGTGGCACGGGAGACGCCGAGCGCGTCCGCGATCTCGGCGGCCGTGCTCCCGGCGCCATGGAGACGCCGGGCCCGGGCGGCCATCTCCTCGGTCATGGCGGCGGGCCGGCCGCGGCGGGGCCGGGAACCGGGGCGGCGGACCTCGCCGTCGCCGTCGCCGTCGAGGAGGCGGTGCACACCGGCGAGCACCTCGGCGCGCAACTCGTCGACCGGGGCGTCGGCGAAGAGCACCACCGGGTCGCCGAGCATGGCGATCGCCTGGGCCGCCCGCACGCGCCCGGCGAAGTCCGCCTCCGCGCCCGCGACCAGCGCGTTGGCCCGGAGCAGGGCGCCCTTGAAGCGTTCGAAGACCGGTCCGGGCGCGGCCAGGGCCAGGTCCTGGAGGTTGAGCCTGAGCAGTCCTCGGTGGGTCAGCCAGACGTCCAGCAGCCCCTCGACGGCCGCCCATCGCGCCTCTTCGGGTGCGCGTCGCGCGGCCCCGGTCATCGCCGCTTCGAGGTCGCCGAGCATGGGTTCGGCCAGGGCGGCGAGGATGTCCGCCTTGCCGGCGAAGTGGTAGAGCACGGCGGCCTTGGTGACGCCGACGCGGTCCGCGATCTCGCGTAGGGAGGTCGCGTGGAAGCCGCGCGCGGCGAACTCCTCGCCCGCGACGCGCAGGATCCGGGCCCTGGTACGCGTCTCCTCCTCGGTCATGCCGGAGACCGTATCCCCTTGCCTGACCGACGGACAGGAGAATGGCGTGGACACTGACCGACGGTCAGGGCTGGTGGGTGAGGAAGGGTGAGCGTCATGAGGGGCGACACGGTACTGATCTCCGGAGCGGGCATCGCCGGTCCCGTCCTCGCGTACTGGCTGGCGCGGCACGGGATGCGGCCGACGGTCGTGGAGCACGCGCGGGACCTGCTGTCCAGCGGCAGCCCGGTGGATGTCGCGGGGCAGGCGCTGACGGTGGCGGAGGACATGGGCGTCCTGCCCCGGCTGCGGGAGGCCGCCACCCCGGTCACACGACTCCGGCTCGTCGACGGCTCGGGCGGTCCGGTCGCCACGGTTCCCACGCCGGGCCAAGGAGTCGGTGGGGCGGCGGGGGGTCCCCGGCAGCGGTAAGGGACACTGCGGCCGGGGGGCCGAGCCGAGGAGGGGCGCGTGGGGCGCATGCGGGACGTCGTCGACTTCGGGCCGGGGCCGGCGCAGGACGTCGTCCCGGCCGCCGTGGGGATGGCCGCGGCAACGGGCCTGCTCTACCTGGGGCTGTGGTGGGACGGTGACCCCATGTCGGCCGAGACCTTGCGCTGGTGCGTTCGGTCGGGTGTCGTCGGTCTGGCCGGACTGCTGTTTCTGCCCCGGACGCGCGGTGCGCGGCTGACCGCCGACTGCCTGCTCGTCTTCCCCGCCTTCGGCCGCGGACGCCGCATCCCCTGGCCGGACGTCTCGGATGTCGCCGTACGGCGCGTCGCCGGCGTGCGGCACGTGACCGTCGGCCTCGTCACGGGCGAGCGCCTGACACTCAGGGCTCCTCTGTCGTTCCTCGACCGTCGTTTCGACGCGCGCGTGCGGGAGCTGACCGAGTGGTGGCGCGCTCAGCGCTGAGCGCTCCCCTCCCCGTCGCTGCTGCGCAGGGCGGCCACCCGGCGGTAGAGCTCGACGGCCTCGGTGTGGCGGCCGAGTTGTTCCAGGCAGTGGGCCTCGTCGTGGCGGCTTGCCAGGGTGTCGGGGTGGTCGGGGCCGAGGACGCGGTCGCGGGCCTCGGCGACCTGGCGGTAGACGGTCAGGGCGTCCGGCCAGCGGGCGAGCCAGCCGAGGCCGACGGCGATCTCGCGGCGGCTGACGAGGGTGTCCGGGTGGTCGGCGCCGAGGACGCGTTCGCGGGCCGCGCACACCTCCCGGGCCTCCTCGACGGCCTCCTCCCAGCGGGAGAGCCGGCCCAGGTTGACCCCGATGCCGTGGCGGGCGCGCAGCGTCTCGGGGTCGTCGGGCCCGTGCGCGCGGGTGCGGGCTTCGCTCAGGTCGCGGTAGAGCTCCAGCGCCTCTTCGCTCCGGCCGAGCCGGCCCAGGCAGATGCCGACCTCGTAGCGGGCGGCGAGCGTGTCGAGGTGGTCGGCGCCGAGGACGGCGCCACGCGCCGCGGCGACCTCGCGGTAGGCGGCGAGCGCCTCCGGCCAGCGCCCCAGCCGGCCGAGCGTGTACGCCACTTCGTAACGCGTCACGAGCGTGTCCGGGTGCTCGTCGCCGAGGAGCCGGGCCCGTGCCTCCGCGACCTCCCGCGCCATCCGGTACGACTCGTCCAGACGGCCGAGCCGGCCCAGGTTGAAGGCCAGGTTGTGGCGGCACCGCAGGGTGTCGGGGTGGTCGGGGCCCATGGTGCGCTCGCGGGAGGCGAGCACCGCCGCGTACACCTGGTGTGCCTCGAAGTGGCGCCCGAGGCGGCCGAGTACGTACGCCGTCTCCTGACGCGCGGCCAGGGTGTCGGGGTGGTCGGGGCCCAGCACGCGCTCGCGGCCCTCGGTGACCCGGGTGAACGCGCGCAGGGCGTCGGCGGGGCGGGCGAGCCTGCTGAGCGTGAAGCCGACCTCGTACCCGCTGGCGAGGGTGTCGGGGTGGTCGGGGCCCAGCACGCGCTCACGGACCTCGGCGACGGACCGGTGCACGTCCGCCGCCTCGTCCCAGCGGCCGAGTCGGCCGAGGCTGAGGCCGGCCTTGTGCCGGCTGGCGAGGACGGCGAGCAGTTCCGGCGAGGGGGTGGCCCGCCCGTCGCCGACGGGCGCCGGGGGCAGCACCCGGGACGGGGCGGTCCACTCCCCCGTGAGCCCGGCCGCCGGGTCGAACGCCACGGTTCTCAGGGCGAGGGAACCCGCCGTCGCCCTGTGTCCCGTGGTCATCCCCCTGGCCCAGGAAGGGAGTCGGGAGACGTCCGCCTCCGGCACCTGTACGGACAGCGACACGGGCAGCGGCATGGACAGCGCCACGGGCTCCGGTCCGGCGGTGCGGGCCGAGGCGATACGACGGCGCAGATCGGTCGCGTCGGTGGGCCGCCCGTCCGGCGTCTTGGCGAGCAGATCGAGCACGATCCGGTCCAGATAGCCGGGCAGCTCGGCGCGGTGCGTGCGCAGCGGCTCGGGCGGCGTGTCGCGGTGGCCGACGAGGATGGCCCATGTGTCGTCGAGGTCGAAGGGCGGGACGCCGGTGGCGATCTCGTACAGCACGCACCCCAGCGAGTACAGGTCGCTGCGGTGGTCGACCTCGCCGCCGCTGATCTGCTCCGGGGACATGTAGTGCGGGGTTCCCATGGCGATGCCGGTGCCGGTGAGACGGGACGTGAAGCCGATGTCGGCGCCGAGGCGCGCTATCCCGAAGTCGCAGATCTTCACCGCGCCGTCGCCGAGCCGCATGATGTTGGCGGGCTTGAGGTCGCGGTGCACGACCCCTTGGCGATGGGTGTACGCGAGGGCGTCGGCGACCTGTTCGGCGATGTCCTCGACGTCCCGCACCGGCAGCGGGTGCTTCCGGTTCTCCTCCAGGAGCTGGCTGAGGTTGTGGCCCTCCAGGAGCTCCATGACGAGGAAGAGCACCCCGTCGGACTCGCCGAAGTCATGGACGACGGTCACTCCGCGATGCTGGAGCGAGGCGGCGACGCGCGCCTCGCGCCGGAACCGTTCGCGCAGCACCGCGAAGTTGGCGTCGTGCTGCTGTCCCAGCGGCTTGAGGCACTTGACCGCGACACGCCGGCCGAGCGACTCGTCGGTGGCACGCCACACCTCGCCCATGCCCCCGCGCCCGATCACGTCGTGCAGCCGGTACCGGCCCTGGATCAGCCTGGTCTCCGCCATCGCGTGCTGTCGCCCCCGTCGATTCTCTGCGCCCTCCCCGGCCCGTCCAGTATGGCCGCCTGGCTGCGGAGTGTGTACGGGGCGGGGCGTGCGTCGGGGCCGAGACGTGCCATCGCCTTCAGGATGTGACCTGGGGGAAGGCGCCAGCGGAGCCGGTCCGGGATGCAGCGCAGCAGATTGCCCGCCGCGGTGAGCCGGTACGTGACGGTCTCGGGCGGCGGCGCGGGCCGGCCGTACAGGGCGTGGGCGTAGGGGGGCAGGGAGTCGTACGCGAGTGACACCACGCGCCGCCAGACGATCTCGCGCGCCGGGACGAGGGCGGGCGGGACCGGGGGGCGGCGCAGAAACGCGTCGACGGTGCGCGCGTCCTCGCCGGCGGCGAGCCGGGGCCGTATCGCGTCGAAGTAGCGGTCGAGCTCGTCGGCGGTGGCGGGCACTTCGCGCGGGTCGAGCCCGACGAGCCGGGCGGACTCGCGGTGTTCGTCGATGTAGCGGTCGGCCTGGGCGTCGCTGATCGGGATGCCCGAGCGGCGTACGACCGAGAGGTAGGAGTCGACCTCGGCGCAGTGCACCCAGAGCAGCAGCTCGGGGTCGTCGACCCCGAGCAGCCGGTGGATCTTCCGCACCCGGGCTCCGGCGGCCTCGGCGGCCTCGGTGGTGCCGTAGCTGAGCGTGCCGACGAAGTTCGCCGTCCGCAGGAGCCGGCCCCAGGCGTCCCGCCGGAAGTCGCTGTTGATCATGACTCCGCGGACGGCGACCGGGTGCAGTGCCTGAAGGTAGAGGGCGCGGACCCCGGCGATCCACATCACCGGGTCACCGTGCAGCTGCCAGGTGACGGAGTGGGGACCGAAGAGCCCGGGGTCGGCGTCCTGCCTCATGCGTTCAGGCTACGGGTGCTGTCGCCGGATCTGCTATCGCCAGATCACCTGGATCGCGTCGAACTGGACCCAGGTGATCGGGTTGCCGCTGTTGGCGCCGTAGATGCTCACGGATCCGGCGGTGTTGATCTCGAAGCGGCAGGCGTTGATGCCCTGGCTGTTGTTGCGGGGCGTCGCGGCGCGCACGTACCAGGTGGGCGGCGTGAACCCGGCCGGCAGGGTGGCGATCTTGGTGTCGGCGGCGAGGCTGCAGGTGATCGCGCCACGGGCCTGGAGGAACGTGGTGTCGGCGATCGTGATGAGGCGGACCTGCGGGGTGGCGCCCGCCTGCGCGGTGATGCCCGGCTCCAGGACGAGGTCGGTCCAGGCCCCGGCGACGACGCCGGCCGCGGCGGCGGGCGTGGCGGCGATCAGGTTGCCGGCGGCCGCGGCGGCGGGCATGGCGAGGGCGGCGCCGAGGATGCTACGGCGGTTGAAGGACTGGGACATGGCGAATCGGCTCCTTGGCCAGAAGAGATGAGCGGGAGAAAGGTGGTGGGGTCAGCGCCAGACGGCGTTGAAGCTGTCCAGCTGCGCCCAGGTGATGACGTTGGTGGTGCGGCCGCCGAAGAGCCGGAGCTGGCGGTCGTTGCCCGCCTCGACACGGGCGACGCAGTAGCCTCCGCTGCTGTTCCGGGGGACGTTGGCGCGGCAGACCATGCTGGGGGTGAGCGCGTCGGGCAGGGTGCCGATGACGGCGTCACCGTCGAAGCTGCCCTTGATTCCGCCGCTGAGCTGCAGCGTCGTCGTTCCGGCGATGCTGATGAGCCGGCCCTTGGGGGCGTTCTGGTCGACGGTGACCCCGGCGGCGAGGGTGATCGGCTGCCAGTCGGTCAGGACCTTCACGCCGTCGACCTCGGGGGCCGCGGAGAGCGACATGATGGTGCAGGTGCGCGGGCCGGGGTCCTCGGTGGCGAAGCCGAAGTGGAGGTGCGGCACACCGTTGCGTACGGACACGGTCATGCCCTCGGCCTCGCGGTGCTCCAGGCCGGGACCGGCGGTGATGTGCTGCCGGTCCAGCATGGCGCCGGTGGCCCACTCGAACGCGGTGATGTACGTGTCGCCGGGCAGGGCGACCGCGGACAGGGCCTGGCCCTGGAGCGTGTAGAGGACGCCGTTGTGGGAGGCGTACCCCTGGAAGACGCCCGCCGGAAGGGCCGGGGTGATGCGCTGGATGGGCTCCCATACGCCGGCCGCCGCCTTGGCCAGGTCGTACCGCTCGTAGTGCGGCCCGCCGTTGAGGGAGAAGCGCAGGACGAGCTCGTTGGTGCTGCGGTCGATGGTGGGGGTGATGAAGCGGGCGGCCGGGTCGGGGCTGTACGGCAGGGTGTGCAGCGAGGAGCCGTAGTCGAGGACCGTGCCGGAACGGAACGCGAAGCTGGTCACCTTCGAGCCGAAGCCCTCGTTCTTGCTGTTGGGTATCGACGCCGTCTCGGTCCACAGATGGATGGCCCCGGCGCGGTTCTCCACGCCGACGTTGACGCCGTGTCCGAAGCCGCGCAGGTACATGTACCCGGTGATCGAGCCGGACGGGGAGAGCCGGGTGACGCACAGGTCGCCCTGCTCGGACCGCTGCGCCCAGGCGATGGCCGAGGACTCGCCGGAGAGCTGGATCCCGCCCTCCATGATCTGGAGCACGAAGATGTCGCCGGACACGGGGTCGATGCCGAACGACTGCATGACCGTGGCGTTCTTCAGCGTTCGCCGGTGGAGCAGCTTGCCCACCGGTCCCGCGATGTCTATCTGTCCTTCAACGCTGATGCTCAACGCCGGGGCTCCTTCGTGTGGTGCGTGTGCTGGGTTTCGTCCGTCCAGGTGGCGGACTCGATGAGCCAGGCACCGGAGGACGTGGTCAGGTGGAGGTTCATGCGTCCCCATCCCGCGAAGGGGACGCCGTCGTGGATGCCGTGCTTGTGGTAGAGCGAGCTCCGCAGGGCACGTCCGGCGGTGACGACGGTCGTGAACGCGACCTCGAACTCGTGGAAGTCGGTCAGCTCCGGCCCGTTGAGGAGGGCGTGACGGGGCGCCAGGAACTCCTCCACGTTCGTACGGTCGAGGTTCCCGTTCTCGTCCACGCGCTCGATGACGGCGTCGGGCGCGAGGGCGGCGCGGGCGGCGTCGAGGCTCACCGGCTCCCCCGCGCGGCGGGTGAACGCGGAGAAGAAGGCGGTGGCGACCGCGTCGACGGCCCGCTCCTCGGCGGTACGCGGCGGGGTCCCGCGCCACTCGGCCGCGAGGACCGCGAACACCGAGTCGCTGCACCAGGCGTTCTTGAGGAAGACGCTGTCGCGGTGGACGGCCTCGTGGCGCATGCCGACCCGCCGCATGAGGGCCGCGGAGGCGACGTTGCGCACGTCGCAGAACCCGATGACGCGGTGCCAGCCGAAGCTGTCGAAGGCGATGTCGAGTGCGGCCGTGACCGCCTCGGTGGCGATCCCGGTGCCGTGCACGTCCGGGTGGAAGGCGAACCCGACCTGGCCGGTGGCCGGTTCGTCGGGCTCCCGCCTCAGGAGCACTTCGCCGACGACCCGGCCCGACTCGGTCTCCACGGCCAGGTCGAGCCAGTCGCCGGGGTTCGCGAGCGCCTCGCCGGCGAGCACACGCTCCAGGGTCCGCGCGGTCATCTCCCGGGTGTGCGGTTCGTGCGGCAGGTAGAGCGCGACCTCGGGCAGGGAGCGGTGGGCGTGGATGGCGTCGAGGTCGTCCCTGCGGACGGGGCGCAGGCGCAGCCGCTTCGTACGGACCGGGTACTGCGGATGTACGGGGGCATCGGGGGCTGCCGGGTCGGGCACGTCGGCCGGGTCGGGCATCTGCTCTCCGTTCGGGCGGTGGACTTGATCTCGAACAGTGTGCCGTGTGCCGTGTGCCGGTCCGACAGCCCCCCGTGGTCTTTCAGACCCGGCGCAGGACGTGGCGGAGGTACTCCTTCCGGTTCAGGGGGTTGTGGTCCGTGCGGGCCCGGGTCGGGACCGCGCCGGCGACCGGCCGGTAGTGGGCGAAGGCGCTCTCCAGGACGCCTTCGCCCTGGGTGAGCGAGGGCAGTCGCTGCTGCAGCTCGTGCACGCGGGCCGCCGGGATGTCGCCCTCCAGGACGAGGGAGCGCCCGCGCTGCTCCGTCGTCCCCGGGAGTGCGCCGGCCCGGGTCAGGACGGGCAGGAGGGTGTCGAGCGTCCCCTCGGGGATCTCCAGCCGGAACCGGTGGACCGGCTCGTGCACCCGGGTCCCGGCCTCGAGGAGGGCGCTCATCAGGACGAGGGGGGTCAGATGGCGGAAGTCCCCCGCGGTGCTCGACATGCTCTTGTCGAAGGTGCCGTGAGCGTGGCTCTGGCGTGCCAGGTAGCGGGAGCGGGTGAGGGTGACCGCGCAGTCGGGGATACGCCAGCCGTGGACGCCCTGCCGCAGCGTCGCGTCGACGGTCTCCCGCACCGCGTTGAGGAACGCGAGGGGGAGCGAGCCGAGTTCGATGCCGAGGCGGAACTCCACGCCGCTGCCGGGCGGTGCCGGTGCGACGCGCAGTCCGATCGCGGCGAGGAACGGGTTGCCGTCCCCGCCGATCGCCTCGAACGCGGCGCCCGTGCGGCTCAGGCGCTCGACGCAGAGGGGGGTGGTCGCGCGGAAGGTGACGCCGATGCCGTACGCGTCGGCGAGCGTCGCCTGGATCACCTCCTTCTGCACCTCGCCGTAGAGCGAGAGGTGGGTCTCCTCGCGCGGTTCGTCCCGGCGCAGGTCGATCAGCGGGTCCTGCTCGGCGAGTTGGGTGAGGGCGACATGGAGGCGTCCTCGGTCGGCGGCCCGCTCGGGGACGACGACGGTCTCCAGGGTCGGCGGCGCGAAGTGCCCTTGCACGTCGCGCACGGGGGCGGGTTCTCCCGGGGCGCTGATCGTGTCCCCGACACGGATGCCGCCGAGGCCCCGGAGCCGGGCGATCCGGCCCGCGCGGGCGACGCCCCGGCCGTCGGCGGCATCGTGGCCGAAGACGTCGACGCCGGTGACTTTCCCCTCGGCGACGTGATCGGCGCCGTTTCCCCCGCGGAATTGCACGGTGTCCCGGGTCCGTACGGTGCCGGAGAACATGCGTACGTACGCGATCTTCTCGCCGGCCGTGCCACGCTCCACCGTGAAGACGGTTCCGGAAACCGGCCCTTCGCTGTCTCCCGCGACGGCGGGGAGGAATTCCCTCACGCCCGCCATCAGGCTGGTGACCCCCGCACCGGTGATCGCGGATCCGAAGAAGACCGGGTGGGCCAGGACGTGCGCGGTCTGCCGCGCCAACTCCGCCCGCAGCCGCTCGGGGGAGATCTGTTGCGGGTTCTCCACGCACCGGGCGAGAAACGCGTCGTCCTGTGCGGTGAGGAGGTCGAGCAGACCGGACGAGAAGGTGGTGTCGGCCGGGCCGTACGGTGTGAACGCGGCCGCGGCCGTGCCCAGGGCACGCGTCGAACCCATGGGGACGACGCAGGAGGTGAGCTTCTCCCGGATGCCCCGGAGGGTGCCTTCGCGGTCCGCGCCACGGCGGTCGATCTTGTTCACGAAGATCAGCGTCGGAATGCCGAGCCGCCTCAACGTCCGCATGAGAACGCGGGTCTGGGCCTGCACCCCTTCGACGGCGGACACGACGAGCACGGCCCCGTCCAGCACGCTCAGGACGCGCTCCACCTCGGCGATGAAGTCGGGGTGGCCGGGGGTGTCGATCAGATTGACGGCGATGTCGTCGACGGCGAAGGACACGACGGCGGATCTGATCGTGATGCCGCGCTGCCGCTCCAGGTCGAGCGAGTCGGTCTGCGTACTTCCCTCGTCGACGCTCCCGACGGCGTCGATGGCACCGGCGGCGTACAGAAGCCGCTCGGTGAGGCTGGTCTTTCCCGCGTCAATGTGAGCGAGAATCCCCAGATTCAGGTTGTTCGGTTCGAGCGATGAACTCATCAAGCCTCAGGTCCTCTGTGCGGATGGTGACTCCTTCCTCGGGGGCGGGCTTGACGGGGATGCGCATGGGGGAACTCCTTGCCGAATTCAGGGTGGGTCGCGTGACCCGCGCGACGCTACCGCAGGCGCGTCGCGCGGGCATGTCGTTTTCCCGGCCCGCGCGCCGCAACTGATCGCCTACCACTTCTCCATCGACGAGTCCGAGTCCGAGTCCGAGTCCACGATGACCGTGGTGACCGTCCATCGCCCGAAGGCCGAGATGCTCGGCGGAGGGACCGTCACCCTCCACACCCCGCAGGCGGGCTCCAGCCGACCGCGCCCTCTCCGGAACGGCGCCTGAGGTCTTGCGGCGCGACGCGGATCTGTTGTCCCCTCAGCGCCGGACGCGGGGCATTCCGAGGCCGATCCAGGAGATGATCTCGCGCTGGATCTCGTTGTTGCCGCCACCGAAGGTGAAGATGACGGCCGAGCGGTAGCCGCGTTCGAGTTCGCCGTGGAGGACCGCGCCGGCGGAGCCCTCCTTGAGGGCGCCGGCCGAGCCGACGACCTCCATGAGCCAGGCGTAGGCGTCGCGGCGGGCCTCGGAGCCGTAGACCTTGACGGCGGAGGCGTCCTGGGGGGTGAGGGTGCCCTGCTGGACGGCGTTCACCATCTGCCAGTTGAGGAGTTTCATCGCGTCGAGCCGGGTGTGCGTACGGGCCAGGCTGCGGCGCACCCAGCCGAGGTCGATCACCCGGCGTCCGTCGGCGAGCTTGGTCCCGGCGGCCCATCGCTGGACGTCGTGGAGGGCGCGGATCGCCATCGTGCCGTGGGCGGCGAGGGTCACGCGTTCGTGGTTGAGCTGGTTGGTGATGAGCCGCCAGCCCTTGTTCTCCTCGCCGACGCGGTGGGAGACGGGCACGCGGACGTTCTCGTAGTAGCTGGCGGTCGTGTCGTGCGAGGCGAGGGTGTTGATGAGGGTGCAGGAGTAGCCGGGGTCGGTGGTCGGCACGAGCAGCATGGTGATGCCCTTGTGGGCCGGGGCGTCCGGGTCGGTGCGGACGGCGAGCCAGACCCAGTCGGCGGTGTCGCCGTTCGTCGTCCAGATCTTCTGCCCATTGACGATGTAGGCGTCACCGTCCCTGACCGCGCGCGTCTTGAGGGCTGCCAGGTCGGTACCGGCGTCGGGCTCGCTGTAGCCGATGGCGAAGTCGATCTCCCCGGAGAGGATCTTCGGCAGGAAGTACGCCTTCTGCTCGTCGGTACCGAACTGCATGATCGTCGGGCCGACGGTGTTCAGGGCCATCAGCGGCAGCGGGACGCCGGCCTGGGCGGCCTCGTCGAAGAAGATGAACTGCTCCATGGGGCTCAGCCCGCGCCCCCCGTACGCGACGGGCCAGCCGACCCCGAGCCAGCCGTCCGTGCCGAGCCTGCGCACGGTCTCGCGGTAGAACCGCTTCTGGGCGGACGGGTCGGCGTAGCGGGCGTGGACGTCGTCCGGGACGAGCTCGGCGAAGTACCCGCGCAGCTCCTCGCGCAAGCGGTGCTGGGCGGGCGTGTACTCGAGGTGCATGGGGCCTCCCGTGGCAGCGTCCTGGGTACCGTGCGCGCGACGGCGGCCACGGTAGAACGTGTTCCACAAATGGGGAAGCCCCAGGGCGCGCCGAGGCCCACGTGCGCAGACCGCCCCGGCCCGGTACGGGGCCGGGCCGAGGCGGTGGGGCGGGCTTCGGGTCCGGGGTCAGGGCAGGAGCTCGTCCAGGGAGGCGCGTCCCTTCTGCGCCATCCGGCGCTCCGCCCACGCGAGACTCTTCGGATTCACGTCACGTCCGGAGGCGAGGACCAGATCCTCCGCCGTGTATTCGCCCTCCGACCCGGCGTGCAAGAGGCGATCGGGCGTCGGGCTCTCCCCCGGAGATGTCTTGTCGGACTCAGCGTTCATGCCGCCTCCTACTAGTTCTTCCGGCACTGGCCATTGTCGTGTCCGTCCCCCGGTCCCGCATCCGGGCCGGGGCGGCGCCGCCGTGTCGGTTCCGTGTCGGCGGCATGTCGGCGGGGCCGGGGAGGGTGGTGGGCCGAGCCACGACACACAGGAGCCCCGATGTCCCAGCCTCCGGCCCGGCCTGAGCCCGAGCCCCTTCCCCTCCGCCGTATCCGGGTCGTCGCCGTCCGGCCGCTCACCCCGCGCATGATCAGGGTCACCTTCGGTGGCGCGTCCCTCGCCGACCTCACGCTCGCCGGGCCCGACCAGCAGGTGAAGCTCTACTTCCCCCGGCGCGGCCAGTCCGAGCCCGTGCTGCCCGCGCCCGGCGACACGGACGGTGACGCGGAGGGTGACGTGATGCGCTGGTACGCGGCGTACGGCGCGATTCCGGAGCCCGAGCGCCCCTGGATGCGCAGTTACACGATCCGGTCCCATGATCCGGCGGCGGCGACCCTCGACATCGACTTCTACGTCCACGGTGAGGGCGTGAACGGGAATCACGGTCCCGCGACGCGCTGGGCCCGGGCCGCACGGCCGGGCGACACGCTGGGCATGTTCGGACCGTCGGCGTACTTCGCCCGGCCGCTCTCCGTCGGCGCCGCTGACTGGACGCTGCTCGCCGCCGACGGATGCTCGCTCCCGGCGCTCGCGACCATCGCCGAGGCGCTGCCGCCCGGCCACCGGGCCCTGGCGTTCGTGCAGGTCGCCGACGCGGCGGAGGAGCGGACGCCGGTGACGCCCGGCGAGCTGACCGTGCACTGGCTGCACGGGGACGCGTCGGTGGTCGACGCGGTGCGGGCGGCCGCGCTCCCGGCCGGGGCGCCGTCCGTGTGGCTGGCCGGTGAGGCCGGGGCCGTACGGGCACTGCGGCGGCATCTGGTGGAGGAGCGCGGGTACGACCGGCGCGCCGTCGAGTTCACGGGGTACTGGCGCCGGCACCTCACGCAGGACGACGCCCCTACCCCGGAGGACCTCGCGGAGGCGCGGGAGCGGCTGGAGGCGGCGGGCGGGAGCGCCGGGGCCTGACGGATCCGGCCTCCAAGCTCCGAGCTCAGCGCTCTACGCTCTGCGCTCTGCGCTCAGACGAGGGCGGCGGCCTCCTTCACCGCGAGGCGGCCACCCTCCTCGTACCGCAGCGCGTAGGTCCGCGGGTCCAGGACCGCGCGCAGGGCTCGCTCGGCCTGTTCCCTCACCGAGGCCTCGGTCTGCGCGGTGAAGGGGCGGAAGCCGACCCCTCCCGCGTGCCGGCTGTGGGCGTCGTACGCGCCGAGAAGGCGGGCGCCGTCCTCTGCGTCGCTCCGCACGCCCAGGCCGGCCTTGGCCCAGGCCGCCGTCGCGAACTGGCCGACCACGAGAGAGGGGGCCACGAGGTACGCGAGGCTCTCGACGTCCCGCAGGGCGCGGGCCAGATGCCCGGTCGCCTCGCCGTAGGCGCCGTCGAGACAGTCGAGCCAGCCGCGCAGTCCGCCGGTCAGCCCGGTGAACAGATCGGGCGTGTCGCCGGTGAAGTCGCGCTCCATGTAGGCGAGTTGTTCGCGGGCCAGGGCCGTGCGGCCGGTGTGCGCGTAGTGCTGGGCGAGGAGCAGGCGGGGCGTGCTGACGGGCTCGCCGTGCGACTCCCCCGCCTCCTCTGCGGCTTCGGTCAGGAGACGCTCGGCCTCCGACCGCGCCGCCGCGTCGCCGGGCATCCGCAGGCGTACGGCGGCGAGTCGGGCCTTGAAGACGGGGACCTGGGTGAGGGCGCCGAGGAGGGCGGAGGCCTCCGCGGCCCGCTCGAAGTCGGCGGCGGCCTCGGCGAGCCGGCCCGACCTCTCGTACGCCTCGCCGCGCGCGGAGAGGGATTCGGCGGTGCCCCACGAGTCCTGGGCTCGCTCGAAGAAGGCCAGCGCCCGCTCGGCGTCGTCGGGGCGGTCGCCGAGGAGCTTGGCCCGCATGAGGAGGGTGAAGGCGAGCTCCCAGTCGGCTCCGTGGGCGCGGCAGGCGGCGACGACGGCCTCCAGGGTCTCGTCGAGGCTGTGGAACTCGCCGGTCATCAGGCGGGCGAAGTACCACATCGAGCCCGGCTGGCGGCAGTTCTGCGGCATTCCGGGACGGTAGGCGGAGGCGATGGCGTCGAGGCGGGCGCGGGTCTCGGGACGCTCCAGGGCGGTGGCGCCTTCGCCGCCCTCGGCCGCGAGAACCATCAGGGCACAGCCGCGCCGGGCCTCCCACAGCTGTTCCTCGGTCCACGGGGGCGGCGTGTCGGTGCAGCGGTCGACGAGGGGTACGGCGTGCCGCAGGGGCGGGGCGAACGGGTCGGGGCCGAGCGCCGCCGCGGCCAGGGACCAGGCGCGGGCGTCGGGCTGCCGGGCACGGAGCTGCCAGAACCAGTTCATGGACAGGACGAGGCAGAGCGCCTCCTGCTCCTCACCGAGTTCCACGGCGGTCCGCAGGGCGGCCGTCACGTTGTCGTGCTCGGCCTCCAGCCGGTGCAGCCAGACGTGCTGGCCGCCGCCGCGGAGTCGGGGGTCGCCGGTGCGGGCGAGTTCGCGGTAGTGGACGAGGTGGCGGTGTTCGGCGGCGGCGCGGTCCCCGGCCTCGTCGAGGCGTTCGGCGGCGTACTCGGCGACGGTCTCCAGGAGGCGGTAGCGCATGTCGCCACCGGCGGCGGGTGCGGCGACGACGAGCGACTTGTCGACGAGGGAGCCGAGGACGTCGAGGACGCCGTGGGCGTCGTGGGCGTCGGCGGCGCAGACGGCCTCGGCCGCCTCCAGGTCGCAGCCGCCCGAGAAGACCGACAGGCGGCGCAGGACGGCGCGTTCGGCGTCGTCGAGGAGGTCCCAGGACCAGTCGACGACGGCGCGCAGGGTCTGCTGGCGCGGCAGGACGGTCCGGGCTCCGGAGGTCAGCAGGCGGAAGCGGTCGTCGAGCCGGTCGGCGATCCGGCGCGGGGTGAGCATCCGCAGCCGGGCCGCCGCCAGTTCGATGGCGAGGGGAAGACCGTCCAGGCGACGGCAGATCTCGGCACACGCCTCGGGATCGGCGGCCGGATCGAACCCCGCCCGCGCGGCCGCCCCACGATCCGCGAGCAGCCGTAGCGCGCTGTCCCGCGACAGTGGCTCCACCGGTCGTACGAACTCCCCCGGCACACCCAGGGGTTCGCGGCTGGTCGCCAGCACGGTCACCCCCGGGCAGCGGGCCAGCAGGGTCTCCGCGAGCTCCGCCGCCGCGCCCACCACGTGCTCGCAGTTGTCCAGGAGCAGCAGCAGACGGCGGGCACCGCAGTGCTCCACGAGCCGGGTGAGCGCGTCGCGGGCGTTCTGCTCGACGACCGCCGGCCCGCTCCACAGCTGGGTCTCGCGGCCGCCCAGCGCGGTGAGGACGGCGGAGGGTACGTCGGACTCCGCGCGTACGGAGGCGAGTTCGGCCACCCTGACCCCGTCCGGCCAGGCGCCGGCCCCGTGCGCGGCGGACTCCAGGGCGAGCCGGGTCTTCCCCACCCCGCCGGGCCCGAGCAGGGTGACCAGGCGCCGTTCCCGCAACTCGTCCACGACGGCGTCACGTTCCTTCTCCCGTCCGACGAAGGACGTGAGACGTGCGGGGAGACCCGGGTGTTCCGTCACGGGCGTCTCACCGGCCAGCAACTCCGCGTGCAGAGCGCGTAGTTCCGGTCCCGGGTCCGCACCCAGGCGGTCGGCGAGGACGGTGCGTACCTCCTCGTACGCCCGCAGTGCCTCGGCCGGACGGCCGGCCGCCCGCAGGGCACGGATCCGGAGCGCCTGCACAGGCTCGTCCAGGGGATGCTCGGCCGCCAGGGCCGCCAGGGGGGCGAGCGCGGTCCGGGCCTGGCCGAGGGCCACGGCGGCGGCGAGACGGTCCCGGCGGGCCTGCGCGTGGCGCTGCTCCGCGCGTACGACCAGGGGTTCGCCGTCCCGGCCCGGCAGGTCGGCGAGCACCGGCCCGCGCCACAGGCCGAGCGCCTCGTCGAGGAGCCGCGCCGCCCGCGCCACGTCCCCCTCCGCGAGCGCCCCGGCCCCCTCGGCGGCCAGCCGCTCGAACACGTACAGGTCCACGTCCTCGGGACCCGCCGCCAGCCGGTAGCCGCCCTGGGCGAAGACCACGGCCTCCCGCCCCAGTGCCCGGCGCAGCCGTCCGACCAGCGCCTGCAGGGCCTCCCTGCCGTCCCCGGGCGGGCTGTCCTCCCAGATCTGCGCGATGAGCTGCCCCGCCGCGACACTCCGCCCGCCGGCGGCGGCCAGAGCGGCCAGCAGCGCCCGGAGCCGGGAGCCGCTGAGCACGGCCTCGCGGCCGTCGGCGCGAAGGGCCAGGCCGGTGCCGAGGACACGGTAGTGCGGGATCACCGGCCCATTCTGCCCGGCCGGGGAAAACTGCGGCACGCCGTGTCGCCGCCATGGCGTCGAAGGGGCGCGGGTTCGACAATGGTGAGGATGACCGATGACGACCGGCGCACGCGCAGTGGCGAGATCGGGCCCACCGAGCGGCTCGCCATGAATCGGACCGGCAGCTTCGACTGGGACCTCGACACGGGCACCATCGACGTCGACGAGGCCGGGCTGCTGGTGTTCGGGCTGGAACCGGACAGGTTCGACGGGCGCCCCGCCTCGCTCGTCCACCGTCTCGACCCCGAGGAGCGGTCGCGGCTGGAGGCGGTGATCCGCGGTGCGATCACCAGCGGCGAGTCCTCGTACACCGCGCATTTCCGGATCGAGCGGGACGACGGGACACCCCAGTGGACGCATGTCCAGGCGCGGATTCTGCGGACGGCGGACAGGATGGCCCACCGGATCGTCGGCATCGTCCGGGACACCACCGCCGAGGTCACGCACTCCGCCTTCGTCCTGGAGCTGGAGAAGCGCCGCGAGGTGCAGACCAGCATCGTGGAGCGGACCACGCACGCGCTGTCGCGAGCCGTGACGGTCGACGACGTCACGGCCGCCCTGACCGGCCCCGGCGGGCTCGCCCGGCTCGGCGCGGACGGTCTCGCGCTCGGTCTGGTGGAGAACGGTTCGCTCAACGTCATCGCGCTCAGCGGGGAGTCCCTGGACGTCCTCGACGTCTTCCGCAACCGCCGCCTGGAGCGGGGCCTGCCGCTGGCCGAGGCGGTCCTGAGCGGGCGCCCCCGGTTCGTGCCCTCGTTCTCCTCCCTGGGGCGGGACTTCCCCGAGCTCGCCCCCTACCTGGAGCGGCTGCGGTTCAAGTCCGCCTGCTATCTGCCCCTGGTCGCCCAGGCGCGCACGCTCGGCGGCATGGCGCTGTTCTACCGGCGCCGCTCGTCGTTCAACGCCGACGAGCGCAACCTGCTGCTCGGCCTCGCCGCGATCGTCTCCCAGTCGCTCCAGCGCGCCATCCTCTTCGACGAGGAGCGCGAGCTGGCCACCGGGCTGCAGGCGACGATGCTGCCCCGCCGTATCCCGGCCATCTCCGGCGGGGAGATCGCCGTCCGCTACCACGCGGCGTGGAGCGGGCGCGAGGTCGGCGGCGACTGGTACGACGTGATCCCGCTGCCCCGCGACCGGGTCGGGGTCGTGGTCGGGGACGTGCAGGGGCACGACACCCACGCCGCCGCCATCATGGGCCAGTTGAGGATCGCGCTCCGGGCGTACGCGGGTGAGGGACACGCGCCCTCGACCGTCCTCGCACGGGCCTCGCGCTTTCTCGCCGAGCTCGACACCAACCGGTTCGCGACCTGCACCTACGCCCAGGTGGACCTGGGCACCGGCACCGTGCGGGCGGTGCGCGCCGGGCATCTGGGCCCGCTGATCCGGCACACGGACGGCCGGGTCGGGCAGCCGAAGCTGCGCGGCGGGCTGCCGCTCGGGCTCGCGACGGTGTTCGGGGACGAGGAGTTCCCCGAGACCCGGCTCGACCTCGTGCCGGGCGAGACGCTGGTGCTGTACACGGACGGTCTGGTGGAGCAGCCGGACTCGGACATCGAGACGGGTCTGGAAGCGCTGTCGGCGGCGATGAGCAGCGGTCCGCCACAGGCGGAGGCGCTCGCGGACCATCTGTCCGAGCAGCTCTGGGAGCGGTGGGGTTCGGGCGACGACGTGGCCCTGCTCGTGCTGCGGCGCAGCCCGGACCCCGGCACGCCGCGGGCGCCGCGCATCCACCAGTACATCCACCAGGCCGATCCGCAGGGGCTTTCGGACGCACGCGCGGCGGTGGGGCAGGCCCTTCGGGACTGGAACATGTCCGAACTGGCCGACGACGCCGAGCTGTTGACCGGCGAGCTGCTCGTCAACGTACTGCTGCACACCGAGGGTGGCGCGGTGCTCACCCTGGAGGTGCTGCCCGAGCCGGTGCGACGGGTGCGTCTTTCGGTGCAGGATCGTTCGAGCGCGTGGCCGCGCAGGCGCACGCCGGGAGAGGCGGCGACCTCGGGACGGGGGCTGCTGCTGCTCGACGCGCTGGCGTCGCGGTGGGGTGTGGAGCCGCGTGGCGAGGGCAAGGCGGTGTGGTGCGAGATCGGTCCGGCGCCCGTGCCGGCCGCGGCCGAACCCCCCGGCCGGGGGTGAGGAGCGGTCATGGATCCCGTGGCGGCGCTGGACCGGATCGCCTTCCTCCTCGAGCGCTCGCAGGCACCGACGTACCGGGTACGGGCGTTCCGTACCGCGTCCGCCGCCGTCGCCGCCATGCCGGACGGCGAGGCGGAGAGCCGCGTGGCGGCCGGGACGCTGGAGTCCGTCAAGGGCATCGGGCCGAAGACGGCGGCCGTGATCCGGGAGGCGCTCGCGGGGCGGGTGCCGGAGTATCTGGCGCGACTGGAGGCCGAGATCGCCGTTCCGGAGGCCAGCGGCGGCGAGACCCTCCGGGCGGCGTTGCGCGGGGACTGCCACCTCCACTCCGAGTGGTCGGACGGCGGCAGCACCATCGAGGACATGGGGCGGACGGCGGCGCGGATCGGCCACGAGTGGGCCGTCCTGACCGACCACTCGCCCAGCCTGAAGGTCGCCCGGGGTCTCTCGCCGCAGCGGCTGCGCGAGCAACTGGACGTGGTGGCAGGGCTGAACGAGGAGTGGGCGCCGTTCCGGCTGCTGACCGGGATCGAGTGCGACATCCTGGAGGACGGTTCGCTGGACCAGGAGCCGGAGCTGCTCGACCGTCTGGACCTGGTGGTCGGCTCGGTGCACTCGAAGCTGCGGATGGACGCGCCGGCGATGACCCGGCGGATGGAGAAGGCGGTACGCAATCCCCTGATGGACGTGCTCGGTCACTGCACGGGGCGGCTGGTGAGCGGGGGGCGGCTGCGGCCCGAGTCGACCTTCGACGCGGAGCGGGTCTTCGCCGCGTGCGCCGAGTCGGGGACGGCGGTGGAGATCAACAGCCGCCCGGAGCGCCTCGATCCGCCGCGCCGGCTGCTGCGCCGGGCGGTGGCGGCGGGGGTCTGGTTCGCGGTGGACACGGACGCGCACGCGCCGGGGCAGTTGGAGTGGCAGATCTTCGGGTGTGCGCGGGCGGAGGAGTGCGGGGTGCCGGCCGAGCGCGTGATCAACACGTGGTCGGCCGAGGAGCTGCTCACGTGGACACGGGAGCGCCGGGGCCCGTGACCGGCGGGCTCGTGACCCGCGGGCTCATGACCCGCGGGCTCATGACCGGCGGGCCCTTGACCGGCGGGCCCGTGACCCGCGGGGCTCAGGAGCGCTGCCAGACCGTGGTCGCGTTGCAGAACTCGCGGATGCCGTGGCCGGAGAGCTCGCGACCGTAGCCGGAGCGCTTCACGCCGCCGAACGGGAGGGCCGGGTGGGAGGCCGTCATCCCGTTGACGAAGACGCCACCGGCCTCCAGGTCCCGTACGAAGAAGGCGATGTCCTCGTCGTTACGGGTCCAGACGTTCGAACTGAGCCCGAAGGGCGAGTCGTTGGCGACGGCCACGGCCTCCTCGATGTCGGTCACCGGGTAGAGGGTGGCGACCGGGCCGAAGGCCTCCTCCTGGTGGATGCGCATCTCGGGGGTGATGCCGGTGAGCACGGTCGGCCGGTAGTACCAGCCGCGCGGCCGGTCCTCGGGGCGGGCCGCGCCGCACAGGACCGTGGCGCCCTTGCGCACGGCGTCGTCGACGAGTTCCTCGAGGTCGGCGCGGCCCTGCTCGGTGGCGAGCGGGCCGATGTCGGTGGAGTCGTCGAGGGGGTCGCCGACGGTCAGGGCGTTCATGGCGGCGGTGAAGCGTTCGGCGAAGTCGTCGTAGACGTCGGCGTGGATGATGAACCGCTTGGCCGCGATGCAGGACTGGCCGTTGTTCTGGACGCGCGCGGTGACGGCGGTCTTGACGGCCCGCGGGACGTCGGCGGAGGGCATGACGATGTACGGGTCGCTGCCGCCGAGCTCCATGACCGTCTTCTTGATCTCGTCGCCCGCGATGGCGGCGACCGAGCGGCCGGCGGGCTCGCTGCCGGTCAGTGTGGCGGCGGCGACCCGGCGGTCGCGCAGGACCGCCTCGACGGCGCCGGAGCCGATGAGCAGGGTCTGGAAGCAGCCTTCGGGGAACCCGGCGCGGCGGAAGAGGTCGCTGAGGTAGAGGGCGGTCCTGGGCACGTTGGAGGCGTGCTTGAGCAGGCCGGTGTTGCCGGCCATGAGGGCGGGCGCGGCAAACCGGATGACCTGCCAGAGCGGGAAGTTCCAGGGCATGACGGCGAGGATCGGGCCGAGGGGGCGGTACTGGACCCGGACGGCGTCGGCGCCGGAGTCCTGGACGTCGGCCTCGGCGGGGTGCTCGTCGGCGAGGAGCTCCTCGGCGTGATCGGCGTACCAGCGCATGGCCTTGGCGCACTTGGCGGCCTCGGCACGGGCGGCCGCGATCGGCTTGCCCATCTCGGTGGTCATCGTGCGGGCGATGTCCTCGGCGTCCTCGTCGAGGAGGTCGGCGGCGCGGCGCATGAGACGGGCGCGTTCGGCGAAGGAGGTGGTGCGGTACTGCCGGAAGGTCTCGTGGGCGGTGGCGATGCGCCGCTCGACCTCTTCGGGCCCGTGGGCGTCGTAGGTGCGCAGTGTCTCCCCGGTCGCGGGGTTCACAGTGGCGATGCCCATGTCGTCTCCTCCTGCCGTCCGCCCCACGGGAACCCTCCCGCGCGGGGCGGCACACCGCAATCGGGGGCGGTGCGGTGGGGTGACGGGGCCACGGGGGGGCCGGCGTGGCCCCGGTCCGGCGGTCCGTCCCGTCAGAGGTTCTCCCTGCCCGCCACCCACCGCAGCGCCCCGGACAGGTGCGCCCGGAAGGTCTCGTCCCCGTACGCCTCCGCCGCGTGCCCCAGGGCCGTGAAGAAGACGCGGCCGCGGTCGGCCTCCCGGCACCACGCCAGGGGGTGGTCGGCGCCCAGCGTTCCGCCGCGGTAGGTCGACTCGTCCGCGCGGGCCAGCACCCGCACCCCGGTCCCCCGGGGGTTCGACGTGAAGTTGTACCACTCGTCCGTCCAGGCCCACCGGTCCGGCAGCGGGGCCGTGGACGGGTGGTCGTGGGTGTCCACGCACACCACGCCCGGCTGGATCTCCGGGTGACCGTCGAAGCGGGTGCCGAGGAGGTCGCCGTAGAAGGGCCAGTCCGGTTCGGCGTTGGCCGCCGCGTGGATCGCGAGGAAGCCGCCGCCGGCGCGAACGTACGCCTCGAAGGCCGAACGGCCCGGCGCGCTCAGGACGGGGCCGGTCGTCGACAGGAAGACCACCGCCGCGCACCGCTCCAGCCGTTCGGCCGTGAACACCGCCGGGTCCTCGGTCGTCTCGGCCACCAGCCCCGCCGACGCCGCCAGCTCCGCGAGGGCCGCCGCGCCCGTGGGAATCGAGTCGTGGCGGTAGCCCGCGGTGCGGGTGTAGATCAGGACGTCCGCGATCGGCACGAGGTCAGCTCCCTGCAGTAAGCGCTTTCCGCCCGACCGTAGCCACCGGCGTCCTCGTGCCGCAAGACCGTTCCGCCCGCCAGGACACCGGGAGTCACTCGCTCCGGGATCAGATCACGGCGTCGGAACCGGACCCGTTCGTCCGGTCGCCGGGGATCTCCCGGGTCGACGCCGCCAACAGCGGGGCGAGGAAGTCCCGTTCGAGGCTGCCCGGCGGAAGCTCCTCCGGTTCGACATAGCTCTGCGCGAGTCCGCCCTCGCGCAGGGCGATCAGCAGCCGGGCGAACCGGTCGGCGTCCACGGTCAGTTCACGTCCCGCCCGGCGCAGTACGGACTGCAGCCCCCGGGCGATCTCGGCCCGCAGCCGGGCGTCGTGGCGGGCGAGCACCCACGCCGCCTGCGGATCGCGGATGGCGTGCAGGGTGAACTCGGTGGTGACGAGATACCAGTCCCGCTCCTCGGGCTCGACACGCGAGGCGAGCTCGGCGAGCCGCTCCAGGGTGCACTCCTCGGCGGCCAGGCCGTCGATCGCCTCCGCGAGACGCCGCACGATCCGTTCGCTGTGCTCGTCGAAGAGGGCGAGGAAGAGCTCTTCCTTGCTGGCGAAGTTCGAGTAGTACGCACCCCGGGTGTATCCGGCGCGTTCGCAGATCTGCTCGATCGAGGTGGCGTGGAAGCCGTGCGCGGCGAACGTCCCCAGAGCGGCCTCGAGCAGGGCGGCCCGGGTCCTGGGCCGGCGCTTGGTGACACCCTTCGGCACGGCTGGGCCTCCTTCGGTCGCGATCGGGGCGCCCACGATACCGGCGCCTCTCGCAGGGCGGGGATCAGCCCCGGACGATAAAATTCACGCATGGGAGAGCGGCCCGTAGCGCCCGCCGCGCCCGAGCTCGTCCTCGAGATCGACGGGGATGCGACCGTGATGAGGCCGAGCCGGGTCTACCGCATCGGGCGTGACCCCACCAGCGACATCGTGCTCGCGGACGACAGGACGTCCTGGCACCACGCGGTCCTGCGGGCCGTGGGCGACCACTGGACCCTGGAGGACGAGGGCAGCACGAACGGCACCTTCGCGGACAGCCACCGCATCGCGGTGCGCGAGGTCGGTCCGGGGACGGTCATACGGTTCGGGCATCCCGGGGACGGGCCGTGCGCCGTGCTCTCCGGCACCGCGCCGCCCGCCGCGCCCGCCGCGCCCGCGGAACCCCTCGCGCCCTCGGCGCCCGCGCGGGAGCCCGGCCCGTCGACCCCCGTACCGCCACCCGTACCGGACCCTGAACCACCCCCTCCCGCGCCGCCGCCCGTGCCCACGCCGGAGCCCCCGGCTCCCGCACCGCCGCGCACCCCGCCCCGGCCCTCCTCCGTGTCCCATCCGGCCGCCACCGGCACCTTCCGGCAGCCGACGTCCGTGCGGCCGCTCCCCACGCGGACCGTGCGCATCGGGCGCGGGCCGGACAACGACCTCGTCGTCGACGACCTGGTGGTCTCCCGGCGCCACGCCGAACTGCGGGCGCACCCCGACGGCACGTACTGGATCTACGACCTCGGCAGTCACAACGGCACCTTCCTCAACGGCAGTCCCGTGGCCGCCGCCCGCGTGACCCCGGACGACATCGTCGGCATCGGGCACTCCGCGTTCTGCCTCATCGGGAGCCAGCTCGTCGAGTTCACCGACACCGGCGAGGTCTCCCTCGACGTGCAGGATCTGGCGGTCACCGTCGACCACGGCCGCAAGACCCTCCTGGACGAGGTCTCCTTCCCGGTCGGGCAGAAATGCCTGCTCGCCGTGGTCGGGCCGTCCGGCTCGGGCAAGTCCACCCTGCTCGGCGCCCTCACCGGGCAGCGCCCCGCCGACCGGGGCACGGTCCTCTACGACGGCCGGGACCTGTACCGGGACTACGCGGAGCTGCGCCAGCGCATCGGACTCGTCCCGCAGGACGACATCCTGCACCTCCAGCTCACCGTACGGCGGGCCCTCGGCTACGCCGCCGAACTGCGCTTTCCCGAGGACACCGCGGCGGCCGAGCGCCGGGCCCGGGTCGACGAGGTCATCGGCGAACTCGGCCTCGTCGAGCGGGCGGAGCAGCACATCCACAGTCTCTCCGGCGGCCAGCGCAAGCGCGTCAGCGTGGCCCTGGAGCTGCTCACGAAGCCCTCGCTGCTCTTCCTGGACGAGCCCACCTCCGGGCTCGACCCCGGCATGGACCGTTCGGTGATGCACATGCTCCGCGGGCTTGCGGACGACGGCCGTACGGTCATCGTCGTCACGCACAGCGTGCTGAGTCTGGACGTCTGCGACCGGCTGCTCGTGCTCGCTCCCGGCGGGCGGGTCGCCTACTACGGGCCGCCGGGTGACACGCTGGACTTCTTCGGGTTCGACCAGTGGCCGGAGGCGTTCGAGGCCTTCGAGAACGACCGCGGCCGCGACTGGGCGGGCCAGTACCGCACCTCCCGCTTCCACCACCAGTACATCGCCGACGCGATGGACCGGACGGCGCTGTCCCGGACCGGGGCGGTGCCGGAGCCCGGGCCGCCGCGCAAGGCGCAGAGCTGGGGCTCCCAGCTGCGCACGCTGGTGCGCCGTTACACCACCGCACTGGCCGCCGACCGGACCTTCCTCGCCATCATGATCGCCCTGCCGTTCGTGATGGGGGCGATGGCCCGGGCCCTCTCGGAGGGCAGTCTCAACCCCGAGTCGACGTTGAACGTCCTGCTCATCCTCTGTGTCGGCGGTGTCCTGACGGGAGCCGCGAACGCGGTGCGCGAGCTGGTCAAGGAGCGGACGATCTACCGGCGCGAGAGAGCCGTGGGCCTGTCCCGCTCCGCGTATCTCATGTCGAAGGTCGTCGTCCTCGGTCTGATCACCGTCGTCCAGGCCGTCGTCCTCACGCTGGTCGCGCTGATCGGTGTGCCGCTGAACGTGCCGGACGGCAAAGGCGTGCTCTTCCCGCCACTCGTGGAGCTCACCCTCGCGGTCGCGCTGCTCTCCTTCACGGCGATGATGCTCGGTCTGTTCGTCTCCGCCGTGGTGCGCAAGGAGGAGGTGACCATGCCGCTGCTCGTCCTGCTCGCCATCGTCCAGGTGGTGTTCTGCGGCGCGCTGCTCACCGTCCAGGGATCGCCGGTCCTCGAACAGCTGGCGTGGCTGGTCCCGTCGCGGTGGGCGTTCGCGGCGATGGGCGCGACGATCGACATCGGCAAGATCGCGCCGAGCGAGAAGACGACGGACCCGCTCATGAACCACACCGCGGAGGCCTGGCTGTTCGACATGGGGATGCTGGTGGTGCTCGCTGTCGTCCTCGGCTTCGTCGTCGCGCGGCTGCTGCGGCGCCATGAGCCGGTGATCATGCGGAAGTAGCCGATGTCCAGGAGCGGATGTCCAGGATGAGACATCCAATATCCGATATCCGATATCCGGAAGAGAGAAGGCAGGCGGCCCATGGGGATCCCGGTCACTCCCCCGGTACCGGACTACGTTCCGGACTTCCGGCCGACGCACGTCGTGCCGCGTGACGGCATGCCCGCCTGGGAGGCTCCCGACCCGGGGCTCCCCACCGCGCCGCTCGACGCGTTCCTGCCCGTGCAGCTCATGGAGCGGGTCGGGGACTGGGGGCAGATCCTCTGCTCCAACGGCTGGTCCGCGTGGGTCGACGCCCGGCTGCTGGTCTCCGTACCCGTGGATCCGCCGGAGGCCCGTCAGTCGCTCGCCAGGACCGCCGATCCACGGCCGCTGATCGCCCGTGCGGAGGAGTCGCTGGGCCGCTACCGGCGGGCCGCGGAGGAGCTGGCGGCGGGACGGACGGACGGGGACGGGTTCCGGCGCCGCACGCACGGGCTGCGGGTCGGGATGGTGGTCGACGGCGAGGCGCTGTGGCTGTACGACGCGGAGCACGAGCGCTGGGTGTACTGCGACGGCCTCACACTCCGTACGTACGCGGCCTCGGCCGGCCCCTCGGCGGCCTCCGCCGTGCCGGAGGAAGAGGACGCGGCCGGGCCGGAGGAGAACGCGGCCGGGCCGGTGGCCGTGGCCGGACACGAGCCGACGAGGGTGGTGCCACGGCTCGACGAGGAGGAGGGGCGGCCGAAGGAACCCGCCGGACCGCCGCCCACCCGGGTCGTGGACCGGACGAACCTGCCGGGTGAGGACTGATGGCCGGCGCGGCCCGGGACACGGATCTGCCGGTCGGCCGGGAGTCGGGGCTCATCGGCAAGCAGATCGCGGGCTACGTGGTGGAGGCGGAGATCGGGCGCGGCGGGATGGCGGTCGTCTACCGGGCGCGTGACCTGCGGCTCGACCGGACGGTGGCGCTGAAGCTGCTCGCGCCCGAGCTGGCCCGTAACGACACGTTCCGCAAGCGGTTCGCGCACGAGTCGCGGGTGGCGGCGGCGATCGACCATCCGCACATCGTGCCGGTCTTCGAGGCGGGCGAGACGGAGGGCGTGCTGTACATCGCGATGCGGTACGTCGCCGGGCAGGATCTGCGGGCGCTGCTCGACCGGGAGGGCGCGCTGCCGCCGGTGAAGGCGGGCCGGATCGCCGTCCAGGTGGCGTCCGCGCTGGACGCGGCGCACGCGCACGATCTGGTGCACCGGGATGTGAAGCCGGGCAACATCCTGGTCGCCGAGGGCACTGACCGCGACCATCCGGAGCATGTCTATCTCACGGACTTCGGGCTGACGAAGAAGTCCCTGTCGCTGACCGGTCTGACGACCGTGGGGCAGTTCGTGGGCACGCTCGACTATGTGGCGCCCGAACAGATCTCGGGGAAGCCCGTGGACGGCCGGTGCGATGTGTACAGCCTGGCGTGCGTGGTCTACGAGACGCTGACCGGGGTGCCGCCGTTCCGTCGCGACGACGACATGGCGCTGCTCTGGGCCCATCAGTACGATCCGCCGCCGCCGTTGTCCTCGGAGCGGCCGGAGCTTGCGGAGGCGGGGGACGAGGTGATGGCGAAGGCCCTGGCGAAGGCGCCCGAGGAGCGCTACGGGAGTTGCCTCGAGTTCGTCACCACGCTGCGGGCGGCCCTGGAGCGGGGCGGCCCCGGTCCGGGCGGCCGTGACGGACCGGTCGCACCGGAACCTCCGTCGGCGCCCCCCGCGCCGCCCGCCTGGGCCCGGCCGGTGTTCCGGGAGCCTTAGCGCGGCGGCGGCTGCGAGCCTCAGCGCGGCGGCGTGGAGCCCGGACGGGGCGGCGAGACGGCCTCGGTGTCCACCTCGCCGCGGTGGCGGACGCCGGAGGCCAGCAGCCCGCCGAGGAGGCCGGCCACGAGACCCCAGAGCAGGGCGAGTCCGGCCGTCCTCCAGACGTGGGGGCGCAGGAGGACCTCGCCGCCGAGGGATTCGAGATCGCCGATGCCGAGGATGGACAGCCCGAAGCGCGCCTCGACGAGCGTGACCGGGGCGACGACCAGCATGGTCAGGGCGAAGGCGATCCCCAGGTGGAGGGCGTGCCGCCAGAGCGGCGTACCGGCCGGCGAGCGCACGGCGGCCACGAAGGCCACCGCGAGGACGAGGACGGCCGCCACGGGCAGGAGCCACCAGGCCCGGGAGTCGTACGAGGCGAGGGAGGAGAGGTCCACGGTGGACAGGCCCGCGGTGTCGGTGCGCAGCACCGAGTCGAGGATCTGGGGCATGGGCAGCCCGAACGGCCCTTCGACGGTGCCCTCCCAGGAGCCTCCGATGCCGACGCCGAGGGCGAGCCAGGTGACGTTGGGCAGGCCGAGCAGGACCACGGCGAGGGTTTCGGCCGCGTGGCCCTTGGTGGCCGCCACGACGATCCCGATGACCAGGCCGACGGCCACGTACGCGAGCAGCAGGAGCAGCATCGCGGAGGCGGCCGGGCGTACGGCCGCGTGATAGCGCACGAGCCGGGGCGGGAGCGGGGTGCGGCGGGAGACCAGCAGGGCCATCAGGAGGACGCCGAGGATCCACAGGAGCCCGAAGAGCAGGGTGGGGCCGAGGAGGGTGCGGAAGCCGACGGTGGGGTCGGCCGCGTCGAGAAGTTCGCCGAAGAGGTCGGACATCGGGTCCTGGCTCTCGCCGCCGCCGACCGAGATGCGGAAGTCGTGCCGGGCGAGGGCGGAGAGGCCGGCGAGCGCGGCCAGCCAGAGCAGCACGGTACGGGCGACCCGGGCGAGGAGATCGCGGGTACGGGCGACGGCGTGGTGGCGCAGCGGGCGCAGGAAGGCGAAGCCGGTGACCAGTGCGCCCACCAGGGTGACGGTCAGTGGCATGGCGGTGAGTTCGGCGTTCGTGCCGGCGAGGGCGCCGGCGTCGCCGGAGAGGTCGATCTGTCCGCCCGCGGCCATGACGACGACCGCGGCGACGACGCTGACGAACCCTCCGGGCAGGTCGGCGGCGCCCGCGGCCCAGAGGCCGAGCGCCGCGACGAAGGCCATCGCGAGGAATCCGGCGAGGACGGCGGCCAGGGCCTCGCCCCAGTGGCGGGCGAGTTGGCCGGCACCGGTGGCCGGTCGGGCGGTGGTGGGGAGCTGACTGCTCACGTTGCCCACGCTAATACCGGCGGGTGCGGTCCGCTTGCGGGCGGCACCCGTTTCGCGCACACAATGGGCCCGGAACGGAAGAAAGGGAAAAACGTGACTTCCCACCCGCCGTCCGGCCGTCCCTCGGTTCCCCCTTCAGGTCCGCCCTCGGGTCCTCTCTCGGGCCCGAGCGCCCGCCCCGGGTCCGCCGGTCCCCCGCCACCCTCCGGCCCGCCGTACGACGGCTCGGGGGGCGGTTCCGGCGGTCCCGGCGGTCCCGGCGGCTCCGGCGGTGGGGGAGCCGGCGGCCCCGGTGAGCGCGGTGGAGGCGGAGGCGGCCCCTGGTGGCGCTCCGTCCCCAAGGTCGCGTCGGCCACCGCCGTACTGGTCGCGGCCGTTGCCCTGGTCGTCGTGCTCACCCGCCCGGACGGCAACGGCGGTGACAGCGGCGCAGGCGGCGGCGAGGTGTTCCTGCAGAACGCCTCCGCCGCGGGCCCCGACCCGTTCACCAAGTCGACGGCCCGTACCGCCGACACCTCGCAGTCGCCCGCGCCCCTGCCCAGCCCGACCAGGTCCGCGGAGGCCAACGCCACGCGCAGCGTGTCCGGTTCCGCGCCGGGTCTGTACGGCGGTACGCGCAACACGGCGAGTTGCGACGTCGAGCAGCAGATCCGCTATCTGGCGGACGAGCCCGCCAAGAACGCGGCCTTCGCCTCCGTGCTCGGCATCCCGGCCACCGAGGTCGCCGGCCATCTGCGCGCCCTGACGCCACTTCAGCTCCGGGTCGACACCCGTGTGACCAACCACGGCTTCCGGGGCGGCTCCCCCACCTCGTACCAGGCGGTCCTCCAGGCCGGTACGGCCGTACTCGTCGACGACCACGGGGTGCCCCGGGTGCGCTGCGCCTGCGGCAATCCGCTGAAGCCGCCGGTCGCCCAGAAGGACCCGAAGCCGGTGGGCACCGCGTGGACCGGCTACCGGCCTACCCAGGTGGTCGTCGTCGCGCCCTCGGTGACCGTCGTGAACATCTTCGTCGTGTACGACCCCGAGAACGACGGCTGGTTCGCCCGCAAGCCGGGCGACACGGGGCAGCAGGACAAGCCGACCGCCCCGCCGACGGCTCCCCCGTCGCCCTCCGTCTCCGACTCGCTGACGGAGTCTCCGCCGACGGCGCCGCCCTCGCCCGTACCGTGCGTGACGATCACCGGCACCGAGACCCCCACGCCCAGCAACGGCGTCACGCCGACGCCGTGTCCCTCGGACACACCCTCGTCGCCGGCCCCGGCGTCACCCGACTCGCCGAGTCCGCCGTCGGAGCCGGCGACGGACGGCACGGCCACGGACGGGACGACGACCGACGGGACGACGGGCGGCACGACGGGCGGGTCGGCCTCGGCGGAGAGCCCGCAGACCGGCGACGGCTCTCCGTTCTCCCCCGGGTCGGCGCCCGACGCGCCGCCGCAGCCCGGGCCGGACTGGGCGGCCTGGCCGGACGAGGCGGACGGCGAGGACGGCGAGGACGGCGCGGACGACTTCGTGGACGCCCTGGAAGCTCAGCCCGTCTTCTGACTCGGACGGGCCGTGCCCCGCGGCCGGCGCCCGCCCTCCGGGATGACGAGCGGCGTGCCGGCCACCGGGCACGTGATGACGGCGGCCGGCAGGTCGAACACGTCGCGGACCAGCTCGGGCGTGACGATCTCGGTGGGCGGCCCGGCGGCGACGACCCGCCCGTCCCGCATGGCGACGAGGTGGTCGGCGTAACGGCACGCCAGATTCAGCTCGTGCAGCACCATCACGACCGTACGGCCGTCGGCGCGGTTGAGTTCGGCGACGAGTTCGAGGACGTCGACCTGGTGGGCGAGGTCGAGATAGGTCGTGGGCTCGTCCAGGAGCAGGACGGCGGTGTCCTGGGCCAGGGCCATGGCGATCCAGACGCGTTGGCGCTGGCCTCCGGAGAGCTCGTCCAGGCCGCGCCCGGCGAGTTCCGTGGTGCCGGTGGCCTCCAGGGCACGGTCGACGACGGCGTCGTCCGCGGAGGACCACTGACGCCACCACCGCTGGTGCGGGGTCCGGCCGCGGGCGACCAGGTCCCGGACGGTGATGCCCTCGGGCGCGGCCGGGCTCTGCGGCAGGAGGGCCAGTTTCAGGGCGAGTTCGCGGGCCGGAAGCCCGGCGATGTCCTCGGCGTCGAGGTGGACCGCGCCCGCGGTGGGCCTGAGCAGGCGGGCCAGGGCGCGCAGGGCGGTGGACTTGCCGCAGGCGTTGGGGCCGACGAGGGCGGTGACCTTGCCCGCGGGGAGGTCGAGGTCGAGGTTCTCGGCGACGGTGCGGTCGCCGTAGCCGAGGTGGAGGCCGGTACCCGTGAGGGCCGTGCCGCCGGTGGCGGTGGTCGTGGCGGTCATGTCAGCCTCCCTGTCCCGAGCGGTTGGCGCGGGCGAGCAGCAGCAGAAGGTAGGGGGCGCCGACGGCGGCGGTGATGATGCCGACGGGCAGTTCGACGGGTGAGAAGAGCAGCCGTCCGACGAGGTCGGCGAGGAGGAGCAGGGCGGCGCCGGTCAGTCCGCTGAGGACCAGCGGGACGCCCGCGGTGCCGGCGAGCCGGCGGGCGATCTGCGGGGCGCCGAGGGCGATGAAGGCGATGGGACCGGCCGCGGCGGTGGCGAGCGCGGCGAGGCAGGTCGCGAGGATCAGCAGGCCGATCCTGGCGCGGTGCAGCGGGATGCCGAGGCCCTTGGCCGTGTCGTCGTCGAACTGCAGGAGTTGGTAGGGCCTGGCGAGGGCGAGCGTGAGGGGTACGAGGACGAGGAGGGCGAGTGAGGCCCACTGGACGTGCTCGTAGCCGCGGCCGTTGAGGCTGCCGGTGAGCCAGACCATGGCGCGGGAGGCCTGGTCGATGTCGGCGCGGGCGAGCATCCAGCGGGTGAGGGCGGCGAGGGCTCCGTTGGCGGCGATGCCGACGAGGACGAATCTGTAGCCGGTGACGGTGCCGCCGCGGTAGGCGAGAAGGTAGATCACGGCGGCGGTGGCGAGGGCTCCGGCGAGCGCCCCGACGGGGACGGCGCCGAAGCTGCCCGCGCCGGCGGCGGTGACCCCGCCGAGGAGGATGGCGCCGACGGCTCCCGCGCCGGCTCCGGCGGAGATGCCGATGAGGTCGGGGCTGGCGAGCTGGTTGCGGGTGACGGCCTGGTAGACGGCGCCGGCCACGCCGAAGGCGACGCCCACGAGGAGGGCGGTCAGGGCACGGGGCAGCCGCAGTTCGCGCACGATCAGGTCGGCGTCGCCCCCTCCGGTGCCCAGGAGGGCGCCGAGGACGTCGGGGACGGGTATCGCGAACGTACCGAGGGAGACGGAGGCGACGAGGCCGGCGAAGGCCGCGAGCGCGAGCGCTCCGGCGGTGAGGGCGACCCGGGGCCGTATCCGTACGCCGACGGGCCCGAGTTCGATGCGGGTCATCGGGTGTGCTCCTTGAGCTTGCCGCGCTTGACCAGAAGCGCCAGGAAGGGGGCGCCGATCAGCGCGGTCACGACGCCGGCCTGGAGCTCCCCGGGGCGGGCGACCATGCGGCCGACGACATCGGCGCCGAGCAGCAGGATCGCCCCGCCGAGCGCCGAACAGGGCACGAGGCGGCGGGCGTCGGGGCCCGTGAAGGCGCGGACGACGTGCGGGACGACGAGTCCGACGAAGGTGACGGGGCCGCAGGCGGCGACGGCCGCGCCGGTGAGGACGATGACGGCGAGGGCGCCGAGTGCCCGGGTGGCGACGACCTTGGTGCCGAGGGTGGCGGCGAGGTCGTCGCCCAGTGCGAGGGCGTTGAGCCGTCCGCCGAGGGCGAGCGCGAGGACGAGTCCCGCGGCGACGAACGGCAGGATCTGGACGCCGAGTCCGGCGTCGCGTCCGGCGAGCGAGCCGACGGCCCAGGAGCGGTACTGGTCGAGGGTGCGGACGTCGAGCAGCACGAGGGCGTTCGTGAACGCTTCGAGCAGGACCGTCACCGCCGCGCCGGCGAGGGCGAGTTTGGCCGGGGTGGCGCCGCCGTGGCCGGAGCCGCCGACCGCGTACGCGAGGAGCCCGGCGAGGGCGCCGCCGACGAAGGCGAACCAGACGTACTCGTACGAGCTCGTGAGTCCGAACATGCCGATGCCGGCAGCGACGGCGAAGGCCGCTCCGGCGCTGACACCGATGAGTCCGGGGTCTCCGAGCGGGTTGCGGGTGATGTCCTGGGCGACCGCTCCCGCGGCACCGAGCGCGAGGCCGGCGAGCAGCCCGAGCAGGGTGCGCGGCATGCGCAACTCCCGTACGACGACGGCGTCTCCGTCCGTCGAGCCGCCGAGCGCGGCGAGCACGTCGCCGAGGGGCACGGACTTGGTGCCGATGGCGAGCGAGGCGCAGAGGGCGAGCGCGAGCAGGACGGTGAGGGCGAGCGGCACGAGAACTCCGCCCCGGCGCGCGGGTGCGGAGCGGGGCGGCGGACCCGGCGGGGGTGTGGTGGCGGCGGTCGCCGCCGAGGACTTCACAGGCACGCGCCTCAAACTAAGGGACGCCTTACCTCACTGGCATCCCCACCCCCCGTGTTCACACGGTGGCAGCCTGCCGCTATCCTCACACAGGTCTTACGAAGGCAAGCCTTCCCTAAGTACCAGCTCGATCTTGGAGGAACCCCCGTGATCACCCTCAACAGGCGCCGCTGGACCCAGCGGTTCGGCGCTTTCGCCCTCGCGGCCGCTCTGACCGCGGGGCTCACCGCGTGCGGTGGCGAGAGCGGCGACAAGAAGCCGAGCTCCGCCTCCTCCGACGCCAAGGCGGAAGCGGGCTTCCCCCGCACGATCGAGCACGACAAGGGCAAGACCGTCCTGAAGGCCAAGCCGAAGCGGATCGTCGCCCTCGACAACAGTCTCGTCGAGGCCGTCATCGCCCTCGACCGGCCGCTGGTCGGCGGCATCGGCTCGTACCGCGACCAGAAGGGCTTCCCGTCCTACCTGGGCGACGCCGTCAGGGACACCAAGGACGTCGGCCCGCTGGAGAGCCCGAACCTGGAGCAGATCGCGCTGCTCAAGCCGGACCTGATCGTCTCCGCGACCGTCCGTCACGACGAACTGTACGAGAAGCTCAGCCAGATCGCGCCGACCGTCTTCGTGAAGACCACCGGCCCGATCTGGAAGGAGAACGTCGGTCTGCTCGGCAAGGCGCTGGGCGAGGAGAAGGCGGCGACCGAGCAGATCAGCGCCTACGAGACCCGCGCCAAGAAGGTCGGCGACGCGATCAACGCCAAGGCGGGCAAGCCCACCGCCTCCGTCGTCCGCTTCCTCGACGGCCCGACCCGTATCTACCTGCCGGCCACGTTCACCGGCATCATCCTCTCGGACATGGGCATCGCCCGGCCTGCCAACCAGCAGGACCCGAAGGAGTTCAACATCGAGATCAGCGAGGAGCAGATCGCGCAGGCGGATGCCGACGTGATCTTCTACACGACGTTCTCGGGCGGCGAGGAGCGCAGGACCAAGTTCCTGGCGAACCCGCTGTGGCAGCGGCTGAAGGCCGTCAAGTCCGGCCAGGTGTACGAGGTGAAGGACGAGATCTGGATGACCTCGGTCTCCCTCCAGGGCGCCCACATGGTCCTCGACGACATGGCCCGCCTCTTCAAGGTCGACGCCGCCAAGGCGTGACCGGCTTCACCCACGTCGACCCGTACCGACCCCGTACCGGCCCCGGCCGGTACGGGGTCGGCGGCTGTGCGGCCTTGCCGGGCCGGACAAGGCCCGAGTATCCGGTCCGTCCGAAAATCGGATGCCTGGGGCCTGGGGCCCGGGTACGGTCCGTCGAGTGGAACCACTCACCGACAAACAGATCCGCTCGTCGTTCGTGAACTGCACGAAGGGCGAGGCAAGCAGGCTCCGGCTCCCGCTGGACTTCGCCGAACTCCCCTGGGAGGAGCTCGACTTCCTCGGCTGGGTCGATCCGGGCGCGCCGCTGCGCGCCCATGTCGTCGTTCCCCGCGAGGACGGTCCGCTCGGCATCACCCTGCGCGTGCCCGCCACGGGCCGCACCAGCGCGGTCAAGACCAGCCTGTGCCAGGTCTGCCTGACGGGCCACGCCTCCTCGGGTGTGACCCTGCTCGCGGCGCCGCTCGCCGGCAGCCGCGGACGCGAGGGGAACACGGTCGGCGTCTATCTCTGCGCCGACCTGGCCTGTTCCCTCTACGTCCGCGGCAAGCGGCAGCCCAGGCTGCGGGCCGCCCGCCACGAGGAGTCACTGACCGTCGACGAGCGGATCCAGCGGACGATGACCAACCTCAACGCCTTCCTCGACAAGGTGACGGCCGGCTAGAAGACCGCTGAAGGCTTGTTGCCGAGCGGGGCGAACCACGTTGTCAGTGCCTCGTGGCCGAATGCGGACATGACTGCTCGTGACGTCGCCCGGCCGCTTCCCGACATACCGACCCTGCGAGGGACCGACAGCCCGTACCGCCGTCACGGATTCGACACGCAGGCGACGACCGGTGGCGGACGGGAGACGTCGACTTCGACGGCGCCGACGAGGTCCCCCGACGGCGCGAGTTGGCTGATCGGCTACCCGACGGAAGACGCGGGGAGGGGCGCGTGACGACCTCCGACGCCGGCGGGACGGATGTGCTGCGCCGCCTCGCGGACCGGTTCGACCGGGCGGAGGTCACGTACGAGGCCGGGGTGTGGACCGTGACGTGGACGGACGGTCTGCCCGTCGCCCAGATGCGGCAGGCAGCCGAGGAGGCGGCGCCGGAGGCGGCCGGTCGCCTTGCGTACCGACGCGTACTCTCCCAGGAAGCCGTCGCACTGGGCGCCGTCCGGCTGGCGACGGGACCCGACCCGGGAGCCGGAGGACGCCGACGGATCAGCCCGGAGGCCGTCGAGGGCTTCTGGCGGGAGGTCCCGCTGCCGAGTCCAGACTTCCAGGACGGGGTCATGGCCGACACGGGGGATCAGCGGAAGGCCGCCTCGCCCGTGAGCGCCTTGCCGACGACCAGGGAGTGGACCTCGCTCGTGCCCTCGTAGGTGAGCACCGACTCCAGGTTGTTGGCGTGGCGCATCACGGGGTACTCCAGGGTGATGCCGTTGGCGCCCAGGATCGTGCGGCACTCGCGGGCGATGGCGATCGCCTCCCGTACGTTGTTCAGCTTGCCCACGCTGACCTGCTCGGGCGTGAGCGTGCCGGCGTCCTTGAGCCGGCCCAGGTGGAGGGCGAGCAGCATGCCCTTGCCGAGCTCCAGGGACATGTCCGCGAGCTTCGCTTGCGTCAACTGGTAGGAGGCGAGGGAGCGTTCGAAGACGACGCGGTCGCCGGCGTACGCGATCGCGGTCTCCAGGCAGTCGCGGGCGGCGCCGAGGGCGCCGAACACGATCCCGAAGCGGGCCTCGTTGAGGCACCCGAGCGGGCCGGACAGACCGCGCGCCGCCGGGAGCATCGCGTCGGCCGGCAGCCGTACGTCCTCCAGGACCAGTTCACTGGTCACGCTCGCCCGCAGCGACAGCTTCTGCTTGATCTCGGGGGCGCTGAAACCGCGGGTGCCGGCCGGCACCAGGAAGCCGCGGACCCCTTCGTCCGTCCGGGCCCAGACGACGGCGACGTCGGCGACCGATCCGTTGGTGATCCACATCTTGGTGCCGTTGAGCACCCAGTCGTCGCCCTCCCGCTTGGCGCGGGTCCGCATGGCTCCGGGATCCGATCCCGCGTCCGGCTCGGTGAGCCCGAAGCATCCGATGTACTCGCCGGCCGCCATGCCGGGAAGCCACTGCTGCTTCTGCTCCTCCGAGCCGTACTTCCAGATCGCGTACATCGCGAGCGAGCCCTGGACGGAGACCAGGCTGCGCAGGCCCGAGTCGACGGCCTCCAGCTCCAGGCAGGCCAGACCGTACGCGACGGCGTTGGTGCCCGCGCAGCCGTAGCCCTCCAGGTGCATGCCGAGGACACCGACACCGCCGAGGGCGCGGGCGAGTTCGCGGGCGGGGACGGCGCCCTGCTCGAACCAACCGGCCACATGGGGGCGCAGTTCGCGATCCGCCATGGCCCGGACGGTCCGGCGGATCTCGCGCTCCTCGTCGGTCAGCAGACCGTCGATCGCCAGCAGATCGAAGGGGTGGACGGGCGACGACTTCACGGACGGCCTCCAGGCTCGTGCGGCTACTCGGCGTGCCGAAGCGTAACCGGAGATCGGATTTTGGATCCAGTATTGAATATCTGATCTCCGATGCGTACGTTCCCGGTGGATCCTGGATCCGATCACCGGCGAGGGAGAGCGGCATGCGCGCAGATCAGCCAGATCAGCAGGGGACGGCGGGCCCGGGCGCCCTGTCCGGGATCGTCGTCGCGGATTTCGGCCGGGTCCTCGCCGGCCCGTACATGACGATGCTCCTGGCCGACCTCGGTGCCGATGTGATCAAGATCGAGCGGCCGGGCTCCGGTGACGACACCCGCGCCTGGGGACCCCCCTTCGCGGACGGCGAGGCCACCTACTTCCTCGGGGTGAACCGGAACAAGCGCTCCGTCGCCCTCGACCTCACCGACCCGGCGGACCTGGAGACCGCGCGGGCGATCGTCGACCGCGCCGACGTCCTGGTGGAGAACTTCCGGCCCGGCACGATGGAGAGGCTCGGCCTCGACTACGCGACCGTACGGGCGTCCAACCCGGGGCTCGTCTACTGCTCGGTGACCGGCTTCGGCGCGGCCGAGGGCGCCCATCTGCCCGGCTACGACCTGCTCGTCCAGGCCATGGGCGGGCTGATGAGCGTCACCGGTGACCCCGGCGGGCAGGGGACGAAGGCGGGCGTCGCGCTCGTCGACGTGATCACCGGACTCCACGCGGGCCTGGGCGTCCTCGCGGCCCTGCGGCACCGGGAACGTACCGGAGAGGGCCAGCGGGTCGAGGTCTCCCTGCTCACCTCGCTGCTGTCCGCCCTCACCAACCAGTCGGCGGCCTACCTCGGCGCCGGAGTCGTCCCCCGAGCCATGGGCAACCGGCATCCGAGCATCGCACCGTACGAGGTCTTCGAGGCGAAGGACCGGCCGCTCGTCCTCGCCGTCGGCAACGACCGCCAGTTCCGCACGCTCTGCGCACGGCTCGGACGGCCGGACCTGGCCGAGGACGAGCGTTTCTCCACCAACACCGCCCGCGTCGCGCACCGCGAGGACCTGGTCGCCGCACTGGCCGGTCCGCTCGCCGAGCGGACCGCCGACAGCTGGTTCGAGGAGCTGACGGCCGCCGGAGTGCCCTGCGGTCCGATCAACGACCTCGCCGCCGCCTTCGATCTGGCCGACCGCCTCGGCCTGGCTCCCCGCGTCCCCGCCGAGGCGGCCGGCGCGGGCCAGGTCGTCAACCCGATCACGCTCGGCGTCACCCCGCCGGCCTACCGCACCCCTCCCCCGCGCCTGGGCGAGCACACGGAGTCCCTGCTCTCCGAGCCGGCGCTGCTCCCCCGCACTCCGTAGGAAGATGGACGGATCCGGCGCCACAGGTCAGCGGGCCGGCGAGAAACCGAGGGAAGGGTCACAGGCGATGAGCAGCGCGGTGCAGAAGCGGCGACCGCCGACCGCCCAGCAGTTCGTCCTCGAGGAGCTGCGGCGCGCCATCACCGCCGGGGAGTTGCGGCCCGGCGGGCAGATCCGCCAGGACGCCCTCGCCGCCCGGCTCGACGTGAGCCGCGTGCCTCTGCGGGAGGCTCTCAAGATCCTCGAGGGCGAGGGCCTCGTGGTGCACCACATCCACCGGGGCTACTTCGTCGCCGAGTTGTCCCTCGCGGACCTGGAAGAGATCTACCGGATCCGCGAGTTGCTCGAGACCGAGGCGGTCCGCCTGGCCGTCGCCCGCGCCGAGGACGGACTGACCGCCAGGCTGGAGAAGATCCAGCGGGAGGTGGAACGGGCGGCCGACACCGGCGACGTGACGGAGATGGCCGCGGCCAACCGCCGCTTCCACTTCACCCTGATCGAGGCGTCCGGGATGCCCCGCCTCGTCCGCCTCATCCGCACCCTGTGGGACGCCACGGACGCCTACCGCTCGCTGTACTACACCGAGGTCCCCCACCGGGAGCTGGCCGTGCGCGAGCACCGGGCGGTCATCTCGGCGGTACGCCACGGGGACGAGAACGCCGCCGTGCGCTGGCTCGACGAACACCGGGCGCACGCGGTCGCGGCGCTGCGGGAGATCCTGGACCTGGACTGAGCCCGCCGGTTCGGAGCCGGCCGGTTCGGAGCCGGCCGGTTCGGAGCCCGCCGGTTCGGAGCCGGCCGGTTCGGAGCCCGCCGGTTCGGAGCCCGCCGGGCCGAAAACCGGATGCCGGGGCCCGTATCGCCTGCCTAGCCTCGTCGCCATGGACCACAGACGCTGGGTGAACGTCGTCGACATCGAGGCGACCTGCTGGGAGGGGAAGCGGCCGCCGGGGGCCGTGAGCGAGATCATCGAGATCGGGCTCACCGTCGTCGACCTGGACGCGGGCGAACGGATCGCCCGGCACCGGGTGCTGGTGAAACCCGCCCGTTCGACGGTCAGCCCCTTCTGCACCGAGCTGACCGGCCTCACCCAGGCCGAGGTGGACACCGGACTGGACTTCGCGGCGGCCTGCCGGCTGCTTGCCGCCGAGCACGCGAGCGGGGCGCGCCCGTGGGCCAGTTGGGGCGACTACGACCGCAACCAGTTCACGCACCAGTGCCGGGCGACGGGTACGGAGTACCCCTTCGGGCACCGCCACACGAACGCCAAGGCCGTGTTCACACAGGCGCACGGGCTGCCCAGGCGCCCGGGCATGGCCAGGGCCCTGGAGATCGCGGGACTGCCGCTGGAGGGGCGGCACCACCGCGGCGAGGACGACGCGTGGAACATCGCCGCGCTGGTGCTCCGCTTGCACGAGCGCGGCGCCTGGCCCCTGTAGCGCTTCTCCCGCCGCGCGCCGAACCGGCGGAGGAGTATCCGAAGGATTGACAGGGTCATCACATCCTCACCATTCTGAGAGCGCTCTCAGATCCTCGCGGCCCCCATCCCCCACTCCGAGGAGCCCCCCACCATGCCCACCCGCCACCGGCGCAGGCTCACGCTGCTCGCCCCCGTCACCGCCGCCGCGCTCATCGGCACGGCGGTCACCGTCGCCGGCCCCTCCCCCACGGTCCAGGCCGCGCCCGCCGCCGTCCCGGCCACCATTCCGCTCACCTTCACGAACAACTCCGGCCGCGGCGAGCCGGTGTACGTCTACAACCTCGGCACCGAACTCTCCACCGGCCGCCAGGGGTGGGCCGACGCGAACGGCACCTTCCACCCCTGGCCCGCCGGGGGTTCCGTCCCCGTCCCCGCGCCCGACGCCGCCATCCCCGGGCCGGCCGCCGGGCAGTCGATGACGATCCGGCTGCCGAAGTTCTCGGGCCGGATCTACTTCAGCTACGGCCAGAAGCTCGTCTTCAAGCTCGCGACGGGCGGCCTGGTGCAGCCCGCCGTGCAGAACCCGGGCGACCCCAACCGGAACATCCTCTTCAACTGGTCCGAGTACACGCTCAACGACGCGGGTCTGTGGATCAACAGCACCCAGGTCGACATGGTCTCGGCGCCGTACGCCGTCGGCCTCAAGCGTCCCGACGGCAGTGTCGTCAGCACCGGGCGGCTCAAGCCGGGCGGCTACCGGGGCTTCTTCAACGCGCTGCGGGGCCAGCCCGGAGGCTGGGCGAACCTCATCCAGACCCGCGCCGACGGCACCGTCCTGCGCGCGCTCGCACCGGGACACGGCATCGAGGCCGGCGCGCTGCCGTCGACCGTCATGAACGACTACATCGACCGCGTCTGGGCCAGGTACGCGTCCTCGACGCTCACCGTCTCCCCCTTCGCCCACCAGCCGTCCGTGAAGTACCACGGCCGCGTCTCCGGCGACGTCATGAACTTCACCGACGGCACCGGCGCCGTGGTCACCTCGTTCCAGAAGCCCGACTCCGACAGCGTCTTCGGCTGCTACAAGCGGCTCGACGCGCCCAACGACCAGGTGCGGGGCCCCATTTCCCGTACGCTCTGCGCGGCCTACAACCGCTCCACGCTCCTCACCAACTCCAGCCAGCCGGACACCTCGTCGGCCGGCTTCTACCAGGACGTGGTGACCAACCACTACGCGCGCAAGATCCACGCGCAGATGGCGGACGGCAAGGCCTACGGCTTCGCCTTCGACGACGTCGGCGCGCACGAGTCGCTGGTGCACGACGGCGATCCGCGGCAGGCGTACGTGACCCTCGACCCGCTCGACTGACCTCCCGCCGGCTCCGACTCCCCCTCCGCGTGAGGGATCATGGACGAAGGAGCGGAGAAGGGACGGAACGGACGATGCGGAACCGCAGTGTCGCCGACCTCATGACGCCGACCGCGGTGACCGTACAGCCGGGGACGTCGTTCAAGGAGATCGCGCGGCTGCTCGACGAGTACGGCATCACCGCGGTGCCGGTGGTCGACGAGGCCAACCGGCCCGTCGGCGTGGTGTCCGAGGCGGATCTGCTGCGCCGCCACACCACCAAGGGCGGCCCGAGCACCGCGGAGGCCATGATGTCCAGCCCCGTGGTGGTGGCGCGCCCTTCCTGGACGGCGGTGGAGGCGGCACGGCTCATGGAGCGGCACCGGGTGAAGCGGCTGCCCGTGGTGGACGCGGGCGGTCAGCTCATCGGGGTGCTGAGCCGGAGCGACCTGCTGCAGCTGTTCCTGCGCCGCGACCGGGCGATCCAGGAGGAGATCCTGGAGGAGGTCGTCACCCGCATCCTCGGGGTCTCCCCCGCCGCGCTCCACATCGACGTGGACGAGGGCCGGGTGACGCTCAGCGGCACCCTGGAGCGCCGCAACCTCGCGCCCGTCTTCGTACGACTCTGCGAAAGCGTGGACGGCGTCGTGGAGGTCGTGGACCGGCTCACGTACGAGGACGAGGACGAGCACGAGGGCACGGACGCGAACGAGGACGCGAACGACGACGCGGAACGGCCCCGGGCCTGACACCGGACCGGGCCCGCCGGCAGGAGGCCGGCGGGCCCGGTGCGCGAGGCGGTCCCGTTACGAGACCGCCTCCGGCCAGCCGTACCCGGGTCCGGTGTGCTGGGGTACGGTCCCCGCGCCCACCGCCTCCATCTCCCGGTTGGCCTCGCGCATCAACTGGCCCGCCAGGTCCTTCATGGCCCGGCTCGCGGCGAGCTCGTCACCGATCACCGGTACGTCGACGTCCGACGGGTTGCACCGTGCACTGCCGTGGCCGGTGAGGGTCGACGTGCCGGTGTTGAGACGCGCCTCGGCCTTGGTCCTGCCGTCCTCTTCGACCAGTTCCAGGCCGACCGTCCACTCAAGAGTCCGTGTCATGGTCTGCCTCCTCGCGCCGTCGGGACGCGTCGGAGCGCCGCGCGTCCCTTCCTACCTACCAGGATCCATCCACGCGCGCGTGAGCGCGCGGCGACGGCGGGATCGGCCGGGCGAGTCGGCTCTTGACGCGGACGCGGTCCAGGGGCGCCGGGGAGATCCTCTTGTGAGCCCTGAGGTACTCCACGAAGCTCTCGTGGTCGGTTCCGTTGCGGACCGGTCCTGTGTAGCCGGCGAAGGCGCTGTAGCCGTCGGCTCCGATGACCGTGTACGCGAGCGCGGCGACCCGGTAGGTGCGCTCAAGGTCCAGCGGCCGGCCGTTGATCAGCACGTCGCGGGGCGAGACGCGGTCGCCGACCGGACGCGCCGGGTCGTAGCGGTACGAGGTGTTGTGCGAGACGGCGAGGGGGGCGAACGTCACCGTGCCGTCGGCCTGCTGCTGCCACTGCTGCTCGAGGATCGCGTCCAGCCGGCTTCCCTTCACACCGACGGTGAGGACCGGGTTTCCGTAGCCGTAGGCGTTCCAGGACTCGCCGAACAGGATGCGGCCGTCCGCGTCGGCGGGGTGGCTCCCCTTGGCGTGCGGCAGGTCGCCGCGTACGGCGGTGCTGCCCCTGACGGGCCGCGCGGCGATCAGGGCCAGATCGGCCCGCCCCTGGCGCGTGCGGTTGGCGTTCCAGTACTGGACGTCGGCGTACAGATCGGCGGCGGTGCTCTCCCCCGCCGCGTTCGGCGTACGGGTGAAGGAGCCGGTCTGCGTCGCGAGCGGTTCGGCGAAGCGCTCGGCTCCGCGCGCGACCCAGTGGTCGACGATCTTCTGGACCTCGCGGTCCGGTGCCACGTCGCGGGTCACCGCGTGGTTGACCGATCGGGTGCGGTCCCTGAGGACCTCGCCGGTCTCGGGATCGAGGGACAGGTTGATCTCGCTGATCACCGCGCCGTGGTTGCCCGCTTCGACGACCGGGCGCGGCTCGCCGGCCGGGTCGGGCACCATGCAGTTGAAGCGCGAGTGCCAGTCTCCCGTGACGACCGCGTCGATCTCGGGTGTGACCGTCTTCGCCAGCTCGATGGCCGGCCCGTAGGCGGAGTCGCACTCGTTGTAGCCGGAGGTCGCGGCGGACTTCGGTGAACCGCCCTCGTGCACGTTGAGGACGATGGCCTCGACTCCGCGGCGCTTGAGCTCCTGGGTGGAGCGTTCGATGGTCCGTGTCCGGTCGAGTGCGCGCAGTCCGGGCTGGTAGGACGTCGAACCGGTGACGGTGCTCTCCAGCGTGGTGGTGATGAAGCCGACCGGAACGCTGCGGCCGTCGGCGGTGCGGAACCACTCGATGCGGTACGGATCCACGACCGGGCGGCCGGTCCGCGCGTGGACGATGTTGCCGGACTGGAAGTCGAAGTCCGCGCCGTGGAAGCGGCGTCCGGTGGAGTCCGTGAAGCAGCTGTCCACGCCGACCGTGCCGAAGCACCGGCCCTGCTCCATGTGCTGGACGAGGAAGTCCGGGGACACGTCCAGCTCGTGGTTGCCCATGGCCGAGAAGCGCAGGCCCAGCTTGTTGAGGACCTCGATCGTCGGCTCGTCCTGGAAGGCGTCCACTTCGAAGGGCCAGCCGGAGAAGTTGTCACCGGTGGAGAAGAAGACGGAGTTGCGGTGCCCGGAGCGTAACTGCTTGAGGTGGGTCGCGAGATAGGCGGCGCCGCCGACGGTGACCGAGGTACCGCCGCCCGCGGGTATGCGTCCGCCCTGCCCGGGGGTGGGCGGCTGCAGGTAGCCGTGGAAGTCGGTGATGCTGAGGAGTTGGACGTCGAGGGTGTCGTCTGCGGCGGCCGGTGTGACGGACAGGGCGCCGCCGACGAGGGTGGCGCTCGCGGCGATGACGCCGATCCGGCGAAGGACGTTTCTCAAGGCGATGACTCCTTCGGAGTGGGACGAGCGCATTCATCTCAACTCCTGCTGGTGTCATGGCCATGAACGTCGTACTGCGCTCCAAGGCATGGGGCATGACGGAGCGTCATCGAAGGGTGACCTCTCAGTCGGCCTGGTGGCCGCGCCGCGCTCTCACGTCCGGAATCGGGCCTCGTCGGCCGGTGGTCCGTCCACGCGCGCGTGCGTACGCGGGGGTGGCAGGGGCGGCAGTGCCGACTCGACGTCGTCCAGGGCGCGCCGGGCCGCCGCGATCCGCTCGCGCAGCCGCGCCTCGTCGGCCGCGTCCTTACCGGCCGCGTTCTTGCCTTCCGCGCCCATGCCGGCATGGGCGCCGAAGGCGGCCTCTTCCGTCTCCGACTTCTCGATCTCACGGGCCTCCTCCAGCGAGTTGATCACGACGCCGATCAGCACGTTGACCAGGACGAAGGAGGCGATGAGGACGTACGAGACGTAGTAGAGGAAGCTCCATCGGGAGATCTCCAGGCCCGCGTGGACGGCGTCGCCGAGGCCGTCGAGGGTCATCAGGAGGAAGAGGGTGAGCACGGCCCGGCCGATGGATCCGAAGTGCTCGGGGTCGTGCGCCGCGAAGAAGACCCAGCCGACCATCGCGTACACGTACAGCAGCAGCGCCCCGACCAGGAGAAAGCTGACGGTGCCGGGGAGGCTGCGGCCGACGGCGACGAGCACGATCCGCAGCTGGGGCAGGAAGCGCGCGGCACGCAGCACGCGGGCAAGACGGAGCAGCCGCAGGACCGTGGAGTTCTCGCGCGCCGCCGGCACGAACGCGGCCAGGACGACGACGAGGTCGAAGAGGTTCCACGGGTCACGGAAGAAGTCCCGGGGCCGCTGCGCGTGCACTCCGGCGCGCAGGACCATCTCCGTCGCGAAGGCGGCCAGGAAGAGGTGCTCGACCACCTGCAGCTCGCCGTGCCAGCGGGTGGCGACACCGGCGTACGTCTCCACCCCGAGGACCGCGGCGTTGCCGAGGATGAGGAGGAAGACCGCGGTGGCGAACCAGCGGGCTTCCGTGATCTCACGACATCGCTCCCCCACGCGGACCCGGTGACTGCGGCCCGCCACGGCGGACTGATCCGGCATTTCGGCCTCCTCGATTCATTGAGCCATGCTCATGTGTTCCAACGGCGCGGAGGCGCAAGGGTTCTGGGTGCGCGGCGCCCCGGTGACCCGCCCGGACGGGGGCCGATGGAGGTCCGGTGACCGTCGTTCACATGCTGCGAGGAGACCTCGATCTACGGTGTCGATACGAGGGCAGGCGCGACCGTCACCCCTGGGCCGCGCGCTGGGGTGCACTGCCGCGCCGTTCGGCGACGAGGTACGCGACTCCCGGCAGCGTCAGCAGGGCGCTGCCCCACAGGGGCAGGAGGAACAGCGGTTCGTCACCGGCCAGTTGGTCGGTGAGGACCATGACGGGCAGCCCGACGACGAGCGCCACGATCCAGCTCTTGCCGAGGCCGAGGGAGCCGCGGCGCAGTTCGAGGGCGACGGTGGCGACGCCGATGCTCAGCCAGAAGGCCAGCCGCCCGGCGGTGACGTCCACGGCCGTCGTCCGGTGGACGAGGTGCGAGATCAGCAGCAACGCGCCGACGACGAGCGGGATCAGCGCCGCCATCCGCAGCACGCGCCGGTGCAGCGGCATCCGCGCCCTGGCCCAGGAGGCGGCGAAGGCTGCGACGTCCCGGCCGACGACGTCCTGCGGGGTGCGGCCGGCCGCGGCGGCGTCCTCCAGGTGGGCGGTGAGTTCGGCGAGCATCTCGCGGACGGTCGCGTCGTCGATGCCCCGGTACTCCCAGTTGCTGCGGCAGACCGCGAGCACGCGCTCGTTCGTCATGGTGTCGTTTCCCCCGTGGGTCGTTCGGTCTCGGTCGTCCCGGCCAGAATCCGGCCGGCCTGTGGGGCGAACTCCCGCCACACCGCCCTGCCGTGCTCCAGTTCGGCCCGGCCGGCCCCGGACAGCCGGTAGTACTTGCGCGGTGCCCCGCCGCTGGACGACGGGGCGCGGTACGACTCGACGAGCCCCGCGCGCTCCATCCTGGCCAGGAGGGGGTAGATGCTCCCCTCGCTCACCAGCTCCAGGCCGCCCTCCGTGAGCGCCTCCACGAACTCGTAGCCGTACCGGGGTCGTTCGGCGATCAGCGAGAGCAGGCAGAGGTCGAGTACACCGCGCAGGAGCTGGCTGCGCCGTTGGTCGCCGGCCGTCGACAGCTCCTTTGTCATGCGGTGCATGATAGTCGCCAACTGTCTTGCGCCACACGATATTCGGCCGAGCCTAGATGAAGATGATTATCAAACGCTAGTGTGTCCCCGCCCGCGACAGCACCCCGCCGCGGGTCGCACAGGCGTGCGCCGAATCCGGCGATCACGCGGACACGAGGACGGGAGACCACGATGGCCGAGGGGCCACCGATATCCGCGAGATCCCTGGAGGTCGACGCGCCGAAGGGGGAACGGCGAGGCAGCCAGGCGGCGTCGACCACGCCACTGCTCGTGGGGGCCGCGGTCGCCCTCGTGTTGTTCGCCCCCGTGGCCCTGCCGTGGATCGACGCGGCCGCCGTCGGTGCCTGGCGCACGCTCCTCGTGGCCATCGTGGTGCAGGGCATTCCGTTCCTGCTCCTCGGCACCGTCGTCTCGGCGGCGATCGGCGCGTTCGTCCCGGCCCGTGTGTTCGCCCGCGCCCTGCCCAAGAACCCGGCGCTCGCCGTCCCCGTCGCCAGCGCGGCCGGAGTCGTCCTGCCCGGCTGCGAGTGCGCGTCCGTGCCCGTCGCCAGCAGCCTGATGCGGCGGGGCGTCGCCCCGGCGGCCGCCCTCGCCTTTCTGCTGTCCGCACCGGCCGTCAACCCGGTCGTCCTCGTCTCGACGGCCATCGCGTTCCCGGGCAGCCCGGAGATGGTCCTCGCCCGGCTCGCCGCGTCCCTGATCACGTCGGCCGGAATGGGCTGGCTGTGGATCAGGGCGGGGCGCGAGGAGTGGCTGCGGCTGCCCAAGGGCCCGACGGGCCACACCCCCGGCGCGAGCCGCCTCACCGAGTTCCGGCGCGGGCTGCAGCACGACTTCCTGCACGCCGGCGGCTTCCTGGTGGTGGGAGGCATGGCCGCGGCGACCTTCAACGTCCTCGTACCGCCGTCGGTGCTCGACCTGTTCACCGACTCGCCCTGGCTGGCGGTGCTGCTGCTGGCCCTGCTCGCGGTCGTGCTGTCGGTCTGTTCCGAGGCCGACGCGTTCGTCGCCGCCTCCTTCACCGGCTTCTCGCGCACGGCCCAGCTCGCCTTCATCGTCGTGGGGCCGATGGTCGACATGAAGCTCATCGCGCTGCAGTCGGGGGCGTTCGGCCGGGCGTTCGCGATCCGCTTCTCGAGTGCCACGTTCGTCGTGGCCGTCCTGTGCTGCGTACTCGTCGGAGGAGTGCTGCTGTGAGCAAGCCCGTCCCGCCTCTGCTGCTGCTCCTGATCGGCGCGGCTCTGCTGCGGATCACCGTCGGCAGCGACGTCTACCTGCGGTACGTGAAGGAGGGCCTGTGGTCGCTGCTGATCCTCTCCGGCGTGCTGCTCGTCGGGCTCGGCGTCGCCGGCCTGGTCTCCGCGGTGGCCGACCGGCTGCGGCAGCCGGTCATGCAGCTGCGCCACGACGCGAACGGGAAGCCGTACTGGCACGACCCGGCGCGCGACGCCCACCACGCGCACGGGCACGGGCACGGGGAGGGGGATGCGGATGGTCACGGGCACGGCCATGGGCACGGCGCGCCGCGCGTGGCCTGGCTGCTCGCCGTACCGGCCCTCAGCCTGCTGCTGTTCGCGCCCCCGGCGCTCGGCTCGTTCACCGCGGCGCGCGACGGAGCGACGGCCGCCGCCGAGGTGACGACCTACGCCGAGCTGGAGAACCAGCCGACCGTGCCCATGAAGATGGCCGAGTTCATCGGCCGCTCGGTCAACGACAACTGGAGCATCCGGGGCCGCAAGGTGAAGGTCATGGGCTTCGTCACGCCCGGCGACCGTCCGGGCACCTGGTACCTCAGCCGCCTCACCGTCAACTGCTGCGCCGCCGACGCCCGTCCGATGCGCATCGAGATCCACGGCGCCGCCGCCCCGCCCACGGATTCCTGGGCGGCGGTGACGGGCCTGTGGCGCCCCACCGACGTCGATCCGGACAACCCGCTGCCGCAACTCGACGCGGGCGAGGTCGAGCCGGTGTCCGCGCCCAGGAATCCGTACGCCGACGAGGCCCCGGCCGGCGCGGGAGCCGCCGGCCGGAGCGGTGCGTGACGGAGTTCGTCGTCCCGGGCACCACGTCCGCCGGCACGGCCACGGGAACGTACCGCCTGGTCAACCGCTACAGCGGCCTCGTGATCGGGATGTCCGCCGACGCGGGCCGGCCCGCCGAGACCACCCCCGCCCGTTCGTGGACCGACCGCAGCGGCAGCGGCGTCGGCGGAGCGCGCACCGCCGCCGAGCAGACCCTCACCCTCGCGCCCGTGGGCGAGGCGCCCGGCTCCCTCGACGGTGTGCGCACGCTCGTCACGGGCGGCAAGGCGCTCGACAACCCCGGCCACAGCACGACCGCCGGCACCCAGCTGATCACGTACACCCCCAACGGCGGGGCCAACCAGAAGTGGAGGTTCACCCGGCAGCCGGACGGCTCCTACGAGCTCGTCAACGCCGAGTCGGGTCTGTGCGCCGACGTGAACGGCGGCTCCACCGCCGTCGGCGCCAAGGTGATCCAGTGGACCTGCACGGGCGGCACCAACCAGCGCTGGACCCTCACCCGCGGGGCGGACGGCACGTACACCGTCGCCTCGGTGAGGAGCGGGCTGCTCCTCACCACCGCCTCGACGGCCGACGGGGCCCTGGTGACCCAGCAGCCCGGCTCGGGATCGGCCCTGCAGCGGTGGACGGTCACCTGACCGTCGACACAGGAATTGCCGAACCGGCAAGTCGGATTGCCGATCGGGGGTGGCCGGGCAAAGCTTGCCGGTATGACTCAGATCGCGAACAACCCCAGTGAAGTAGATGTCGTGGTCGTCGGTGGCGGTATCGCCGGCCTGTCCGGCGCGGTGACGCTGGCCAGGTCACGGCGGTCGGTCGTGGTCGTCGACTCCGGCGAGCCGCGCAACGAGCCCGCCTCGGGCGTGCACGGGCTGCTCTCCCGGGACGGCATCGCCCCGGGCGAGCTCCTGCGCACGGGGCGCGCGGAGGTCGAGGCGTACGGCGGCCGGGTCGTCACCGACCGGGCGGTGAGCGCCCGGCGCGACGGCGACGGCTTCCTCGTGGAGACGGCACAGGGCCGCCGCTACCGCGCGCGGCGCCTGCTGGTGGCCACCGGGCTCGCCGACCGGCTGCCCGACGTCGACGGGCTGCGGGAGCGCTGGGGGCGGGACGTGCTGCACTGCCCGTACTGCCACGGCTGGGAGGTGCGGGACGAGCCCATCGGGGTCCTTGCCACGGGCCCGATGGCGGTCCATCAGGCGCTGCTCTTTCGCCAGTTGTCGGACCGCGTGACGCTGTTCCGGCACACCGCCGGCGACCTCGCCGAGGAGGAGTGGGAGAAGCTGGCCGCGCGCGGCATCGACGTGGTGGAGGGTGAGGTCGCCGCCGTCGAGGTCGAGGACGACCGCCTGGCCGGGGTGCGCCTCGCGTCCGGCCGGCGCTTCCCGCTGCGCGCCCTGGCGGTGGCCCCGCGCTTCGAGGCACGTGACGAGGTGCTCGCGGGTCTCGACCTGGCCGCCGCGGAGCATCCGATGGGCATCGGGAACCAGGTGGAGGCGCAGGCCTCCGGGATGACGTCCGTTCCCGGCGTCTGGGTCGCCGGGAACGTCGCCGACGTGATGGACGGGGTGCCGGCCGCCGCCGCGGCGGGCGTGAAGGCCGCCGCGGCGGTCAACGCCGACCTGGTGGCCGCCGATACCGACGCCGCGGTGGCCCGCCGGCGGTCGGGGAACATCGCCGAGGTGTTCGGCGCGGCGGCGGAGGCCGCGGTCTGCGAGCGGGTCCTGGGCGAGCGCCGCCACGGCCTCGACGGCCTGCTGTCCCCTCGTACGGAGGCGGGGCCCCCGCGGGCGCGGGGCTGATCGGGGCCGGGCCGGCCCCGGACGGAGCCCGAGAGGGGCCCGAAGGGGGCCATCCGGCCCTCCCCCCGCCCCTGTCCTGCGCAGAGACTGGGAGCGGACACCGATGAGGAGGCCCCCGATGAGCACTCGTATGCCCCCACGGCTCACCGCGGCTCTGTCCGCGGACCACCGTGAACGTCTGATGAAGTGCGCGCACCCGGTGGACTTCCCCGAAGGGACGCGACTGTTCGAGGAAGGCGGGTACGCCGACCGGTTCTGGATCATCCGGACGGGGACGGTCACGCTGGACGTCCAGGTGCCCGGCAAGCGGCCGGCCGTGATCGACAGCGTCGACGCGGGCGAGATGCTCGGCTGGTCGTGGCTGTTCGAGCCGTACCGCTGGCACTTCGGTGCCGAGGCCATGACGCGCGTCCGGGCGGACGAGTACGACGCGGCGACCGTACGGATGATGATGGACGCCGACCCGAGCTTCGGCTCGGCGCTGGGGCACATCGTCGGACAGATGCTCGCCCACCGTCTCTTCTCCGCCCGGGTACGCCTGCTGGACCTGTACGCCCCGCACGGAAGCGGACTGTAGATCCCACCGACGCCAGGAGACCGTGATGCCCGCCTCGCGCTACACCGTCAGCGACGTCATGACCCACACCGCCATCGCGATCGGCCGTGACGCGCCCTACAAGGAGATCGTCGCGCTCATGGACGAGTGGAAGGTGAGCGCCGTTCCCGTGCTGGAAGGGGAGGGACGGGTCATCGGGGTCGTGTCGGAGGCCGATCTGCTGCCGAAGGAGGAGTTCCGGCGGGACGAGCCCCGCCCGGACGAGTACGACGCGGCGGCCAAGGCCGGGGCCCTGCGGGCCGGGGAGCTCATGTCCAGCCCGGCCGTGACCGTCCACCCGGACGCGACGCTCGCCGAAGCGGCACGGATCATGGCCACACGGCGGGTGAAGCGCCTGCCGGTGGTGAACGACGTCGGCATGCTGGAGGGGGTCGTCAGCCGGAGCGACCTGCTGAAGGTGTTCCTCCGTTCGGACGCGGAGATCGAGGAGGAGATCCGCCTCTCCGTGTTCAGCGAACCGGCCGCTCCGGCGGGTCTCGAGGTCACGGTGAGCGAGGGTGTGGCCGTCGTCCGGGGCGCGCTCGCCGACCGGGGTCTCGTGCCGCTCCTGGCCCGCGCGGTGCGGGCCGTGGAGGGGGTCGTCGACGTCCGTATGGATCTCGACGCCGCGTGAGGCGCCCGTGGAGGCGATCCTTGGCGGACAATCCTTGTGGGGGTGGGTTCGTGCCCGACCGATCACAGGGGTCTCCATGTCCGATCCAGAGGCAGCCACCACACCCACGCGGGTCTTCCTCGTGGACGATCACGAGGTCGTCCGCCGGGGTGTTCACGACCTGATCGACGACGAGCCCGACATGCTCGTGGTCGGTGAGGCCTCGACGGCGGAACAGGCGCTGGCCCGGGGGCCCGCGCTGCGCCCTGACGTGGCGGTACTCGACGTACGACTGCCGGACGGCGACGGCATCTCCGTGTGCCGGGAGCTGCGCTCGCGGATGCCTGAGCTGGTCTGTCTGATGCTGACCTCGTTCGACGACGAGGACGCTCTCCTCGACGCGATCATGGCCGGTGCCTCCGGGTACGTCCTCAAGCAGATCAAGGGGTCCGACCTGGTGTCGGCGGTACGGACCGTGGCCACGGGCCAGTCGATGCTCGACCCGGCCACCACCGCCCGGCTGATGCACTCGCTCCGCGATCCCGAGGTCGCGAAGCCGCCGGAGGACCAGCGGCTCGCGGCGCTGTCGGAGCGGGAGCGGTCCGTGCTCGACCTCATCGGCGAGGGGCTCACCAACCGGCAGATCGCCAAGCAGCTCTATCTGTCGGAGAAGACCGTCAAGAACCACATCTCGCGGCTGCTCGGCAAGCTCGGGGTGGAACGCCGTGTCCAGGCGGCCGTCATCGCCGCCCAGGCCCACGAACACGATTCCGAGGGCACGTGAGGGGACGTACGGGGAGGAAGGCGCTCACTCGTCCGGTGACGGCAGCGGAACCCGCCACTCCAGGACCGTGCCCCGGCGGGGACGGGGGCGCGCCGTCACCGAGAGTTCGCCGCCCAGCCGCTCGGCCCTCACGGTCAGGTTCCGCAGCCCGCTGCGCCTCCCGACCTGGGTGATGCCGACACCGTCGTCACTCACCATCACCGTGAGCACGCCGTCCTCGACGACGACCGACGCCTCCGTCCGGTGGGCCCCCGCGTGCCGGGCCACGTTCGTGAGTGCCTCCCCGATGACCGCGATCACCTCGTCGGCCACGTGCGGTGGCACGTCCGTGTCGAGCAGGCCCTCCATCCGCAGCGCGGGGGCGAATCCGAGCGTCGCCGTCGCCGAGTCCACCGCCTTGACCACGCGGTTCCTGAGTTTCGGGGCGGAGCCGGGGGTGTCGTGCTCCCGGAGGCCGAAGATGGTCGAACGGATGATCTTGATGGTGGCGTCCAGGTCGTCGATGGCACGGTTCAGCCGGTCCGCCGCCTCCGGGTGCTCGACGAACCGCCGGGCGCTCTGCAGGGTCATGCCGGTGGCGAACAGGCGCTGGATCGCCAGGTCGTGCAGGTCGCGGGCGATCCTGTCGCGGTCCTCCAGGAGGATCACCTGCTCGGCATCGCGCCGCCGTTCGGCCAGTTCGAGCGCCAGTGCCGCGTGTCCGGCGAATCCGGGCAGCGGGGCGATCTCGGCGTCGGCGAACGAGGACCGTTCGCGACGGCGGGCGAGGATCAGCACGCCGCTGAGCCGCTCCTTGGTGCCGACCGTGACGGCCACCGCCGGCCCGAAACCCTTCCATCGCTCCGGCCGTACCGTGACCCGCTCGTCGTTCTCGACGTCCGCCACCTTCGCCAGGCCCTCCTCCTCCGCGAGTGCCGTGGCGGCCAGGGTCCCTTCGCTGCTGGGCAGGACGACACCCCGGTGCGCGTCGGCGCCCTCGCCCCGGGCCAGTGAGCCCCGCAGCTCCCCGCCCGTTCCCACCAGGTAGAAGACCCCCATGTCCGCGTCCGCGATGTCCACGGCCTGTTCCAGCATCCCGTCGAGCACCTGGGACTCCTCCGCGCCGGAGAGGAGGGCGCTGGTGAGGTCGGAGCTGGCGGCCAGCCAGCGCTGCCGGAGCCGGCCCTCCTCGTAGAGCCGGGCGTTCTCGACGGCGATGCCGGCCGCGACGGCGAGGGTCGTCACGACGGCCTCGTCCTCGGCGTCGAAGTCCGCCGCCCCCCGCTTCTCGGTGAGGTAGAGGTTGCCGAAGACCTCGTCGCGGACCCGGATGGGCACGCCGAGGAACGAGTGCATCGGGGGGTGGTGGGCCGGGAACCCGTACGAGGCGGGGTGCTCGGACAGCTCGGTCAGTCGCAGGGGCTGGGGGTTGCGGATCAGCTCGCCGAGCAGGCCGTGTCCGGAGGGCAGGGCGCCGATCCGCCCGCGTACCTCGTCGTCGATGCCGACGGGAACGAATTCGGAGAGCTTCTGGTCGTCGCCGATGACGCCCAGGGCCCCGTACTCGGCGTCCACGAGGGTCACCGCCGCCTCCACGATGTGGCGCAGCACGTGCGGCAGGTCCAGTTCCCGGCCGACCGACATGACGGCTTCGAGGAGGCCGTTGAGCCGGTCCCTGGTGCCGCGCACCTCGTCGATGCGCACCTGGAGCTCGTCGAGCAGCTCGTCGAGTCGGAGCCGCGGCAGTCTGGGGTCCGCGGACTCTGGGGTGTCCCGCCCCATGGGGGCCTCCGGTGGCATCGAACGGACGCACGCGCGGGCGGCGCGCACCCTTCACCGTAGTGCGGATGCCCCGCCTGTTCCTGTCGAACCTTCGTGGTGGAAGGCGGTGCGGGCGAAACGGGCTGCCAGGAATCCGGCGGGCGCGCAGGCGAGGGCGATACCGGTCGCCCGCCAGCCCAGTGGCTCCGTCTCCAGGACCGCGCTCAGGAAGGGCACGTGGAGCGCTGCCATGGCGAGGAGCGCCGAGGCGAGGACGGAGAGCGGCAGGAAGGGGTTCTCCCTGGTCAGGAGTCGGGCACGGAGCCCCAGGACGACACCGAGCTGCGCGGCGAGCAGCGCCAGGAAGAGCACGCTCTGCCAGGGGAGGTCCAGGGCCCTGGCGGAGAGTCCCGCGCCGAGGGAGGCCGCGGTGACGACGGCGGCGAGAAGGAGCAGGCGCTGCCAGGCGCCGCCTCCGAGGATGTGCTGGTCCGGAGGGCGTGGCGGGCGGTGCATCGCTCCTGGGGACGCCGGTTCGGCTCCCATGGCGACGCCGGTGAGGCCGTGGGTGAGGAGGTTGATCCACAGGATCTGGCCGGCCCGCAGGGGCAGCGGGAGTCCCAGCAGGGGGCCGATGAGCATGACCAGGATCTCCGCGGCGCCGCCGGCCATCCCGTAGACGAGGAAGCGGCGGATGTTGTCGTAGACGCGGCGGCCCTCCTCGACGGCGGACACGACCGTCGACAGTTCGTCGTCAGTGAGGACGAGGTCGGCGGCCTGCCGCGCGACCTCGGTGCCCCGGGCGCCCATGGCGACGCCGATGTCGGCCCGGTGCAGGGCGGGTCCGTCGTTGACTCCGTCGCCGGTCATGGCGGTCACGGCGCCCCGGGCCCGCCAGGCCTCCACGATGTCCAGCTTCTGCTGGGGGTCGGTACGGGCGAACACCCGGACGGCCGTGAGGTCGGCGACGCGCCCCGCCGCCACGTCCGCCCCGGTCACGACGCGGCCGTCGCCCTCACCGCCACGGTCGCCACCGCCACCGCCACCGCCGTCGCCACCGTCGCCGTCGCCGTCGCCGCCGTGGCCGTCGCCCAGGAGCTGGATGCCGGACGCCACGGCTCGCGCCGTCGCGGGGTGGTCGCCGGTGATGAGGACGGGGGTGATGCCGGCCGCCCGGCACGAGGCGAGGGTCGCGGCGGCATGGGGCTTGGGCGGATCGCTGAGGGCGACGAGGCCGCGGAGGGCGAGGCCCGTCTCCGCCCCGCTCACGGGGCTCGGCAGGTCGTCCCGTACACCCGAGGCCACGGCGAGGACGCGGAAGCCGTGCGCGGCCAGGCGGGCGGCCTCACGGCGGGCCTCGTCGAGGACGTCCGGGAGGTCGAGGAGAACGGCGGGGTCGAGGACCGCTTCGGGCGCGCCCTTGAGGCAGACCAGCACCTGATCGCGCTCCGCGCTGTGCAGGGTGGTCATGCGCTTGCGGAGGCTGTCGAAGGGTGCCTCCCCGATGCGGGGGCGCGTTCCGGCCAGTTCCGCCGGTTCCGGGCAGCCGGCCTTGGCCGCGGCGGCGAGCAGGGCGGCCTCCATGGGGTCGCCCAGGGCCGCCCAGCGGCCGTCGGGCGTCGTCCTGTCGGGCGGCCGGAGCGTGGCGTCGTTGCACAGGGCCGTCACCGTCAGCAGCTCCGTCACGGGCTCCAGCTCGTCCCCGTGCGCGGGCCGGCCGGCGACGAGAGCCTCCCCCACGGGTTCGTATCCGACGCCCGAGAGCTCCACGCTGCCCCGCGGCGTCCAGACGTGCTGGACGACCATGCGTCCCTCGGTCAGCGTGCCGGTCTTGTCGGTGGCGAGGACGGACACCGAGCCGAGCGTCTCCACCGCGGGCAGCCGTCGCACCAGGGCGTTCCGGGCCACCATGCGGCGGGCGCCGAGAGCCAGGGCCAGGGTGACGACGGCGGGGAGGGACTCGGGGACCGCCGCGACGGCGAGGCTGATGGCGGTCACGGCCATCGTGCCGAGCGGGAGCCCGCGTACGAGGCCGAGCGCGAAGACCAGCACGCACAGGGCGAGCGTCACGACGGCGAGGACGCGGCCGAGGGAGGCGAGACGGCGCTGCAGCGGGGTCGGCTCGCGCCGGTCGTCCAGCAGGGCCGCGATACGGCCGAGCGCGCTGGACGCGCCCGTGGCCGTCACCGTGGCCACGCCCCGGCCCCGGACGACGACGGTTCCCGCGCTGAGCGAGGCCCCCGTGTCCTTGTCCACCGGGACCGATTCGCCGGTGAGCATGGACTCGTCGAGGAGGAGGGCGGAGGCCTCCGCGAGGACGGCGTCGGCGGCCACGATGTCCCCCTCCCCCAGCAGGACGACGTCTCCGGGGACGACCGTCGCGGCCGGCACGTCACGGACCGCGCCGTCCCGCCGCACGCGCGCGTGCGGCGCGGAGAGGGCGGACAGGGCGGCCACGGCGTTGTCGGCCCGGACCTCCTGGACCACGCCCACGGTCGTGTTGACGACGATCACGAGGGCGATGACGATCGCGTCGGCGTGGTCGGCGATCGCGAGGGTGAGCGTGACGGCGCCGAGGAGCACCATGATCAGGGGGTCGCGCAGCTGGGCGAGGATCCTGCTGTGCAGACGTACGGGCTTCCTCGCCGCCACCTCGTTGGGTCCCGCGTCGGCGAGCCGGCGGGCGGCCTCCGCCTCGGTGAGCCCGGCGCGTCCGGTGACTCCGGTGACTCCGGCCGGCTCCCGCGCCGCCTCGGGCGCACGGCCCGCCGCTGGCCTCGTCGCCATGGTGCCTCCTGTCCCGGCCGGTGGGCACTGTCCTCACCCTGGCAGCGGAACGGGGGCGGGCGGAGGGCCGCAGGGGGCAACGGAGGGGCCAAAGGTCCTACCGGGGGGCTGGAAGGCGGTCGGCTCGGGCCCTAATGGCCCGGTGGTGGACCGTTCGGCCCCTCGCCGGTCGGTGGCGTGAGAGGGACCGTGGTGACGAGGGACTCCCGGACGGCCCGGCGTCCGGATCGTCGAGTCAGGAGACCGTCGAGTCAGGAGGCGGCGATGAAGCAGATGAAGGTCGGCGGCCTGATGACGGACGACGTGATCTCCGCCGTCCCCTCGACCTCGTTCAGGGACGTGGCGAAGCTGCTCGCCGAGCACGACATCAGCGGCGTTCCCGTCGTGGACGAGGACGACCGCGTCCTCGGCGTCGTCTCCGAGAGCGATCTTCTGGCCCGGCGGGCGCTCATCGCCCGCGACGTCATGACCGCCCCGGCCGTCACGATCCACGCCGAACAGACGGTGGCGGACGCGGCGCGGCTGATGGTGCGGCGTGGGGTGGAGCGGCTGCCGGTGGTCGACGAGGAGGAGCGGCTGGTCGGGATCGTGACCCGGCGGGATCTGCTGCGTGTCTTCCTGCGTCCGGACCCGGAGATCCGGCGCCGGATACAGGAGGACGTCCTGACGGACGCCATGGACCTGCCCGGCGACGCGGTGGACGTGCACGTCCTGGACGGGGTGGTCACGCTCGGCGGCCGCGTCCAGCGGCGGAGCCAGGTCCAGATGATCCTCAAGCTCACCGAGCGGATGGACGGAGTCGTCGCCGTCGTGGACCGGCTGTCCGCGCGCGTGGACGACTCGCAGCTCACGCCCCCGGCTCGCGCCGCACACGACATGCCCTGGTAACCCTCGAGAGACAGGACGATCCGTGTCCACCATCGCCTTGACCCGGCAGCTCGTCACCTCGCTGATCGAGGACGCCGTCACGGCACCCTCGATGCACAACGCGCAGCCCTGGAAGTTCGTCCACCGGACCGGTACCGACACCGTCGAGCTGTACGGGGATCCCGACCGCACGATGCCGCACGAGGACCCCGAGCACCGCGCCCTCCATCTCGGCTGCGGCGCCGCTCTGCTCAGCCTCCGGGTCGCCGCCGCCCACCGCGACCGGTACGCCGACATCCGGCTGCTGCCGGACCGGGACGACCCCTGGCATCTCGCCGACGCGACGCTGCGCGAGCCCGACGCCGAGGACCGCGATCTGGCGGAGCTGTACCCCGCCCTGACGCGACGGCACACCAGCCGCTTCCCGTTCTCCGAGGAGCGCATCCCCTCCGAGCTGCTCGACGGGCTCTGTTCGGCGGCCCTCCTGGAGGGCTGCCGGCTGGTCGTTCCCGGCGCCTGGCACACCGACACCGTCCTCGACCTCGTCCACGACTCCGAGATGTTCGAGGCCACGAACGCGGCGATCCGCGCGGAGATCGCGTCCTGGACGCGCACCGGCGCGGCCGGCGAGGGCCCGGGGACCGAGGGAGTCCCTTCGTACGCCTTCGGCCCCCGGCAGTACGACGTGACCTCCCCCGTACGCGACTTCGACTCCCCCCGCCAGACGCCCGGCCGGCCCTCGGCCGTCTTCGAGAAGAGGCCGCAGCTCGTCCTGCTCGGCACGGCCGAGGACTCGCCGGAGGACTGGCTGAGGGCGGGCCAGGCGATGCAGCGGGTGCTGCTCCGGGCCACCCTCGACGGTCTGTCCACCTCGCTCATGTCGCAGCCGCTCGAGTGGCCCGAACTCCGTTCCCTCGCACGCGATCCGAGCTCCGCCATGGGGTTCGTGCACATGGTCATCCGCCTGGGATACGGCCCCGAGACCCGGGCCACCCCCCGGCGGCCCGTCTCCGAGGTCCTCAGCTTCGTCTGAGGCCCGGCGCGCTTCGTCCGAGGCCCCGACCACGCGGCCCGACCACGCGCCCCGACCTCGTGCCGTGAGCACGCGGCGCGGCCGGTTCACGGAAGCCGGAACCAGCGCTCCTCCCCGGGGGCGACGGTGACCCGCCGTTCCCCGGGAAGGACGACGGTGAGCGGGCCGAGCGGCGAGGCCGGCACGCGCACGCCGAGCCGCCCGGGGAGCATCCGCAGGCGTACCCCCCGGTGACCGCCGAAGCAGAGGGTGAAGGCGAACCGGGGGATCTCCCGCAGCGCCACCGGGGCGACGTGGAGCCCGTCCGGTCCTGCTTCGAGGCCGGTGATCCCGCGCTCGACGAGGTCGATCGTGCCCGCCATCGCGCCGAGGTGGATCCCTTCGCCCGTCGTCCCTCCCTGGACGTCGGCCACGTCGGCCAGCAGGGCCTCCTGGCAGAAGTCCCAGGCCTCGGTCCCCTTCTGACGGGCCAGCACCCAGCCGTGGACCAGGCTGCTGAGCGTCGAGCCGTGGCTGGTGCGCCGCAGGTGGTACGCGACGGTGGCGCGCCACACCTCGTCGTCGACCGCGTACCCGAGCCGGGCGAAGAGGCCGTACAGCTCCGCGGGCTTGAAGAGGTAGCCGAGCATGAGCGTGTCGGCCTGCTTCGAGGCCTGGTAGCGGTTGACCGTGTCGCCCTCGGCCTCCAGGATCCGGTCCAGTCTGCGGATGTTCCCGTAGCGGGCGCGGTAGTGCTCCCAGTCCAGCTCCTCCAGGTCTCCGTAGCCCTCGAACTGGCTGACCACTCCGTGGTGGAAGGGCACGTGGAGGCGCCGGGAGACGTCCTCCCAGTGCTCCGGCGTCTCGCCGTCCAGGCCGAGGCGTTCCATCATCTCCTCGCGTCGCCCGCCGGGCAGTTCGCCGAGCAGGTCGACCGCCCGGGCGAGCACCCACGCGGCCGTCACGTTGGTGTAGGTGTTGTCGTCGATGCCGGGGGTCGCGGCGCCCGGGTACGCGTCGTGGTATTCGTCGGGGCCGACGACTCCACGGATCCGGTAGCGCCCGCGCCCGGCGTCGAAGACCGCGGCGCCGGACCAGTAGCGCGCGACCTCCAGCAGGATCTCGGCCCCCGCGGAGTGGAGGAACCCGCGGTCCCCGGTGGCCTGTGCGTACCGCCATGCGTTCAGCGCGACGGCCGAGCCGACATGGCGCTGGAGGTGGGAGTGGTCGGGCAGCCAGCGGCCCGAGCGGGGGTTGAGGTGCAGGGCCTGTGTCTCCTCGCGTCCCGAACTCGCGCTCTGCCAGGGGTACATGGCCCCCTGTCCGCCGGCCAGGCGTGCGGCGGCCTTCGCGGCCGGGAGGCGGCGGTGACGGTACATGAGGAGCGCGCGGGCCACCTCGGGGAAGTGCAGGGTCACGTACGGCAGGACGAACAGCTCGTCCCAGAAGACATGGCCCCGGTACCCCTCACCGTGCAGCCCCCTGGCGGGGACCCCGGCGTCGAGCTCGGCGGTGTGCGGGGAGATCGTCTGCAGGAGGTGGAAGAGGTGCAGGCGCAGGATCCGGCCCGCCTCGCCGGGTACGTGCAACTCGGCTTGTTCCCAGAGGCGTTGCCAGGACGAGCGATGGCCGGCGAGCAGCGCGGGGAAGGCGGGGGCGCGGGTCACGTGCTCGACGGCCGCGGCGAGCGGATCGGCGGTCGGACGGTCGAGCGAGGTGTGCAGCCCGAGGGTCTTCACCACCGTCGCGGAGCGTCCGGGCCCGACCGGCAGCCGGTAGCTCTGCGTGGTTCCGGTTTTCGCGCACGCCGCGTCGGCCGCGAGCGCGGGCCGGGTGACCGTGCGGACGGCGAGCCCGATCAGGGCGCCGGAGGTGACGGTACGGCAGGACAGCCAGGCGACTCCCTCGGGGGCGATGCCCGTGCGGTGGTCGGTGAGGTGGCGGCCGTCGAGCTCGCGGTAGCGCTCCACGCCCGCGTTGGTGACGGCTCCGTCGAGCCGGGACTCGACCTCGACGGCTCCGCTCCAGCCGTAGGCGCGGAAGATGGAGCGCTGCGCGGCGAGCTGGGGGTCGCCCATGTGCACGATCCTGATGTGGGAGACACGCAGTCCCCGGCCGTGACCGTCCTCGAAGAGCATGCGCCGGGTGAGCACTCCGGTGCGCAGGTCGAGGTGGACGCCGTAGTGACGCAGTCCCTCGCTGTCGGGGGTCAGCCAGGGACCGGGCGGGCCGTCGTCGGGCACGCAGCGGTAGCGCAGCAGGGCCCAGTTCGGCAGGTTGACCAGATCCTCGTTCTCGACCTGCCGGCCCGCGACGACCGAGGTGAGCCGGTCGTAGCAGCCGGCCGCATAGGTCCCGGGGTAGTGGACGGCGTCCGCCGAGGTCTCGGGCGCCGCGCCCCGGGTGGCGAACCTGCCGTTGCCGAGGGTGCACAGCGCTTCGACCAGGCGCTCCCGCTGTGGATCGTAGGAGTGGTACTCCCAGCTCCACGCGGTGCTCACGTCGACGCTCCCCACACCCGCTCCACCAGCTCGGCGAGATCCCCCACGACGAGGTCGGCGCCCCCCTCCCGCAGGGCGTCGGCGCGGGGGCGGCCGGGCGTGCGGTCGAGTCCGACGACGAGTCCGAACCTCCCCCGGCGGGCGGCCTCCACTCCGGCGGACGCGTCCTCGACGACGGCGGTGTGCGCGGGGGCCGTGCCCAGGAGGCCGGCCGCCCGTAGGAAGAGCGCGGGGTCGGGTTTGCCGGGCAGGGCGAGCCGGGCGGCGTCCGTGCCGTCCACCACCACGTCGAACAGGGCGTCGAGGCCCGCGGCCCGGAGCAGCGCCCCGGCGTGCCGGGAGGCGGACACGGCGGCGCGGGGCACCCGGGCGGCGCGCAGCGCGGTGAGCGCGGGTGTCACGTCGGCGAAGCCCACGACGCCGTCGGTACGCAGCGCTTCGCCGAAGGCCTGCTCCTTGCGTGCCGCGACGGCCCAGACGGTGTCGCAGCCGGCCGGGTCGCCGGGCTCTCCGGACGGGAGGGTGATGCCTCGGGCGCGCAGGAAGGCATCGGCCCCGTCGTACCGGGACCTGCCGTCGACGAGCCGCCGGTACTCCGTCTCCGCGTCGAAGGGCCGCTGCCTCGCCCCCGTCGGGGCCAGGAGCGGCAGGCACGCGTCGAACGCGGTCTTCCACGCGGCGGCATGCAGGCGTGCGGAGTCGAGCAGTACGCCGTCCGTGTCCAGGACGACCCCCCGCGGTGGCCGTCCGGCCGGGCCTCGCGCCTTCATGGGCGCCCGCCCCGCACTGCGGTATGCCCCGTTCCCCGGGGCGCGAGTGTCGTCATGACCCGGCCTTCCTCCTTCGGTGCGGTCCCACGCCAGGCCATCCTCAGGCCGGCCGGGTGTGCGGCGCAGGGGCCGTTCGGGCCCCACGAGGGGTCCCGTCGGGCCCATGCCGCGCGGTCGCGCCGGTGTGAGGGTGGAGGCGGGGCCGGTGACACCGGCCCGTGTCTCGAAGGAGGGCCGGCCCATGCCAGCGGAAGCCCCGATCCACGCCCCCGCCGCGCCGCGTCCTGCTCTGCTGAGCTTCCTCGGCGGCGTGGGGACGGTCACCGGCAGCAAGTTCCTCGTGGAGAGCGACCATGCCCGGATCCTTGTCGACTGCGGTCTCTTCCAGGGTTTCGCGAACCTGCGGCGCCGCAACTGGGAACGGTTCGCCCGTGATGCCGCCGACGTCGACGCCGTGGTCGTCACCCACGCGCATCTGGACCACTGCGGCTACCTTCCGCGCCTGGTCCGGCAGGGTTTCCGGGGCCCGATCCTCACCAGCGCGCACACCGCCCGGCTGGCCGGGGTCGTGCTGCGGGACAGCGCCCGCCTCCAGATGGAGGCCGCCCGGCACGCCAACGAGCACGGCTGGTCCAAGCACCGGCCGGCCAAGCCGCTGTACGACGACTCCGACGTCGACAAGACGCTCACGTTCTTCGATCCCGTACCGGTCGGCGCGGAGGTCGAGATCATGGCCGGCAACCGGCTGACGCTGCACCACGGAGGGCACATCCTCGGCTCGGCCTGGGCGCATCTGACGCTGGAGGACGGCCACACCCTGGCCGTCTCCGGCGACCTCGGGCGGCCGGGGCATCCGCTCCTGCTGCCGCCGGAGCCGTTCTCGGGTGCGGACGTGCTGCTGATGGAGTCGACGTACGGCGACCGGCGCCACGACCAGGAGTCCGCCCGCTCGGAGTTCGCCTCGGTGATCGCGCGGACCCTCGCGCGGGGCGGCACGGTCGTGATCCCCGCCTTCGCGATCGACCGTACGGAGGTCGTCCTGCACGAGCTGACCGGGTTGCGCGACTCGGGCGTGCTGCCCCGGTCGGTTCCCGTGTACGTGGACAGTCCCATGGCGCTCGCGGCCCTGGACGTGTACCGGGACGCGGTACGCGAGCGGTCGGCGGAGCTGCGGCCCGAGATTCTGGACCGGGGCGGGGCCGCGCTGAGCCCCGAGCCGTTCCTGGCCGCCCGAACGGTCCAGGAGTCCGTCGACATCAACAGCACCCACGGGCCCGCCGTCATCGTCTCCTCGGCCGGCATGGCCACCGGCGGGCGCGTCCTGCACCACCTGCGCCGGCTGCTGCCCGACCCGCGCAACGCCGTGGTCGTGGTGGGCTTCGCCGCGGCGGGCACCCGGGCGCGGGACCTGGTGGACGGGGCCCGGGCGCTGAAGATGTTCGGCGAGTACGTGCCGGTCCGGGCCGAGATCGCCGACGTGCCGCACTTCTCGGCGCACGCCGACGCCGGGCAGATCGTGGGCTGGCTGCGCGGCGCTCCTGCCCCGCACACCACCTACCTCGTCCACGGAGAGGAGGCCGCCTCGGCCGCGCTGCGCGACCGCATCGACCGCGAGCTGGGCTGGACGGCCGTCGTCCCCCGCTCGGGGGAGGCCGTTCTGGTCCGCTGACACGGGCCCTTCGGGCCCCGCGGGGTGACCCGCGAGGCCCTCCCTCGGCCCGTCGGCGGGCGGGATGCTGGGGGAGGAGGAACCTCCGGCCCTGCGCCCGGTGAGGAAAGAGCCATGACCCCACAGCCGTTCACCGTCGCCGATGTCATGACCAAGAAGGTCGTCGCCGTGCTGCCCGGCGCGGATTTCAAGGAGATCGTCGCCGCCATGGAGCGGTGGAAGGTGACGGCCGTCCCCGTGGTCGAGGGAGAAGGCAGGGTCGTCGGGGTGGTCTCGGAGGCGGATCTGCTCCTCAAGGAGGAGTTCCACGACCACCGCCTCGGTCTCGTCGAGCAGATGCGCCGTCTCGACGCCACGGCGAAGGCCGGATCCCGGAGGGCGGAGGGCCTCATGACCTCGCCCGCCGTCACCGTCACCCCCGAGGCGTCCCTGCCCCGGGCCGCCCGCCTCATGGCCGCCCATCGCGTCAAGCGGCTGCCGGTCGTCGACGCGGAGGGGAGGATCCAGGGCATCGTGAGCCGGGCCGACCTCCTCAAGGTGTTCCTGCGCTCCGACGACGAGCTCGCGGCCGAGGTGCGACGCGAGGTGGTCGAGCACCTGTTCCCGCTCTCGCACCGGCAGGTGGCGGTCCGGGTCGACGCCGGGGTCGTCACCCTCTCCGGTGAGGTGCGTGACGGGGCGCTCATCCCGCTCGCGGCGCGCCTCGCGCGGGCCGTCGAGGGCGTGGTGGACGTACGGTGCGTGCTCACCGCCGCGGACCGGGGATAGACGTGTCCCGCCCCGCCCCCGTGCGGGACGCCGGCCGGCCGCGCATGCTCGAAGCATGTCCCAGGTGACCACCACCGACCTGTACGAGGTCACGATGGCGCTCTCGTACCTGCGGGAGGACATGCGGGCGCCGGCCACCTTCAGCCTGTTCGTCCGCGACCTGCCGCCGGGCCGCGGATTCCTCGTCGCCGCGGGGCTCGAACCCGCCCTGGACTACCTGTCCCGGTTCCGGGTGGGCCGCTCCGACGTCCAGGAGTTCGCGGAGGCCCTGGGGCGGCCCGCGAAGGACCTCGACCCGCTCCTGGGCCTCTCCTTCGACGGGCAGGTCCGCGCGGTCCCGGAGGGGCGTCTCGTCCTCGCCGGTGAGCCGCTCCTGGAGGTCACCGCGCCACTGCCCCAGGCCCAGCTCGTGGAGACGTACCTGCTGTCCCTCGTCTGCCATCAGACGGCGGTCGCCGCCAAGGCCGCACGGTGTGTGCTCGCGGCCTCCGGGCGGCCCCTGGTGGACTTCTCGCTGCGCCGGGACCACGGGCCCGAGGCCGGCATGCAGGCGGCGCGGCTCTGCGCGCTGGTCGGCTTCGCCGGCACCAGCAACGTCGCCGCCGCCGGCCGCTACGGCATCGCCGCCTCGGGCACCATGGCGCACTCGTACATCGAGTCCTTCGCCTCCGAGGAGGACGCCTTCCGGGCGTTCGCCCGCACCCACCCGGGCCCGGTCACCTTTCTGGTCGACACCTACGACACCGACCAGGGGGTGGCGACGGCCGCGCGCGTCCTGACGGACCTGGGGCGCGGTCCGGGGTGCGCGATCCGCCTCGACAGCGGCGACCTGGGGGCGCTCGCCCACCGGGCCCGGGCCGCCCTCGACGCGGCGGGCCTGCGGGACGTGCGGATCATCGCGAGCGGAGGCCTGGACGAGTACGCCGTCGCCGCCCTCGTACGGGACGGGGCCCCGATCGACGTGTTCGCCGTGGGGACGCGGGTCGGCGTGGCCGCCGACGCCCCGTACCTCGACGCGGCGTACAAGCTGGTCGAGTACGACGGGCGGCCGGTCATGAAGCTCTCCTCGGCGAAGGTGACGGCTCCGGGCCCGAAGCAGGTCTTCCGCGGTCCCGGTCTGCGGGACGTCATCGGTCTCGCGAACGAGGAGCCGCCCGAGGGCACGGAGCCGCTGCTGCGGACCGTGATGCGCGGCGGGCTGCGCACGCAGCCGCCGGACACCCTGGACGCCGCGCGCGGCCGCTTCGAGGCCGACCTCGCGCGGCTGCCGGAGACCGCCCGGCGCATCGAGGGCCCCGAGGGGCCGGTGCCCGGGGTGTCGACGCGTCTGGCGGCGCTGACGACGGTCGTACGGCACCGGATCGAGGCGCGGACGGCGGCCGGGCGGTGACGGGTCAGCGGTGACGGATCAGCGGTGACGGGTCAGTCGGCCGAGGCGGCCAGCATCATGCTGCCGGTGGTGGCACCACCGTCGACGACGAACTCCGAGCCCGTGGAGTAGGTGGCCTCGGCGGCCAGGAACACCGCCATGCGAGCCACCTCCTCGGGGGTGCCGAAGCGGGCGATGGGCTGGTCGACGGTGATGGACTCGTCCATGCCGGCGGTCATGGGGGTGCTGATGGGACCGGGGTGGACGGAGCAGACCCGGATGCCGTCGCGGGCCAGGTCCAGTGCGGCGGCCTTCGTCAGTCCGCGCAGGCCCCACTTGCTGGCCACGTACGCGCCGAGGGACGCGTACCCCATCAGGCCGGCCGTCGACGACACGTTGAGGATCACCCCGCCGCCCGCGCGGCGCATCGACGGTGCGACGGCGCGCATGCCCAGCCACGGGCCGACGAGGTTGACGTCCAGGACGCGGTGGAACGTCCGGGGGTCGGTCTCCTCGATCGAGCCGAACTCCACGATGCCCGCGTTGTTGACGAGGAGGGAGACGGGACCGAACTCCCGCTCGGCCTCGGCGACGGCGGAGGCCCAGTCGGCCTCGCTCGTCACGTCCGCCGCGCAGAAGAGTGCCGCCGCGCCGATCTCCTCCCGCAGGGCCCGGCCCTCCTCCCGCAGTACGTCGGTGATCACGACGGAGGCGCCTTCGTCGACGAACGCGCGTACGACGGCCTCGCCGATCCCCCGGGCGCCCCCGGTGACCAGGGCTACCCGCCCGTCCAGGCTCTTCATGGCGGCCTCCTCGGCTGCGTGGTCCGACGTCCTCCGGTCCTCCTTCGACGCTGGCACCGCCGCCCCGCTGTCGGCATGAGCCGAACGGCCCGGAGCGGGGACCGATCGGGCCCGGGCCCGGCCTCCGGCGGGCTGAGATCGTCGGCGGGGGGCGGGAGACTCCCGTCGAGAACGGGAAGGGCTGGTCGAATGACGTGGCTTTCGATGCTGGTGGGCGCTGTCCTGGTCCTGTTCATCCTGCGGGACGTGTTCCACACGCTCTGGCACCCGACCCGGCACGGCGGTCTGAGCCGGCTCGTGATGATGTCGATGTGGCGGCTGTCGATGCGTCTCGGCGTGCGGCGGCGCCCCGCAGGACTGGTGGGCCCGCTGGGCATGGTGACGGTCGTCGCCGTCTGGGCGCTGACCGTCGCGGTGGGATGGGCGCTCATCTACTGGCCCCACATGCCGGAGCGGTTCTCGTACGCGACGGGGCTCGTCCCGTCCGAGCACGCGGGCCCGGTGGACGCGCTGTACATCTCGCTGGTCACCCTCGCCACGCTCGGTCTGGGAGACATCGCGCCCGCCTCGGGGTGGCTGCGGGTGTTCGCTCCGATGGAGGCCCTGGTGGGCTTCGTCCTGCTGTCGGCGACCGTGTCGTGGATCCTCGGCATCTACCCGGCACTGGCCCGCCGCCGAGCGCTGGCGCTGCGTCTGTCCCACGTGCGGCGCAGCCGGGCCGGCGCCGAGGCGCTGGACTCGGACGGCGGTGCGGCGCTCCTGGACGGTCTCGCCTCGGCCGTCTCGGTCGCCACCGTCGACTTCATGCAGTACGCGGAGTCGTACTACTTCTACGACGGTGACGAGAACACGTCCCTGGCCGAGCAGCTCGGCTACACGGCCGGCCTCGCGGGACAGGCCGCGCGTGCGCGTCACCCGGATGTCCGGCTCTCCGCGTCGGTGCTGCGTACCGCGCTGGACGATCTGGCCGTCGTCCTCGACGAGCGCTTTCTGCGGACCGAAGGGGGCCCCGACCAGGTCTTCGCGGCGTACGCGAGCGACCACGGGCGGGCCCGGAGCTCCGGTCCGTCGGAGTCCGGGGGGCCGGACGGCCCTCGCCGGGGCGGTGGAAGGGGGTGATCCTGAGAGGGGGGGCGCCGGGCGATCTCGCGGGAAGGTGACGAGCGATGAGGCACCGCAGCGTCGCGGATCTCATGACGCCCACGGCCGTCAGTGTCGTGGCGGGCACGACGTTCAAGGAGATCGCACGGCTCCTCGACGAGTTCGACATCACCGCGGTGTGCGTGGTGGACGAGTCGAACCGGCCGCTGGGCGTGGTCTCAGAGGCGGACCTGGTCCGCCGGCGCGCCGCCGGGACCGGCCCCGACACGGCGGGGTCGCTCATGTCGAGCCCGGCCGTCGTCGCCCGCCCGGAGTGGAGCGTGGTGCGGGCCGCCCGCGTCATGGAGCGGGCGAAGGTCAAGCGCCTGCCCGTCGTCGACGACGACGGCCGGCTCGTCGGCGTGCTCAGCCGCAGCGACCTCGTCCAGCTCTTCCTCCGCCGCGACCGGGCCATCCAGGAGGAGATCGTCGAGGACGTGGTCACCCAGACCCTGGGGCTCAGCCCCTCGGCCCTCTCGGTGGAGGTCACGGACGGCCGGGTCACCCTCAGCGGCACGGTCCGGCGCCGCAGCCTCGTACCGGTGATCCTCAGGCTCTGCAACAGCGTCGACGGCGTCGTGGGGGTCGTCGACCGGCTCCAGTACGAAGACGAAGACGACGACCTGACGAGGAAGTGACGATCATGGATCAACCCCGTACCCCGTCCCCGTACTCGTACCCTCCGGTCGCGGTGACGGCCGAACTCGACACCCCGCTGTCCCGCTGGCTGTGGCTGGTCAAGTGGGTTCTGCTCATCCCGCACTGGTTCGTGCTGTTGTTCCTCTGGATCGCGTTCTTCGTCATCACCGTGATCGCGTTCTTCGCCGTCCTGTTCACCGAGCGCTACCCGCGGGGCCTGTTCGACTTCAACCTCGGCGTGCTGCGCTGGTCGTGGCGCGTCTCGTACTACGGGTACAGCGCTCTGGCCACCGACCGCTACCCGCCGTTCAGTCTGGGACCGGAACCCGACTACCCGGCGCGGCTGGACATCGCCTACCCGGAGCGGCTCTCGCGCTCGCTCGTCCTCGTCAAGTGGTGGCTGCTCGCGATCCCTCACTACCTCGTGATCGCCTTCTTCACGGGCGGGTCACGGGCCGCCTGGTGGGGCGGCGGTCTGATCATGCTGCTCGCGGTCATCGCGGCCTTCGCGCTCGCCTTCACCGGCACGTATCCGCGTGACCTGTTCGTCCTGCTGATCGGCCTGAACCGCTGGGTGCTGCGGGTCGCCGCCTACGCGGGCCTGATGACGGACGCCTACCCGCCCTTCCGGCTCGACCAGGGCGGTACGGAGACGGCCACGGAGACACCCGGCCCGGACCGGCCGGCGAAACCGTGGGGGCCCGGTTCCGTGGCGTGACCGTCGGCCCAGGGTCTCCACGGCGCTCGGCCTCTGGACCGACGCACCCCTCCGGGCCTGGGCAGCGGCTCGCTCGGGTCGATGCCCGGGGGGTCGGTGGGCGCCGCGGGTGGGGTGCTCCGCTCCGTGGCGGTGCGGCTCGTGGAGGGGTCAGTCATCGCCCGTCCCCGGGCCGCTGCCCCGGGGCAGCCGGCCGGACCACACCGGTTCCACCACTTCCCACTCGCGTTCCCAGGCCGCGAGGCTGCGTGCCTCGGTCCGCCGTCGTACGAGGGCGAGGGCGCCGATGCCGACCGCCGCCACGGCGCCGGTCGCCACGATGCCGCCCGAGAGCGAGGCGAACGTGCGCTCGCCGGCGCCGCCCGGGGCGCGGGCGGGCTCGCCGGAGTCGTCCACCCAGATCGTCAGGGCGTGACCCTCGGGCGTCCGGGGCGGCACCTGGATCGTGCCGGACCGGCCGACCTGGTCGGGGTACTCCCACACGGCCGGCGCGGTGGACCGCGGCTCCGCGCCGTACCGGGCGGTGGTGGCCGGGGCCTTGGCCCGCTCGGTGGTGGTCGCCGTCACCTGGTGGCGGTGGGTGGCGAGTTCACGGTCGGCCGCGACGCCCGCCTTCCACACCATCCAGCCCGCGAGTGCTCCGCAGAGCAGAGCGATCACGGTGACGAGGATCGGGGCGGCTCGTCCGGTGGGCTTCGTCCCGGACGGGGTGGACTCGGGCCCCGATGGATCGTGGTGGATCATGTCGCGCCTCCGGGGAGTGCCCGGCCGGACCTGGGGTCCGTCAGCGGGTGGCGATGGGTTCGGCTCCGACGCGGTGCGCCCGCGCCCTGATGCGCTCCGGGCGGGGGTTCATGACGCCTCTCCCCCGGGGGCGGGGCCGATCCGCTTCACCGGAACGGTCCGCACGGCCGGCGTCTCCTCGGCGGGCATCGGGACACGGACGGTGAGAATGCCGTCCTTGTACGAGGCCTCGACGTCGTCGGCCGGGATCCGGGCCGGCAGGCGTACGGTCCTGCGGAACGATCCGTAGCGGAACTCGGAGTGGTCCTTGTCCTCCTCGCTCTCGGCGTGCTCCGCGCTCACGGTGATGAGGTTGTCGTCGACCGTGATGGCGATGTCCTTGTCGGGGTCCATTCCGGGCAGTTCGGCCCGCAGGACGTATCCGCCCTCGCCGCTGGTCACCTCGACCGGGATGGAGTGGGCGGCGGTGGCGGGGCGCCATCCGGGCAGTCCGGGGAACTCCCTGTTGAACCAGTCGTTGAAGTCGGGGAACAGGCTGTGCCTGCGTTCCGCCTTGGCTCCGCTCATGACGTGCTCCTCAGATGTGTTTCGGCGTGCGCCACGTGCTGTTTCACCGTGGCGAAACTGTCGGGGGCCACCGAGACCGAGTCGACGCCGGCGCTCACCAGGAACTCGGTGAAGGCGGGGTCGTCGCTGGGGCGTTGCCCGCACAGGCCCACGGGCCTGCCCGCGGTGTGGCCCCGGTCGACGAGGGTCCGGATGCTGCGGGTGACCGCCGGGTCGGCCTCGTCGAAGATGTCGGCGAGAGCCTCCGCGTCGCGGTCGACGCCGAGGGTCAGCTGGGTCAGGTCGTTGCTGCCGATGGAGAACCCGTCGAAGCGCTCGGCGAACTCCTCGGCCAGGATGATGTTGGCCGGTATCTCCGCCATGACGTACACCCGCAGACCGTTCCGGCCGCGTTCCAGTCCCTCCCGCGCCATGACCTCGAGCACCCGGTCGGCCTCGCCGAGAGTGCGGCAGAAGGGGATCATGACGACGACGTTGGTCAGGCCCATCTCGTCGCGCACCCGCCGCAACGCCCGGCATTCGAGGGCGAATCCCTCGCGGTAGCCCTCGCTGTAGTAGCGGCTCGCTCCGCGCCAGCCGATCATCGGGTTCGCCTCGTCCGGCTCGAAGGGCCGGCCGCCGAGCAGCTTCGCGTACTCGTTGGTCTTGAAGTCGCTGGTCCGTACGACGACGGGGGCGGGCCAGCGCGAGGCCGCGAGCCGGGCGATGCCGTGGGCCAGCCGGTCGACGAAGTAGGCGCCCCGGTCGAGGTACCCCTCGGTGAGCCGCTCGATCAGGAGCCGGTCCGGCGCGTCGAGGCGCGACGGGTGCAGCAGCGCCATCGGGTGGACCTTCACCTGGTGGGCGACGATGAACTCCAGCCGGGCGAGGCCCACTCCGTCGGCGGGGAGCCGCCACCAGCGGAAGGCGGCGGAAGGGTCGGCCAGGTTGAGCATGACGCGGGTCCGGGTGGTGGGCAGGGTCTCCAGGTCCGTCTCGGACTCCTCGTAGGAGAGCAGCCCCTCGTACACACGGCCGCGTTCTCCCTCGGCGCAGGAGACGGTCACCTCGCGGACACCCGGCAGGACGCGCGTGGCGTCGCCGGTGCCGACGACGGCGGGGACGCCGAGTTCGCGGCTGACGATCGCCGCGTGCGAGGTGCGTCCGCCGTGGTCGGTGACGATCGCGGAGGCCCGCTTCATGACCGGTTCCCAGTCGGGGTCGGTGATGCCGGTGACCAGGACGCCGCCGGGCGGGAAACGGTCGAGATCGACAGGGGTGTCGAGGGCGACGACGGGGCCGCGGCCGATGGCCTCGCCCACGGCGATGCCGTCGACGAGCGGCGCCGCCGGCACGGCGGTCAGACGGCAACGGCGCAGCGTGGTGGTGCGGCGGCGCGACTGGACGGTCTCGGGGCGGGCCTGGACGATCGAGAGTTCGCCGGTGAGGCCGTCCTTGGCCCACTCGAGGTCCATGGGGCAGCCGTAGTGCTTCTCGACGGCCGCCGCCCACCCGGCGAGGGTCCGTATCTCGGTGTCGTCGAGCACGCGTCGGTTCCGCTCGGCGTCCGGGGTGTCGATCGTGCGGGTCAGGCCGGCGTCCGCGTACACGGTCTTGAGCCGCTTGCTGCCGACCCGGACGTCGATCACGGGGTTCAGGGCCGGGTCCTTCATGCTCGGCTTGAAGACGGTGTACTCGTCGGGGTCCACCCGGCCGCTGACGACGGTCTCCCCCAGTCCCCAGGCGGCGCTCACCACGATCACGTCGGGAAAGCCGCTCTCGGGGTCCAGGGTGAAGATCACGCCGGCTCCGGCCAGGTCCGCGCGGACCATGAGCTGGACGCCGACGGAGAGGGCGACCGTGAGGTGGTCGAAGCCCATGCGCTCGCGGTAGTCGATGGCCCGGTCGGTGAAGAGGGACGCGTAGCAGCGCCTGCAGGCGTCGAGGAGCCGGCCGGGGCCGCGGACGTTCAGATACGACTCCTGCTGCCCGGCGAAGCTGGCCTCGGGGAGGTCCTCGGCCGTGGCGCTGCTGCGCACGGCGACCTCGGGGTTCTCCCGCCCGCACGCCCGCGCGAGATCCTCGTACGCGGCGACGATCTCGGCGCCCAGTGCCTCGGGCAGCGGTGCGGCGAGCATCGACGACCGGATGGCGGCGCCGACCTCGTCCAAGGGGGCCCCGTCGTGCAGCCGCCCGATCTGCTCCTCGATCCGCGCGCGCAGCCCGTGGCCGGCGAGCACCTCGTCGTACGCGTCCGCCGTCGTGGCGAAGCCGGGGGGCACCCGCACCCCGGCGGCGCCGAGCTGTGCGGTCATCTCGCCCAGGGAGGCGTTCTTGCCTCCCACACGGCCGACGTCCCGTCGGCCGAGTTCCGTGAACGGTACGACGCGTCGAAGAGGTGCCATGGCGGTCTCCGGAGCTCTGGGCTCGGTGTCGGTAGGGCTCGGCAGGATCAGTAGGGCAGCGGGCGGCCTCGGGGGGTGCGCAGATCGAGCGGCACGGGCCGACGGGGCCGGTGGGGGCGGGTCGGGATCCGGGTGCGCTCCATCGTGCTCACCTCTTCGGCCGGGGAATCCGGTTCGGCGTCCGGTCTCCACTGTGCCCCTCGGGGGTCTCGCAGGAGCAGTGCCGAAGGGGCCGCCGGCGAGGGCCGGATGGGCCGCATCCCTGGGGGACCGACCGGCCCAAGGGGCGGCGGCCACCGGGCGGCGGGGGGACGGGACGGTCAGGGGGCCAGGTCGCGGCGGCGGAGCAGCAGGTGCGCCAGGACGAGACCGGCCGCGCCCACGCCCACCAGGACCGCCAGGCGCGGCCACAGGACGGCGCCCTGCGCGAGGGCGTCGCCCGGGGTGTAGTAGTGGAACGGGCTGACGTACCGCAGGGACGCCGCCGGCGACCAGGCGAGGGCGATGAAGTTGACGGCGAACCCGACCGCGCCGATCGTGACGACCGCGCCGAGGACCTGGGCGCGTCGCCGGCCGGCCGCCGACACCGCGAGCGCCGGTCCGATCAGGCACAGGACGAAGCCGTACCCCATGAGTCCGGCCGCGAACACACCGCCGAGGCCGACCTCCCGGTGGATCTCCGGGGAGAGCGCCACACCGGCCGCCACGGTCAGCGTGGCGGCCGCGGTCAGCGCGGCGGAGGCGATGAGGAGTGCGGCGGTGCGCTCGGCGAGGAGCCGGGCGCGGGTGACGGGCCGGACCATGACGAGCTCGATCCTGCCCGATTCCACGTCCGCGGCGACGGCGGCGGCCGCCAGGGAACCGATGACCGTGAGCTGCAGGGCGATCCAGAAGGGGTGGGTCAGTCCCGCCCCGAGCAGCCCGGCGTAGCTGGCGATCGAGACGTCCCCGCTGGATCCGCTGAACGCCCGGTAGGCCGAGGGCGGGTTTCTGCCGCCGCCGGAGAAGAGCTGCCCGGGCGGGATCGTGTTCGTCACGACGACGATGAGCGCCTCGAAGACCACCATGCCGATCAGCAGGGTGGTGAGCATGCGCCGCCGGCGGTGCAAGGCCAGCCACAGGAGCGGCCACCGGGTGGTCACGGCGGTTCTCCGGGGGCGGGGTCGGGATCGGGGGCGGGGTCGCGGGCACGGCTGGGGGCGGGGTCGCGGGCACGGTAGAGGTCGAGGAACGCCTCGTCGAGGCCGGCCTCCTCCACCGTGATGTCGACGACCGGGAGGGCCAGCAGTCCACGCAGCGTGGCGATCACCTCGCTCGGCGGTACCAGCAGTTCGGCCCGGTCGCCCTCCCAGCGCGGGCTCCAGCGGTCCGCGTGCCCGAGGGACCGTGGGCGGCCGCCCCGGTCGTCGCCTTCGAGCGTGACGCGGATCCTGCGGGCCCTGGCCTCGCGCAGCGCGGCGACCCGCTCCACGGTGACGAGCCGCCCCTCGCGGACGATGGCCACCCGGCCGCAGGCGCGCTGCACTTCGGGCAGGACGTGGCTGGAGAGCAGCACCGTGCGCCCGGCCCCTGCCGCCTCCGCCATCAGCTCGTAGAACGTCTCCTGGACCAGGGGGTCGAGACCCTCGGTCGGTTCGTCGAGCACGACGAGGCGGGGGTCGTGCTGCAGCGCCTGGACGAGCCCGAGCTTCTGCTTCATCCCCCGGGAGTAACCCTGGACGGGGCGGCGCAGGTCTCTGTCGGAGAGCTCGAGGCGGGCGCACAGCTCCCCTCTGCGGGGTGACGGCGCCCCCTGCAGCGCGGTGAGCAGGTCGAGTGTCTGCGCGCCGGTGAGTTCGGGGTAGAGCCGGAGCTCTCCGGGCAGATAGCCGAGCGCGGGCGCGAGCCTCGGGTGGTCGGCGACGGGGTCGAGGCCGAGGACGCGCACCTGGCCGGCGGTGGGCCTGAGGAGCCCGGTGAGGCAGCGGAGCGTCGTCGTCTTTCCCGCCCCGTTGGGGCCGAGGAAGCCGAAGACCTCGCCGGCGCCCACGGTCAGCGACAGGGTCTCGATCCCGACGACCGATCCGTACCGCTTGGTGAGGCCGTGCAGAGCGATGGCGGGCTCGTCGGCCCCGCGTCCGGTCCGGGGCGGCCCGGCGGCGCGCGTCCCGTCGCTCACAGGAACATCGCCGATACGGAGATGGTGCACACCGGACGCAGGGGGCGGGGGTCCATCGCGTGCGCGGCGGACCGGTGCCGGGGTGCGACTGCGGGCGCCGGTGGCTTGGGCAGCACGTCGCTCGGTCCCTCAGGGGCCTGGGGACGGGCCGGTGTCCGGGGCTTGGCCGCGGTCCGCTGTCTCGTCGTCCGGCTCATGGGGTCACCTCGTTCCGGTGTGCGTTCCGGTGTGGGATCCGCTGTGGGGTTCGCCGTGGGGTTCGCTGTGGCGCTGGGATCGCCGCGCCCGTGCCATGTCGCTGCGGTCCTCGCTGCCGCTCCGGTCGCGTTCGGGCACGGGAACGGTGATCACCGGGCAGGTGGCGCGGTGCAGCAGACCGTGGACCGTCGAGCCGAGCCGCATGCCGGTGTAGCCGCCGCGGCCCCTGCGGCCGACGATCAGGGCGAGGGAGTCCTGGGACGCCAGGGCGAGTTGCTCGACCGGATGTCCCCGCAGGACCTCTTCGGCGATCTCGACGTCGGGGTAGCGCTCCGCCCGGCCCGCCATGGCCTCGGCGAGCAGCCGCCGGCGGTCGGCCAGTCCTTCGGCGACGTCGTCATGGCTCAGGACGGGACGGGGCCAGACCCAGACGGCCCGCAGCCGTGCCTCGCGCAGGCTCGCCTCGTCCACGGCGAAGGCGACGGCTGCCCGGCAGGACTCGCTGCCGTCCACTCCGACGACCAGGGTCGGGGGGTGGACCGCGGTGTGCTCCGGGGCACGGACCACGACGACGGGGCAGTCGGCGCCCGCCGTGAGAGGCAGGGCCACCGAGCTCTCGCTGAGGATCTCGGCCGCCCTGCCCAGCCGGCGGGAGCCCACGACGACGAGCGCCGCCCGCGCCGCCATGTCCCGCAGCACGGGCGCCGGCGCCCCGGCGCGGAGCTCCGTCGCGATCCGCAGACCGCTCTGCAGTTCCCTGGCCAGGTCCTCGGCGTTGGCCAGGGCCGACTCCGCCTGCATCCGCAGCGCGCTCCGGTGGGCGAGCGCGTCGTACCGCAGGCCTTCGTGGCCGGGTGGCACGGCCACGACCATGCGCAGCCGCAGCCCCCTTCGTACGGCTTCGTCGACGGCCCAGACGAGAGCGGGGACGGACTGCTCCCGGGGGTCGACGCCGAGCAGGATGTCGTTCACGTCTCCGCGTCCCGCGCGACGAAGGCCGGCGGGATGATCTCCACCGGGCAGTGGGAGTGGTGGAGCAGCGTGTGCGCGACCCGCCCGAGGGAGGGGCCCACGCCCAGGGCACGGTGTTCGCTGCCCATGACGAGCAGGTCGGTGTGGGCGCTCGCCTCGACCAGGATGCCGGGCGTGCTCGTGCCCGTCTCGACGTGGTGGCCGATGATCAGGTCGGGGTAGACCTCGCGTACGTGGTCGGCGAGCGCCTTCACCTCGTGGACGCGCTGGCGCGCGATCTCGTCGAGGTCGTCGAGCATGGTCGCGACGTCGCCGACGTGCGTGAGCAGGTTCCAGACGCTGACCACCCGCAGCGATGCCTTGCGGGCGTCGGCCTCTGCCGCCGCCACGAGCAGCCAGCCCAGGTCCGAGGCGCCGTGCACGGCCGCGGTCACCGAGCCCGTCTCCGGGCGGTCGCTGTCCCCTCGTACGATGATCACGGGAACCTTGGCCCGTGCCGCCACGCCGAGCCCGACCGAGCCGAGCATGAGGGCGGCGAACCCGCCGTGGCCCCTGCTGCCCACCACGATCGTGCCGCGGCGGCCGGCGGCGGCCAGCAGGCCGGCCACGGGCTCCTGGCGGCTCAGCTCCTTGGTGACGACGAGGCCGGGGAAGCGTTCCCGGACCGCGCCCGCCGTGGCGCTCAGGAGCTCGCGGGCCACCTCCCGTACCGCCTGGATCGTCTCGGCGTTGGCCAGGATGGCCCGGCGGTCGGTGTCGGCGGCGTGGACGAGGTGCAGCGGGCGGCCTCGTCGGTCCGCCTCGGCGGCGGCCCACAGGGCGGCCGTCCTCGCGGACGGCGATCCGTCGACCCCGACGATGACGTTGCCCAACTCCGGCCGGGCGGGGATGTCGCTGGTCATGGCTCCTCCTCGGAGTACGTCCCAGGGCCCGGGCGTGCGTCCCCAGGAGCGACACCTCCCACGCTCGCACCGGGCGGGCTGCTTGGGCATGGGCCCTTCGGCCCCGATCGAGTCCTGTCGGCCCCTCTCCCGGCGGCCGGCGGCACGGGACGCTGGAGGCCTGGCCGTCGCATGCCGCCGCGGCCCCCCGGCAAGGAGGCACGTCATGACAGCCCAGGTCACGGTCGGTCTGGACGGCTCGCCGGAGAGCCTCGCCGCGGCGACGTGGGCCGCGCGGGAGGCGGTCCTGCGCGAGGTGCCGCTCCGGCTGGTCCGTGTGGAGGAATGGCCGAACACTCCGGAAGTGCCCATCCCGTACGCGCGGACGCTGCTCGAGCGGGCCGAGAGCCTGCTGGGCGACACGAGGGAGCGGACGCGGAAGGAGCATCCGGGACTCGAGGTGATCATCGAGCAGGCCCGGGGCCGGGCGTCCGAGGAACTGACCGCGGCCGCGAACGAGGCGGATCTGATGGTGCTCGGCTCGCGGGGGCTCGGCGGGATCCTCGGATTTCTGATCGGCTCGGTCTCGCTCGCCGTCGTCGGCTCGGCGCACCGGCCGGTCGTGCTGGTGCGCGCCGGTACGGAACGCCAGGAGGCCCCTCCCACCGGCGGGATCGTGGCGGGCGTCGACATCTACCACCCGTGCGAGCCGCTGCTGGCCTTCGCGTTCGCCGAGGCCGCGCGCACGGGCCTGGCGCTGCGCTTCGTGCACAGCTGGACGCTGCCCGCCACGTACGGCTACGCCGCCGTCGTGGACCCGGGGATCGGCGAGGAGCTCGGATACCACCTCACGGGAAACCTGTCCGACCTGCTGGAGCCGTGGCGCAAGACGTATCCGGGCGTCGACGTCACCGCCAAGGCGGTCGTGGGATCGCCCGCGTTCCAGCTCGTGGAGGCGTCGAGGAACGCGCAGCTGATGATCGTGGGGCGCCGGCGGCGGAAGGCCCCGATCGGCCCGCATCTCGGCCATGTCGCGCACGCGGTCATCCACCACAGCCCCGCGCCGGTCGCCGTCGTCCCGCTTGAAGAGGTCCCGCTCGGGGGTCTGGACGCGGAGTCGAGCCGGTGACGGCCGCGGGCGTCTGACAGCTGGGCGTTGACGGCTGGGCGTTGACGGCTGGGCGTCCGGGACGACGCTCGCGCTCGCGCGGACCGTGCACTCACGCCGACCGCTCGCCCGGGGCGCCGCGCACCACGATCCGGCGCCCGGTCACGCGCCGCGGGGACAGCATCATGACGGTGTCGCGCCCTTCGCCCGCCCAGGGTGTCGAGTGCGCCGCGTTCCTGAGCCGTCGGGCGGCGTCCTCGTCCGTCACGGTGCGCACCAGGCCCACCAGGAGCACGCTCCAGCCCTGGCTGAAGGCCTCGTCCACGTGGTCGGCCTCGAACGCGATCTCCGACCCGGAGGTGGCGGCCAGGGACGAGTCCGGGGTGGTCATGAAGAGGATCTCCCCCTCGACGACCTGGTAGTTCACGGGGAGGACCGCGGGACCGTCCTGGGTGGTGACGGCGACGCGACCGACGCCGTGATCGCCGAGCAGTGCCCAGCACTCCCGCTCGTCGAGCTCCACCATCCGCGGGTGACGGCCCGCCCGGCCGCTGCCGGTCGGCAGATCGGCGGTGTACCCGGTCAGATCCTCGACGCTCGTCTCCAGGGCGTTGGCGAGCCGGACGAGGAAGTTCATCCCGGGGGTGGGCAGTTGCTCCTCCACGTACGTGATGTAGCTCGTCGCCGATCCGGCGCGCTCCGCCACGTCCTCGCGGGACAGGCCGAGCTGTCTGCGCCGGGCGGCGACGCGGCGCCCGATGTCGCTCATGGGGTGCTTCCCCGCGGCCGTGTTCATCACAGGTCTCCCTCCGGGGGAACGCGGTGGTGCTGGGGGACGACGGCGACCGGGCACGAGGCGTGGTGCAGGCCGCGGTGGGCGACCCTCCCCAGCTCCATGCCGATGAGGCGGTCCCGCCGCCGTGCCCCGACGACCAGCAGGTCGGCGGCGGCGGAGCGGTCGACGAGCACCTTGCGCGCGGGTCCTTCGACGGTGCTCCGCCGCAGCCGCACCTCGGGGTGGTCGCGCACGGCCGCCTCCAGGGCCTTGTCGAGCAGTTCGGAGGACCGTTCCTCGAAGTGGTGGGCCGCGTCGCCGGTCAGGAGCGGGTGGTCGACCGGCTCGTGGGCCGGGCGCCGCCACGTACGGACGACGTCGAGTTCGCAGTCGCGTACGGCCGCCTCGCGGAACGCGAAACGCACGGCGGGAGAGTCGATGTCGTGGTCACCGATGCCCAGCAGGACACGTCCGTGCCGCGCTTCCAGAGCGTGCGGGTCCCCGCGGACGACGACCACGGGGGCGTGCGAGCGGGCCGCGACGAGGAGGCCCACGGACCCCAGCATGAGGTCGGCGAACTCCCCGCGGCCCCGGGATCCGACGACGACGGCCATGGCCTTCTGCCCCTCCTCGAGCAGGGCGCCGGCCGCGTCCATGGGGACGACGTCCGTCGTGATCCTGAGGTCGGGTGCGCGGCGCCGGGCCCGTTCGGCCGCCACGCCGACGATGTTCTCGGCGAGAACCTGGCCCGAGGGGCGGTCCACGCTCCAGGCGGGCACGGACCCCTCGTACCGCTCCCACAGCGAGGCGTGGACGATACGCAGCGGGAGGCCGTGTCGTAGCGCCTCGTCGACGGCCCAGTCCGTGGCCGCGAGACTGGCGTCGGAACCGTCGACTCCTACCACCAGGGGCGACTCCATGGTCCCCACCGCCTTTCCGGGGTGCGAAGTGGTGTGCGAGGTGGTGTGTGTGAGGTGGTGCGTGTGAGGTGGTGCGTGTGAGGTGGTGCGTGTGAGGTGGTGCGTGCGAGATGGTGCGCGAGTGGTGTGCTGCCACGCTCGCACCGGGCACGGGGCCGCGTATAGGGCCGGTCGGTCCACCGCCCTCGGCGCATGGCGCACGCGCGCCCCGGCGCACGCAGGTGAGGAAGGACCCATCCGCTTCTCGCGGATCCTGATTGCGCGGTGCACGGCTCGAGGCCGCTACTCCGCGTCTTTCGGTCGAGTCCTTCCTCCCTCTCAGGGAACCACGCTTCCCGCCCGTCGGCGAGGGCCGACCGGCACCCACTGGGCCCCGATCGGCCCTGGCCCGGTCCCCCGGTACGGCGCAGGCTCACGCTATGAAGCACCCACGCCATGTCGACGACGTGATGACCCACGCGGTGGTCTCCGTGGGGCTCGACGCCCCCGTCAAGGAGATCGTCGAGAGCATCAGGCGCTGGAGGGTGAGCGCGCTGCCGGTCCTGTCCCCCGAAGGGCGTGTCGTCGGGGTGGTCTCGGAGGCGGACGTCCTCGGCAAGGTGCCGGGTGACGACCGGCGAGGGACGACCGCGCGCCACCTGATGTCCACGCCCGCCGTGACCGTCACGCGCGGAGCGACGATCGCGGGCGCCGCCCGGCTGATGGGGCGCGGGCGCCTGAAGCGGCTTCCGGTGGTGGACGACGACGGCCGCCCTGTCGGCGTCGTCAGCCGAGGGGATCTCCTCAAGGTCTATCTGCGGTCCGACGCCGAACTGGCCGATGACGTACGGCACGAGCTCCTCACCCACCTGCTCCCCGAGGGGGACTCCACACTCACCGTGACGGTCCTGGACGGCGCGGTGACCCTCGGCGGGCACATCCCCGCGTCCGTCCCGGTGGGCCTGCTGCTCCGGCTGACCCGTGCGGTGCCGGGGGTCGTGGACGCGACGGCGACGTTCGACGCCTCCGGCCCGCGGGGCGTCCCTGACGTCCCGTGACGTCCCCTGACGTCGACGCCCGTGACGTCCCCTGACGTCGACGCCCGTGACGTCCCGTGGCGCTCAGTGCGCCGGGAAGTGCTGGACGCGTGCGTCGGGCCCCGGGAAGATCAGGGTGATCTTCCCGGTGTCCGACCACCGCACGTCGAACGGCGGGCTGCCGTCCGCGTGGTGCAGGCCCACGATCTCCCCGTCCCGCCCCTCGTCCCCCACGACCGCGCCTCCGACGATCAGCCGGTCCCCCACGCGCGCCCACAGGCCGCCAGCCCGGGTAGCGGGTCCCTCCGACCGGCGGCGCCGCGCATCCGCTCGCGTCGAAGCCATGGCTGTCACCTCCCAGCAGTGCTGGTCTCTCCACTCTCCCCCCTGGCCGGTCGGCCGTCATGGGCCGACCGTCCCCGATGGGGGCCGTTCGGCACTGCCCACCGGGAGCACGGGCGGGTGAGAGTGAGGAATGCCGTGATGCGGGACTCCGGAGAGGAGGAGGACCATGCAGCACCGCACCGTCTTCGAGGTGATGACGCACCAGGTCGTCGCCGTCGGACCCACGACGCCCTTCAAGGAGATCGTCCGGATCTTCAGCGACAACGACATCACCGCCGTCCCGGTCGTCGACAACGAACGACGCCCGCTCGGCGTGGTCTCGGAGGCCGACCTCCTGCGGGCCACCTCCGAGCTGCCCGACGTCGAGGGCCGCTGGGCGGGCGTACGTCTGCTGTCCCAGGAGCGCGAGCTGCCCGACGCGGAGACCGCCGAGAGACTGATGACCTCCCCCGCGGTCACCGCCCGGCCGGGCTGGAACCTCGTCGAGACCGCCCGGACCATGCACCGCAGCGGCGTGAAGCGGCTCCCCGTGACCGACGAGGCCGGACGGCTCGTCGGCATCGTCAGCCGCAGCGACCTGCTGCGGCCCTTCCTCCGCAGCGACGAGGCGATCCGTGAGGAGATCGAGCGGGACGTCCTCGCCGGCACCCTGCGACTCGCGCCCGGCACGGTCCACGCGGCCGTCGCCGACGGAGTGGTGACACTCACCGGACGCGTCGACGAGCGCGCCGACCTCCCCGTGATCGAGCGGCTGTGCCGCTCCGTCGACGGAGTGGTCGCGCTCCACCAGTCGATCGACTACACCTACGACAACCTCGCTCTCGACGTGGAGCACCCGCGATGAGCTCCCTGCGGGTGTCACCGGTCATGCCCGACTACACGAGCGCGCGGGCCGCGTTCGACTGGGAACAGGCACGCGCCGAGCTCGCCGGTCTGCCCGGTGGCGGCCTCAACATCGGTTACGAGGCGGTCGACCGGCATGTGCGCGAGGGGCACGGGGAGCGTGTGGCCCTTCGGTGTGTGGCGGCGGACGGGTCGGTGACGACGCTGACGTACACGCGACTCGCCGATCTCAGCTCCCGCTTCGCCCATACCCTCGAAGCGCTCGGCGTCGCCCCCGGCGAGCGGGTGTTCACCCTTCTCAGGCGCCGGGCCGAGCTCTACGCCACCGTCCTCGGCACCCTGCGTGCCGGCCGTGTGCTGTGCCCTCTGTTCACCGCGTTCGGCCCCGAACCCGTCGCGCTGCGCATGGAGTTGGGCGACGCACGGGTCCTGGTGACGACACGCCGGCTGTACGAGCGCAAGGTCGCGCCCGTACGCTCCCGGCTCCCGGGGCTGCGGCACGTCCTGCTGCTCGACCCCGGCGGCGACCCGCCCCCCGACACGCTCTCCTTCCCCGCGCTCATGGACGCGGCTCCGTCGCGGTTCACGGTCCCGCCGACCGACCCCGGGGACCTGGCACTGCTCCATTTCACCAGCGGCACGACGGGGACGCCCAAGGGCGCGATGCATGTGCACGAGGCGGTCGTCGCCCACCACATCACCGCCGCCCACGCACTGGACCTCCATGCGGGCGACGTGTTCTGGTGCACGGCCGACCCGGGCTGGGTGACCGGCATGTCGTACGGGATCATCGCCCCGCTCACCCATGGCGTGACGACCGTCGTCGACGAAGGGGACTTCGATCCGCGCCGGTGGTACCGCGTCCTCGCCGAGCAGCACGTCACCGTCTGGTACACGGCCCCCACGGCGATCCGGATGCTCATGCGGGCCACGCCCCGCACGGGCGACGGCCCCACCCCTCCCGACCAGTACGACCTGTCGGCGCTCCGTTTCGTCGCGAGTGTCGGCGAGCCCCTCAACCCGGAGGCGGTCCGCTGGGGTCAGGACGTGCTGGGGCTGCCCGTCCACGACACCTGGTGGCAGACCGAGACGGGCGCCATCATGATCGCCAACTTCGCCGCAGGCCCCGTGCGCCCCGGATCGATGGGGCGGCCGCTTCCCGGTGTCGAGGCCGGCGTACTGGAGTGCGGCGAGAACGGCCGCGCCCGGGTCACCGGCGGACGTGTCACGGTCCTGGACCGTCCCGGTGTCCAGGGGGAGCTCGCGCTCCGGACCGGCTGGCCGTCGATGTTCCGTGGCTATCTGCATGAGCGGAGCCGGTACGAAGCGTGCTTCGCCGACGGCTGGTACCTGACCGGCGATCTGGTCACGCGCGACGCGGACGGCTGGTACTGGTTCGTGGGCCGCGCGGACGACGTCATCAAGTCCGCCGGCCATCTGGTCGGGCCCTTCGAGGTCGAGAGCGCGCTGATGGAGCACCCGGCGGTCGCCGAGGCCGGAGTCATCGGCCGCCCGGACGCCGTGGCGGGCGCGATCGTGAAGGCGTTCGTCTCCCTTCGTCCCGAGTACGTACCGAGTCCCGAACTGCGTCGTGAGCTCCTCGCGTTCGCCCGGCGTCGCCTGGGCCCGGCCGTCGCCCCGCGCGAGCTCGACTTCGCGCGGGACCTGCCCAGGACCCGTAGCGGGAAGGTCATGCGCCGCCTGCTGCGGGCGCGTGAACTCGGCCTGCCCGAAGGCGACGTGTCGACCCTGGAGACCCCGGAGACCCCGGAGATCCCGGAGATCCCGGAGACCCAGGAGGGGTCCGGGACGACCACGCCGTCAGGAGAGGAGCGGTGATGGCCGCCACACGCGGTGCGCCCTCCCGGGGCTCGCACACCGACCGCCCGCACCGAGCCCGCGGGGAGCCGGCGCGCGCGCCGGCTCCCGAAGCGGCCCACGACGTCGAGCTGCTGCGGGAGATGCTGCTCGTCCGGCGCTTCGAGGAGCGCTGCGTCGAGCTGTACAGCGCGGCGGCGATCCGCGGGTTCGTCCACCTGTACATCGGTGAGGAAGCGGTGGCCGTGGGCGTCCATCAGGCCCTCACCGAGCGGGACGCCGTGGTCTCGACGTACCGCGAGCACGGTCACGCACTGGCGCGCGGCGTGCCGGCCGAGGCCGTGATGGCGGAGATGTACGGCCGGGTGACCGGCTGCAGCCACGGACGCGGCGGGTCGATGCACCTCTTCGACGCCGGGCGGCGTCTCTACGGCGGAAACGCGATCGTCGGCGGCGGGCTGCCCCTCGCCGCGGGCCTGGCCCTGGCCGACCGGTTGCGCGGCGAGGAGCGGGTCACCTGCTGCTTCTTCGGGGACGGCGCCTTCGCCGAGGGCGAGTTCCACGAGACGGCGAACCTGGCCGCGCTGTGGGGACTGCCCGTGCTGTTCGTCTGCGAGAACAACCTGTACGCGATGGGAACGGCGCTCGCCCGCGAACACGCGCAGACCGACCTGGCGATGCGGGCGGCGTCGTACGGGATGGCGGCCTGGTCCGTCGACGGCATGGACGTGCACGCCGTGGAGAAGGCCGCGCGCGGGGCGGTGGCCTCCATCCGTGCCGGGAACGGTCCGCACTTCCTGGAGGCGCGGACGTACCGTTTCCGCGCCCACTCGATGTACGACCCGGACCGCTATCGCCCGAGGGACGAGATCGAGGAGTGGAAGCGGCGTGATCCCGTCGCCACCCTCACCGAGCGGTTGCGTACGGCCGGCCTTCTCGACGCGAGCGCACTCGAGAAACTGGAGCGCGAGGTCGCGGAGCAGATCGACGCCGCCGTCCACGCCGCCGAACAGGCCCCCGAGGAACCGGTGGAGAGCCTGCTGCGCCACGTCACGGGGCGGGACGAGGAGGCGCCGTCATGAACACCCGTGGAAAGGCCACCACAGGACGGCCCGAGGACGCGTCCCTCTCCTACCGCGAGGCGCTGCGGGAGGCCCTGCGGGAAGCGCTCGCGACGGACGAGCGGGTCTTCCTCATGGGCGAGGACGTCGGCCGCTACGGAGGCTGTTTCGGCGTGAGTCTCGGTCTCCTGGAGGAGTTCGGACCGGACCGCGTACGGGACACTCCGCTGTCCGAGTCCGCCTTCGTCGGGGCCGGCATCGGCGCCGCGCTGGCGGGAATGCGGCCGATCGTCGAGATCATGACCGTCAACTTCAGCCTGCTGGCTCTCGACCAGATCCTCAACAACGCGGCCACCCTCCGCCACATGTCGGGCGGTCAGCTGGGCGTGCCGCTGGTGATCCGGATGACCACGGGCGCCGGGCGCCAGCTCGCCGCCCAGCACTCGCACAGCCTCGAAGGCTGGTACGCGCACATCCCCGGCGTCCGGGTCCTCACCCCCGCCACGCTCGACGACGCCCGCCATCTGCTGGCGCCCGCCCTCGCCGACCCCGACCCCGTGCTGATCTTCGAGCACGGCAGTCTGTACAACGCGACCGGTGTCCTGGACCGGGGTGTCCGGGAGGTCGATCTGGATCACGCGGTGGTCCGCCGCGAGGGCACCGACGTCACGGTCGTGGCCTATGGCGGCAGCCTGGCCAAGGCCCTGGACGCGGCGGAGGAGCTGGCCGGCGAGGGCATCGACGCCGAAGTCGTGGACCTGCGCACGCTCCGGCCGCTCGACGACGCCACGATCCTCGGCTCCGTACGGCGTACGCATCGGGCCGTCGTCGTCGACGAGGGCTGGCGCAGCGGCAGTCTCTCCGCCGAGATCTCGGCGAGGATCACCGAGCAGGCGTTCTTCGACCTGGACGCGCCCGTCGAACGGGTCTGCGCCGCGGAGGTCCCGATTCCGTACGCCCGGCATCTGGAGCAGGCCGCGCTCCCCCAGCCGGCCGGCATCGTGGCGGCGGCGCACCGGGCGGTGGACTGACATGGCCGAGTTCACGATGCCGTCCCTCGGCGCGGACATGGACGAGGGCACGCTGTCCCAGTGGCTGGTGCGACCGGGCGACCGGGTGTCGCGCGGTGATGTCGTCGCCGTGGTCGAGACGGCCAAGTCCGCCATCGAAGTGGAGTGCTTCGAGAGCGGAACGGTCGGCGCCCTGCTCGTCGAGGAGGGCACCACGGTGCCGGTGGGCACGCCGCTGGCCGTCATCGAGCAGACGCCCGGCGTGACCGCCGGCGCCGGGCCGCGGGACCGCGCGGAGGCGCAGGACCGCGCGGAGAGGCCTTCACCCGCCACCTCCCCGCTCGTCCGCCGTCTCGCGGAGGAGCGCCATGTCGACCTCACCCACGTGCACGGGTCGGGGCCGGGCGGGCGGATCACGCGTGCGGACGTGGACCACGCGGGTGTGACGCCCGACCGGGCTCCCCCTGCTCCGCGGCCCGTCGCGGCGTCCCACGGGCGGACCGGGCCCGGGCGGGTGAAGGCGTCCCCGCTGGCCCGGCGGCTCGCCTCCGAACTCGGCATCGAGCTGGGCGCGGTCGCCGGGAGCGGCCGCGAAGGCACGATCCGCGCCGAGGACGTTCGAACCGCCGCACGGGAGACGGGCGCGGCGGTCACGGCGGCGGTCACGGCGACCACCCCCGTTCCCGCCTCGGCCGCGAAGAGATCCGCAGGGGCCGCGCGCACGGCGACGGCCCGTCTCATGGCCCGCTCCAAGCGGGAGATCCCGCATTTCTACCTCTCCACGACCGTCGACATGGCGGCCGCCCTCGACTGGATGCACGCGCGCAACCGGGCGCTCCCGCTCTCCCGGCGGCTGGTGCCCGCCGCGCTCGCGCTCAAGGCCGTCGCGCTGGCGGCCCGGAAGGTGCCCGAGCTCAACGGGCACTGGATCGACGACGCGTTCGTCCCGGCCGAGGAGGTCCGGCTGGGGATCGCGGTCTCCCTGCGCGGCGGAGGTCTGGTGGCCCCGGCGCTCGCCCACGCGGACGCCTTGTCCGTGACCGAGGTGATGGCCGGCATGAAGGACCTCGTCGCGCGGGCACGCGGCGGACGGCTCCGCGCTTCGGAGACGGCCGAGCCCAGCATCACCGTCACCAACCTCGGCGACCAGGGCGTCGAGTCCGTCTTCGGGGTCGTCTACCCGCCGCAGGTCGCTCTCGTCGGTCTCGGCCACATCGTCGAGCGGCCCGTGGCCGTGGACGGTCTGCTGGGCGTACGCCCCTCGCTCACGGCCACCCTCTCCGCCGACCACCGTGCGGCCGACGGCGCCACGGGCGCGCGGCTCCTGACGGCCCTCGACTGGCTGCTGCAACGACCGGAGGAACTGTGAACCACGACCAGGCACGGGCGCTCGTACGACAGGCGGTCCAGCGGATCGTCCCGGACGCCGACTTCTCGGGCCTCGCGCCCGGGGAAGGGCTCCGGGACGCGTTCGAGCTGGACTCGCTGGACTTCCTCGAATTCGTCGAGGCACTCGCCGAACTGAGCGGCCAGGAACTCACCGAGGACGACTACCCGGACCTCGTCACCTGGGACGGCTGCGCCGATCGCCTGGTGGCCGGGGAGGCCGCCGTCACAGAAGGAAGGAGCCGGTGATGCGCCATCGCAGGATCGGCGAGCTCATGACCCGCGACGTGGTGAGCGTGCGCGGGGACGCCCCGTTCAAGGAGATCGTGGGGGTCCTCTCCAGGAACCGGGTCACCGCCGTGCCCGTCGTGGACGCCGGGAACCGGGTCATCGGGGTCGTCTCCGAAGGGGACCTGCTGCGCAAGACCGCCGACCAGGCGGCGCCCGGCGAACTCCCGGCCGTACCGGGCCTGGAGGCGTGGGAGCGGGCGAAGGCCGAGGGAACGCGCGCGGAGGAGCTGATGTCGGCCCCGGCCGTGTGCGCCCGGCCCGAGTGGAGCGTGGTGGAGGCGGCCCGGCTCATGGAGGTCCAGGGCGTCAAGCGGCTGGTGGTGGCCGACGAGGAGGACCGGCTGGTGGGGATCGTCAGCCGCCGGGACCTGCTGGGGATCTTCCTGCGGGAGGACGAGGACATCCGCCGCGAGATCGTCCACGACGTGCTCGCCGGCACGCTGCGGCTCGATCCCGCACCGCTCACGGTCGAGGTCCGCGAGGGCCGGGTGGAGATCGGCGGCCGGCTGCCGTTCCGGGGCATGATCCCGGCGGTCGAGCGGATGTGCGCGATGGTCGACGGGGTGGTGTCGGTCTCCGCCCGTCTCGCGTACGACGAGGACGACACGGTACGAGGAGGTGTGCGGCCATGAACGGAAGCGTCGTGGTCGGTCTGGACGGCACGGCAGAGAGCGCCCAGGCGGCCGAATGGGCGGCGCGGGAAGCCCTGTTGCGGGAGACCCACGTGCATCTGGTGCACGCGGAGGAGCCGCCCCCGGCGGCCACGGTCCCGCTCGTGAGCGCCGACGTGCAGCGTCAGTGGGCCGAGTCGCTCCTTTCGACGACCGCGGCCGCCCTGCGCGAGCGCCACCCGGGGCTCTCGGTCACGACCCGGTTGCTGCCCGGGGGCGCCGTGTCCAGCCTGGTCGCGGTGGGCGACGAGGCCGAGCTGCTCGTCCTCGGCTCGCGCGCGCTGGGCGGGGTCGCGGGGTTCGTCGTCGGTTCGGTGGGCCTGGCCACCGTCGCTCTCGTCGAGCGGCCGGTCGTGATGGTGCGCGCCGGTGACATGCCGGGCGCGGGCGGCCCTCACGGCGCCGTGGTGGTCGGGGTGGACGTCGAGCAGCCGGGCGACGCCGTCCTGGGTTTCGCGTTCGAGGAGGCGGCCCGCCACGGAAGCGCGGTGCGCGCGCTGCATGCCCAGCAGCTGCCGCTCTACCTGGGGTTGGGCCCGCTGGTCACCTCCGACCCGCGGCTGACCGTGGCCGGGGAGATCGAGCGGACGCTGGCCGCGATGCTGGAGCCCTGGCGTGCGAAGTATCCGGAGGTCGAGGCCACGAGTCGGCTGATCGTCGGATCGGCCGGGCAGGAGCTGGTGCGGGAGGCTGCCGCCGCGGATCTCGTGGTGGTCGGCCGGCGCACCCGGCGTTCCTCCCTCGGTCCGCACCTCGGCCATGTGGCGCACGCGGTGCTGCACCACAGCCGCGCACCGGTCGCCGTCGTCGCCCACGACTGAGTGCGGCGCGCCGACCGGGGCCGTGGCGGGACTGGGCCGGAACCCGGGTCCGTGGCCGGACAGGGCCGGGACTGGGTCGAAACGGTACGGGGCGGCCTCACGCCTGCGTCGTCGGCCGCAGCCTCACCGCCGTGACCTTGTACTCGGGGCACGAGGTCACGGTGTCCGCGTGGTCGGACGTCAGGGAGTTGACGCCGCTCGCCGGGAAGTGGAACGCGCAGAAGACCTGCCCCGGGGCGAGTTCCGTGCTCACCCGCGCGATCAGCCGCGCGCGGCCGTGCCGGCTCTCGACGGTGACCTCCGCGCCGTCCCTGACACCGTGCCGGGCCGCGTCCTCGGGATGGAGGTCGAGGCGGTCGCGCGGGTCGAGGAGCAGGTTGCCGCCGCGCCGGGTCATGCTGCCGGAGTTGTAGTGGGCCCAGCGGCGCCCGGTGACGAGCAGCAGGGGATGGTCGGCGTCGGGCTCCTCCCCGGGCGGCAGCCACGGCGCGGCGGACAGGTGGGCGCGCCCGTCGGGGGTGGCGAACGCACGGGTGTACAGGGTGGCCTCGCCGGGGCGGTCCGGCTCCGGGCACGGCCACGGGACGGCGCCCTCCCGGTCGAGCCGCTCGTGCGAGAGCCCGGCGAAGACGGGCGCGACGCGCCCGCATTCGGCGAGGGCCTCGGCGGGGGTCGGGCAGCCCAGGTCGGCCCCCATGGCCGCGGCCACGGCGTGCACGACGTCGAAGTCGCTGCGGGCCGCGCCGGGCGGCCGTACGGCGGCCCGTACCCGCTGGAAGCGGCGGTCGAAGTTCACGAACGTACCGTCCTTCTCCAGCCAGGAGGCGACGGGCAGGACGACGTCGGCGTGCCGGGCGGTCTCGCCGGGGAAGAGCTCGCTCACGACGACGAACGGGCAGGTGTCGAGGGCCTCGGCGACCCGGTCGCTGTCCGGGTCGGTCGAGCGGACGTCCTCGCCGATGACCCACAGGGCGCGCAGGCGGCCGGACCGTGCGGCCGCGAACATCTCGGGGATGCGCAGACCGGGCTCGGGCGGCACCGGGCAGCCCCAGACGCGCTCGGCGCGGGCGCGCGCCTCGGGGTCGTCCACCCGGGCGTAGCCGGGGAGCAGATCGGGCAGCGCGCCCATGTCGGAGGCGCCCTGGACGTTGTTCTGGCCGCGCAGCGGGCTGATGCCGTGGCCTCGGCCGGTGCCTCCGACGGCGCCCCGGAGGATGGCGAGGTTCGCGAGGGTGCGCACGCCGTCGGTGCCGTGGAGATGTTCGGTGACACCGAGCCCGTACAGGATCGCGGGGCGTTCGGCGCGGCCGTAGAGCCGGGCGGCGGCGGTGATGTCCTCGGCGGGTACGCCGGTGATCTCGGCGGCGCGCTCGGGCGGGTGGTCGTCGAGGAGCGCGGTGAGTTCGGCCAGGCCGGTGGCGCGCTCGCGCAGGAAGTCCGGGTCGGTCAGGCCTTCCGCGACGAGGACGTGCGCGAGGCCGTGGAAGAGGGCGACGTTGGTGCCGGGCCGGGGCCGCAGGTGCAGGTCGGCGTGGCGGGCGAGGCCGACGGACCGGGGGTCGGCGACGATCAACGAGGCGCCGGCGAGCGCTCGTTCGAGGAGCCGGGCGCCGACGACGGGGTGGGCTTCGACGGGGTTCGCGCCGACGACGAGGAGACAGTCCGCGGTCTCGACGGTGTCGAAGGAGTCGGTACCGCCCGCGCGCCCGAAGGCGGCGGTGAGTCCGGCGGCGGAGGGGGCGTGGCAGAGGCGGGAGCAGTTGTCGACGTTGTTGGTGCCGATGACGGTCCGCAGGAACTTCTGGATGAGGTAGTTCTCCTCGTTGGTGGCCCGGGCCGAGGAGATCGCGGCCACGGCGTCGGGGCCGCCCTCGTCCAGAGCCGTACGGAGCCCTTCGGCGACGCGTGCCACCGCCTCGTCCCAGCCGGCCGGTTCGAGGACGCCGTTCCTGCGGATCAGCGGCTCGGTGAGGCGTTCGGCGGAGCGGAGGTAGCCGTGGGCGAAGCGGCCCTTCACGCACGCGTGGCCGCGGTTGACGGGTCCGTCCCGGGCGGGGAGTACGGCGGCGACCCGGTCCTCGCGCACGACGACGTCGAGGGCGCAGCCGACTCCGCAGTAGCCGCAGGTGGTGCGGACCCGTTCCGGGTCCCGCTGTCGGGAGGTGATGCCCCGGCCCGGCCCCGGCTGGGTGATCGCCCCGGTGGGACAGGTGTCGACGCAGCCGCCGCAGGACACGCAGTCGGAGGCGGCCCAGGATCCGCCGGTGCCGGGAGCGACGACCGTATCGGCTCCGCGGCCGGTGAGGGTGAGCGCGAAGGTGCCCTGGACGTCCGCGCACATCCGGACACAGCGCCCGCAGGCGATGCACAGGTCGCGGTCGAGGTGGACGTACGGGTGGCTCTCGTCCCGCCCGCGCGGGGAGTCGCCCACGGCCTCGGCCGGGTCGATGCCCAACGTCCGGCAGGCCTCGGCGAGTTCGCTGGGCGGGTCGGCGGCGAGGGCGCGGGGCGGCAGGGCGGAGGCGATCAGCGAGACCGCGTCGCGGCGCAGGGTGCGCAGGTCGTCGTCGGCGGTGGTGACGGTGGTGCCGGAGGCGGCGGGGGTGACGCAGGCGGCCACGATCCGTCCGTCGGCACGGACGAGGCAGGTGCGGCACGAGCCGGCCGGTCGCAGGCGGTCGTCGTGGCAGAGCGTGGGCAGGTCGGCGCCCGCGGCGCGGGCGGCGTCGAGCAGCGAGGCCCCCGCGGGGAGTTCGACCGGTACGCCGTCGACGTGGAGGCCGTTCACCGGTCCCACCCCGCCAGGTCGGGGCCGTAGGCTCGGGCGAGGCTGCGTACGGCGGCGGGCACGCGACGCCCGAAGGCGCACAGGCTCGCCTCGCCCATGAGCCGTGCGAGCTTCTCGTACGGCTCACCCGGTGCACCGCGGTCGGCGGCGAGTTCGAGGCCCCTGCGGGTGCCGACCCGGCAGGGGGAGCACGCCCCGCAGCTCTCCTCCGCGGCGAACTCCCAGATGTGCCGGAGCAGTTCACGCGGGTCGGTGTCCGCGTCGAAGGCGACCATGCCGGCGTGGCCGAGCGCCGCGCCGCGGGCGGCGAGCGCCTCGGCCGTGAGGGGGACGTCGAGGGCGTTCCCGGCGAGGAAGCCTCCCAGGGGACCGCCGATCTGCAGGGTGACGAGGTCGGCGCCGTTCTTCAGGCCGCCGCCGAATCCGGTGACGATCTCGCGTACGGGGGTGCCGAGTTCGACCTCGTAGGCGCCGGGACGCGCGAACCGTTCGGAGAGGCAGACGAGTTTCGTACCGGTCTCGGCCGGCGTGCCGCGTCCGGCGTAGGCCGCGCCTCCGTGGCGGACGATCCAGGGCACGGAGGCGAGCGTCTCCACGTTGTTGACCACGGTCGGCGCGTCCCAGAGCCCGCGGTCGGTCGGGTACGGCGGGCGGGGCCGCGCACATCCGCGTGCGCCTTCCAGACGGGCGATGAGCGCGGTCTCCTCGCCCGCCACGTACGAGCCGGCGCCCTCGGCGAGATCCACGAACGGTCGCGGCCCGGCCTCGTGGACGGAGGGGGCGAGGTCTCCCTCGGCGATCGCGCGGGCGAGCGCCCGCCGCAGCCGCGCCATGGCCCGCGGGTACTCGGAGCGTACGAGGACGGTGCCGCGCCGGGCGCCGCAGGCGTAGCAGGCGAGGGCGAGCCCTTCGAGGACCCGGCCGGGGTCCTCCTCCATCAGCAGCCGGTCGGCGAACGACCCCGGATCGCCTTCGTCCCCGTTGGCCACGACCACGGTCCCGGGGCCTCGCTCCGCGGCGGCCCACTTGGCCGCGACGGGGAATCCCGCACCGCCGCGCCCCCGCAGCCCGGACGCGGCGACCTCCCGCAGGACGTCCTCGGGCCGCAGCTCGGCGACCGTGGCGCGCCACACCTGCCAGGCGGGCTCCCCCGCGACGATCCCGGAGAGCAGGACGGGCTCTCCGGTCGTGTCGGCGACGGGGATGCGGGGAGCCCGTGCCTCCGCACGCCCGCCGAGCTGGCCGGCGAGCCCGGGGCCCGTGCAGGGCCTGGTTCCGTCGAGTGCGGCGGGTCCCGCGTAGCAGTAGCCGAGGCAGCGTACGGCCTGCAGCGATGTCCCGCCCGTGGCGTCGACCGAACCCGCGGTGACGCCGATCTCCCGCTCCACCTCGCCCAGGTGCCGCCCGCCCTGCGCGGCGAAGCACGCCGTCGCCGTGCACACGCGCACATGCCGCTCCCCGTGGGGTGTGGCGAGGTCGGCGAAGTACGTGGCGGGGCCCAGCCCCGCGGCGGCGGGCAGTCCCGCCGCGGCCGCCACGAGCGGCGCCCACCGCTCCGGTCCCGCGGGCGTGCCGGCTCTGACGCGCTCGAGCGCCGCCGGCAGCAGTCCCCCGCGTCCGTCGTGCCGCGCGGCCAGCTCACGCAGTGCGTCCTGTCGTGTGCCCGGCTTCCCGGGCCGCCGAGCGGCCATGACCCCAGGGTGGCCGGGTACCGCCCGGGCCGCATCCGGGCGGCCCGCGGCGGTCACGTTCCGCCGCTCCGCAGGGCGTTCAGCCTCCTGCGGTACTCGTCCTCGTCGATCTCGCCTCGCGCCAGCCGCTCCCCCAGGAGTTGTTCAGGCCGGGCCAGGTCGGACTGGGCGGGTCGGCCGGCGGCTCGGTCCAGCGTGCGGAAGATCAGAACGACGGCGGTGATGAGGAGAACCCAGAAGAGCACCATGCCGGCCGACATGGCGAACCAGCCCCATCCGTTCATGCCGTCGCCGTACCAGAACATCATGGCCACTCACGCTCCCGGCCGTCCGAACCGCGAGCGGGATGCCCGCGTCGGGATCGGCCCGTCAACGCCACGCTGCGCCGGACGGGTGGACCCGTCCAGGGCCGTTCGGCCCCCTGCGGCGGGGCCAGGAGGGTCGCCTCAACCCTCGTGGTGTGGCGCGCGGCGCCCCTCCTTGCAATACCGAACGACTCGGTTTACTTTTTCAGGTGTCCGGACCATCCCGCTCCGGCATCCGGAAGGAATCCCCCATGCGCTACGCAGTGCTCGGCACCGGCATCGTCGGCCGGACCCTCGCCGCCACGTTCTCCGCCCTCGGCCACGAGGTCGTCATCGGCACCCGCGACCCCGAGGCCACCCTGGCCCGTACCACCCCGGACGCGATGGGCAACCCGCCCTTCGCGGCCTGGCACGCGGACCACCCCGAGATCTCCCTCGCCACGTTCGCCGACGCGGCCGCCGAGGGGGAAACCGTCGTCAACGCCACCTCCGGATCCGGGAGCCTGCAGGCCCTCACGGCGGCGGGCGCGGAGAACCTCGACGGCAAGGTGCTCGTCGATGTCGCCAACGCGCTGGACTTCTCCGCCGGGATGCCGCCATCGCTCGACCCCGTGAACACCGACAGCCTCGGCGAGCAGATCCAGCGCGCCTTCCCGGGCGCCAAGGTCGTCAAGACGCTCAACACCATGAACTGCCGGATCATGGTCGATCCGGACCGGATGGCGGGACCGCACAACGTGTTCGTGTGCGGCGACGACGCGGGCGCGAAGAAGGCCGTCAGCGACCTGCTCGTCTCCATCGGCTGGCCCGAGAGCGCGGTGATCGACCTCGGAGACATCACCGCTGCCCGCGGCACCGAGATGGTCCTGCCGATCTGGCTGCGGTTGTACGGCGCGTTCGGGCACACCGACTTCAACTTCCACATCCAGGGCGCGCGGGCGGCCGGCTAGCCCGAATATCCGAACCGAACGGTGCGGTACCCGTCCACGTATCCTTACGGCATGTCCGAGACGAAGCCGCCCAAGGGCGCCGGGCGGCCCCGCTCCGCCGAGAAGGAAGCGGCGATCCTGCGCGCAGCGCTCGAACTGCTCGCCTCCCAGGGGTACGTACGGATGACCCTGGACCAGGTCGCCGCCGCCGCGGGCGTGAGCAAGTCCACGATCCACCTGCGCTGGAAGACGAAGGCGGATCTGCTCACCGCGGCGCTCGCCGCCCTGCGCGTGACGGGCGTCCCCGCCCCGAGCGGGCAGCTGCGCACCGACCTCGTCGCGATCCTGGAGGACTTCGCCGGGGTCGTCGAGCGCGTCGACGGCATGGCGCTCATCGGCACCTGCCTCGCCGAGGAGGCGCACACCCCCGAGCTGCTCGGCCTGCTGCGGGAGCGCACGGTACTGCCCCGCCGTGCCCTGCTGCGCGAGGCGCTGGAACGGGGCCGGGAGGAAGGCCTCGTCCGCGCCGACGCGGACCTGGAGGCCGCCGTCTCGGCCCTCCTCGGCCCCTACTACGCGGACTACATGGCCGGTCGCGGGGGCCGGCCGGGATGGGCGGAGGAGGCCGTGGACCTGGTCCTCACCGGTCTCCGGGCCGACCTGCGCTGACCGTGTTGCCGGGAGCCGGTCGGGCCAGGCGCCGGGGGGCCGGTCGTTCCCGTGACGGGACCGGTCGGCCCTCCCCCGCCCTCACGGCCCGCACACAGGCTGGTGCACATGACCGCACCGTCCCCGCCCACGATCCGCCGAGAGGCGACGCACGCCCTGCTGGAATGCGCGCGGCTGGTACGGCGCTTCGGTGACCTGACCGCTGTCGACGGCGTCTCCCTCTCCGTCGCCCCGGGCGAGACGTACGGCCTGCTCGGACCCAACGGCTCGGGCAAGACCACCACGATCCGCATGGTGTGCGGGCTGCTGCGCCCCGACAGCGGGACGGTCGAGGTCGCCGGGCACCGCGTCGGCACCGCCGTCGGTCCCGCGAAGCGGCTGATCGGTTACGTCCCCCAGGACATCGCCCTCTACGGCGACCTCAGCGTCCGCGAGAACCTGGACTTCTTCGGGCGCCTGTACCGGCTCCCGGGCAGGGAGCGGGCGCGCCGGGTCCGTGAGGTCCTGGAGCTGGTCGATCTGACGGCCCGGGCCGAGGACCGGGTGGACACGCTGTCCGGAGGTATGCGCAGGCGGCTCAACATCGGTGCCGGTCTCGTGCACGCGCCGACGCTGCTCATCCTGGACGAGCCGACCGTCGGGGTGGACCCGCAGAGCCGCCACGCCATCCTGGAGAGCGTCCGGCGTTTCGGCGAGCAGGGCATGGCCATCCTGTACACCACCCACTACATGGAGGAGGCCGAGCGGCTCTGCGACCGGGTCGGCATCATCGACCACGGCCGCCTGATCGCCGAGGGAACCCACCGCGAGCTGGTCGCCCTCGTCGCCGAGCGCGACCGGATCCGCCTGACGGCCACCGGCGACCTCCAGGCGTACGCCGCCGCCTGCCGCGGCCTGAGCCGCGTCGACGGCGCCGACGTCGGCGGCGAGCACGGCGAGGTCCTGCAGGCGGTGGTGCAAGGCGCCCACAGCCTGCTCCCGCGGCTGCTCGACCTCGCACGCGACCACGGCGTGCAGGTCAGGAGCGTCGACATCGACGAGCCGGACCTCGAAGCGGTCTTCCTCCATCTGACCGGCACCGCCCTGAGGGAGTGACCGGCCATGCCTCTGCCCGTGCCTGGGCCGGCGCTCAGCATCGCCGCGAAGGACCTGCGCCAGCGGATGCGCGACCGGTCGGCCTGGATCCTGGTCTTCCTGGCCCCCCTCGCCATCACCGCGCTGATGGCCCTGGCCTTCACGGACTCCGACCGCTTCCACGCCGACATCGGCTACGCCGATCTCGACCACGGGCCCGCGGCCACCGCTCTCGCCGCCACCCTGACCAGCCCCGAGCTCGCCGGAATCGTCACGGTCCGCACGTACGACACCCAGGAGCGGGCCCGCGCCGCGGTCGAGGACGGGGAGGTCCAGGCGGCCGTCGTGATACCCCAGGGATTCACCGCCTCACTCAACGGGAACAGTCCGGCGTCGATCGCCCTCCTGGACGATGTCGACCAGCCCCTTGCGGCCCAACTCGCCCGCGCCGTCGTCGAGTCGTACACCGCGCAGATCGACGCGGCCCGGCTGTCGGTCGGCACGGCCGTCGCCGCCGGGGCGCTGCCCGCGGACGTGCCCGCGCTCGCCGCGCAGGCCGCCACGGAGCGGCTTCCCGAGAGCGTGCGGCCGGTCGGTCTGAGCGACAGCCCGCTGAAGGCCGTCAGCTACTTCGCCCCGGCGATGGGTATGTTCTTCGTCCTGTTCACCATCGGGTTCGGCGCCCGTGGCTACTTCGCCGAACAGCGGCAGGGCACCCTCGACCGGATCGCCGCCGCACCCGTGGGCCGGGGGGCGCTGCTGCTCGGCAAGTCGCTCTCGACCTTCGTCTACAGTCTCGCCGGGCTTGCCACCACCCTCACGGCGTCCTGGCTGCTCTTCGGCGCCCGATGGGCGGATCCGCTCGGCGTCGCCCTGCTGTGCCTCACCATGGCGGCCGCCATCGTCAGCCTCACGGCCCTGGTGATCTCCCTGGCCCGCACCGAGCAGCAGGCCCAAGGCCTGTCCTCGATCGTCGTGTTCGCGCTGGTGCTGCTCGGCGGGAACTTCGTCTTCGTGTCCGTCGCGCCGCCGCTGATCCGCCGGCTCGCGCTGTTCACGCCCAACGGCTGGGCCCTGCGCGGCTTCACCGACCTCGGGACCGGGGTGGGCGGCTGGTCCGCGGTCGGCCCGCCCCTGCTCGGCATGGTCGCCTTCACCCTGGCCGCCACGGCCCTGACCGCCCTGATCCTGCGCCTGCGGAGGCCGTCGTGACCGCCGCCCCGACCGCCCTCGCCATCACCCGCGCCACGGTGCTGCGCACCCTGCGCGACCGCACCGCGCTGTTCTTCATGCTGCTCCTGCCGGTCGCGATCATCGTCGTGATCGGAGCGGTCGTCGGCGGGTTCGACCAGTTCCGGATCGGGGTCGTGCACTCCGGCACCGCGGGCCCCGTCGCCACCGAACTGGCCGCGGAACTCGACCGCTCGGACGGCCTCGATGCGCGCCCGTACAGCGACGAGGACGTGGCGCGCACCGCGCTGCGCCGCGGCGAACTGGACGCCGCCGTCCTGCTCCCGCCCGATCTCGACGCCGCGGCCAGGGCGGGCCGGAGTGTCGAGGTGCCCGTGCTCGTCGAGCCCGGCGGCAGCAGCGGGCACGCGGCCGTCTCCTCGATCGCGGCGGTCGTCTCCGATCACGCGGCCCGGCTGCAGGCCGCCCACTTCGCGCAGGAACGGCAGGGCGGCGACTTCGAGGAGCGCCTCGCCCTGGCCCGTAGCACCGAGGAACACGTCCAGCCGGTACGGATCACCACGCTCACACCCGGCGGCACCAGCGAGATCCTCCCGCTCGGCTACGGCTACAGCACCCCCACCATGCTGGTGCTGTTCGTCTTCATCAACTCCCTTGCCGCCGGGGCCGTGATCGTCCAGAACCGCAAGTCGGGCGTGTACGAGCGGGCACTGGCCGCCCCGGTCCCGGCGCGGGCCCTGGTGCTCGGCGAGACGGGCGCGTATCTGGTCCTGGCCCTGGTGCAGTCCGCGCTGATCGTCGCGATCGGAGCGCTGGCCTTCGGGGTGTCCTGGGGCGACCCGCTCGCCGCCACGCTGCTGGTCGGCATGTGGGCGCTGGTGGGCACGGGTGCGGGCGTGCTGGCGGGGGCGGTGTTCCGGACGCCCGAGCAGGCGAACGCCATCGGTCCCGCGCTCGGGATCGGGCTCGGGATGCTGGGCGGCTGCATGTGGCCGCTGGCCGTCGTGCCCGCGTGGCTGCGCACGGCCGGACACGCCGTGCCGCACGCCTGGGCGGTGGACGCGTGGACGGAGCTGCTGTCCCGGGACGGCGGCGTCGCCGACATCGCGGGCCGCCTCGGCGTCCTCGCCGCCTTCGCCGCCGCCCTGCTCACGCTGGCCTCGCTGGCCCTCCACCACCGGCTGACCGCGGCCGCGACGCCGGCGAAGGCGTGAGGCCCGGACCGTCCGGGGTGATGACCGGGCCGGGGTGATGACCGGGCCGTTCGCGGTGGTCCGGTCAGGCCGCGGTGGTCCGGTCAGGCCGCGGTCGCGATGGCCGCGACGAGGCCGCCGACCTGAGTGGCGGGCAGCGTCCGGGCGACATCGGCCTCGGTGATGATGCCGACGAGGACGTGCTGGTCGATGACGGGCACGCGCCGGATCCGGTGCTCGCTCATGACGCGGAGCACCTGGTCGGCGGTGTCGTCGGCGCCGACGGTGACGATCTCGTCCTGGGCGAGGTCACCGGCCTTGCACGCGGCGGGGTCCTTGCCCTCCGCGAGGACCTTCAGGACGACGTCACGGTCGGTGAGCATCCCGTGGAGCCGCTCGTCGGCACCGCAGATCGGCAGCGCGCCGACGCCGAGTTCGGCCATCTTGCGGGCGGCCTCGACGATGGTCTCGCTCGCGCGAACGCAGGTCGCGTCCGGCGTCATCATGTCCCGTGCGGTGATCATGGGGAATCTCCTCGGCTCGTCTCGATTCTTCTTCTCGGTGGCTCTGTCCTCCTGCTCGCGCCCGGGCTGATCCGACCGCTCCCGCTGATCCGGCCGGGGACGTTCGAGTACCCAGTCGGCGTGAGAAGATCCCGCCCCGTCGCGGCCGGGTCAGCCCTCCCTCGCCACGGCGGCCAGTCGTCGGCGTGCCGCGTCGAGGGACCGGCCGCGCGGTGCCGCGTGCCACGGGTTCTCCTTGAGGAGCTGGTCCACGGTGGACAGGCTCCACCGCCGCGCGGTCAGGTCGGGATCGTCGACGTCCTCCCAGGCCAGCGGCGCCGCGACCGGTGCGCCGGGGCGGGCGCGGACGGCGTAGGGGACGACGGCCGTCTGGGCGTAGGCGTTGCGCTGCATGTCGAGGTAGAGGCGGCCCTTGCGGGCCTGCTTGCGGGGCGCGGTCGTCAGCTCGTCCGGCCGGCGGGCGGCCAGCAGCTCGGCGACGTCGCGGCCGAAGGCCCGGACCTCGTCGAACGGGAGGCGGCCGTCGAGGGGGACGACGACGTGCAGGCCGCGCGAGCCGGTCGTCATGACCAGGGACGGCAGGCTCAGCTCGTCGTCCAGGAGGTCGTGGAGGCGCAGCGCCGCCTGCCGTACGGGGGCGAAGTCGTCTCCCGGCGGGTCGAGGTCGAAGACCAGGCGATCGGGGTGGTCGGGCCGGTCGGCCTTGGACAGGAAGCGGTGAGGGGTGATGCACGCCTGGTCGGCCAGGTAGAGGAGGGTGGCGGTGTCCTCGCAGAGCACGTACGTGACGGTGCCGCCCTCCTTGGGCAGTTCGGCCCGGTGGATCCAGTCGGGGAAGTGGTCGGGGACGTCCTTCTGCATGAAACCGGGGTCGTCGATGCCGTCGGGGTGGCGTTCGAGCATCAGCGGGCGGTGGCGGAGGTGAGGCAGCATCCGCCGGGCGACGCGGCGGTAGTGGTCGGCGAGGTCGGCCTTGGTGAGGCCGTCCCCGGGGAACAGCACCTTGTCCGGGCGGCTCAGCTCCACGGTCCGGCCGCCGACCCGGATGCTCCTGGTCGAGGTCATCGCGTGCTCCTGACGGGTTGTTCGCGGACGCCGTCACGGGCCGCACCGCTCCCGGCCTTCTCCTCCGCCTTCTCCTCGGCCTTCTCCTCGGCCTCGGTCGCGACCTGGCGCAGGGTGTGACCGGTGCGTACCGACCGGGCTCGCCGGGGGTCGGGCGTTCCGTGGCCCGAAGCGGCGCGTGCGTCGGCGTGCTTGACCAGCAGCCATGCCTCCCGGCCGGAGCTGTCGTCCGTACGGATACGGGTGAGCGCGTAGCCGCCGTGCAGCTTGTGACCGTCCAGCCGGAACGAGGCATGCCCCTGGTCGAGGGCCTCGGAGAGGGGGATCTCGTGTCCGCTCCGATCGGTGGAGAGGTTGCCGTACGTGCCCTCGTCCCAGACGATCACCGTGCCGGCGCCGTACTCCCCGCCGGGGATGACTCCTTCGAACCTGCGGTAGTCGAGCGGATGGTCCTCGGTCGGCGTGGCGAACCGCTTGTCGTGCGGGTCCGTGGACGGTCCCTTGGGAACGGCCCAGGACTTGAGCACTCCGTCCGCTTCCAGACGGAAGTCGAAGTGGAGGGTGCCGGCGTCGTGGATCTGCACCACGAAGACCGGCTCGTCCCCCGACGACCGGCCACGGTCCCCCTCGGGCTCACTCGTCCTCGAGAAGTCACGCCGTCGGCGGTAGCGCGTCAGCGTGTCCTTCGCAGCCATCGGCCTCCACCTCCCGTACCCGTCCGGTACTCGTCCGGTGCTCGTCCGCGCCGCGTCTCTGCGGCTACCCGGCCCCTGCGCCTTCACCCCTGCGGCGGCCGAGGCGCGTGGGCCCCCGCCGCCGCGTCACCCCTGGGGAGATCGGACCGCGGCCATGGCCGGGGTCTTGTCGCCCAGCGCGGCCAGATAGCGCTCGGCGTCCAGAGCCGCCGAGCAGCCGGAGCCCGCAGCCGTGATGGCCTGGCGGTAGGTGTGGTCGACGACGTCGCCGGCGGCGAAGACGCCGGGGATGTTCGTACGGGTGGAGGGCGCCTCGACCTTGATGTAGCCCTCGTCGTCGAGGTCGATCTGGTCGGCGAACAGTTCGCTGCGCGGGTCGTGTCCGATGGCGATGAACAGGCCGGTGGCGTCGAGGTCACGCAGCGCGCCGGTGAGGGTGTCGCGCAGCACGACACCGGCGAGCATGCCGTTCTCCTCCTTGATCTCCGCGATCTCGCTGTCGAAGGCGAAGGCGATCTTGTCGTCGGAGAAGGCGCGGTTCTGCATGGCCTTGGAGGCGCGCAGGGCCGAGCGTCGGTGGACGACGGTGACGGAGCGGGCGAAACGGGTGAGGAAGGTGGCCTCCTCCATGGCGGTGTCGCCGCCGCCGACCACGACGATGTCGCGCTCGCGGAAGAAGAACCCGTCGCAGGTGGCGCACCAGGACACGCCCCGCCCGGACAGCTCGTCCTCCTTCGGCAGGCCGAGCTTGCGGTAGCCGGAGCCGGTGGCGATGATCACGGTCCTGGCGCGGTGGACGGTACCGGCGCTGTCGGTCAGGAGCTTGACGTCGCCGGTGAGGTCGACGGAGACGATGTCGTCGTCGACCATCTCGGCGCCGAACTTCTCGGCCTGGGCCCGCATGTCGTCCATGAGGTCCGGGCCTTCGACGCCGTCGGGGAAACCGGGGAAGTTCTCGACCTCGGTCGTGGTGGTGAGCGAGCCGCCGACGAAGATCGAGCTGCCGAAGAGCAGGGGCTTCAGCTGCGCGCGGGCGGTGTAGAGGGCGGCGGTGTACCCGGCCGGGCCGGAGCCGATGATGACGACGTCGCGTATCCCGGACGTCTCGGCGGTCTCGGAGTCCGCGTACGACTCGGAGACCTGAGAGATCTCGCTCATGCCGTGGCCTCCGGCGCGATCTCGGCGATCAGGCCCTCGACGAGCTTCTTGATCTCGTCGCGGATGGGACGGACGGCCTCGACGCCCTGACCGGCCGGGTCCTCCAGCGTCCAGTCGAGGTAGCGCTTGCCCGGGAAGACGGGGCAGGTGTCACCGCAGCCCATGGTGATGCACACGTCGGACGCCTTGACCGCGTCGATCGTGAGGATCTTCGGCGTCTCGGCGGACATGTCGATGCCGACCTCGCGCATCGCCTCCACCGCGGCCGGGTTCACCTGGTCGGCCGGGGCGGAGCCGGCGGAGCGGACCTCGACGCGGTCCCCCGCCAGGTGGGACAGCCACGCGGCGGCCATCTGGGAACGGCCTGCGTTGTGCACGCACACGAACAGGACGGAGGGCTTCTCGGGCATCAGGTGTCTCTCTTGTCTGACGGATGTCTCACGGAGAAATCGGGCGCCATCACATCAGCGCCCTGTGGTGTCATCCACCGCTGATGCGCGACGATATCAGTCTGTCGTGACGTCAGTCGACACTGAACCGACCCGAGTTCCAGCTCCGCACGGACCGGCGGCCCGGCCGGCGTCAGCTCAGGGTGCTGATGACCTCGCGGACCTGCGCGGCGACGGATGCCGGCAGGGGCGCGTAGTGGATCGAGTGCAGCTGCTCCTGACCTTCCTCGCCGGCGGTGTACGCGAGGAAGGACTTGAGCGCCGGGAGGCTTTCGGGCGCGTTCCCCGTGTCGCAGACGATCTCGTACGTCACCAGGACGATCGGGTACGCGCCCTCGGCCGAGGTCTTGTAGTCGAACTTGAGCGCCAGGTCCTTGCCGTTGCCGACGACCTCCGCCGCGGCGATGCCCGCCGACGCGCTCTTCGTGCTCGGGGCGACGGGCTCGGCGGCGCCCGTCGCGATGCGTACGGTGTCGATCTTCCGCGTGGCGGCGAAGGACAGCTCGAAGTAGCCGATCGCTCCTTCGGTCTGGGTCACCGCCTTGGAGACGGCGTCCGATCCGCTGGCCGACTGGCCACCTTGACCCTGCCACTTCTTGTCCGCCGGATAGGGCCAGAACTCCCGTGCCGCGCCCTTGAGATAGGCGTTCAGGTTCTGGGTCGTACCGGAATCGTCCGCCCGGTGGAGCGGGACGACGGGCAGGTCCGGCAACTTCGCCTCGGGGTTGAGGCGTTGGACGGCCGGGTCGTTCCAGCGCGTGATGCGCGAGTCGAAGATCCGCGCGAGGGTCGGGGCGTCCAGCACCAGGCCGGGCACGCCGGGGAGGTTGTAACCGATGGCGACGGGACCGCCCACCATGGGCAGGTCGATGGCCTGTCCACCGGGGCAGACGTCCTGGGACATCTCCCGGTCCTCGTCCGTCAGAGCCTGGTCCGTACCCCCGAACGCGGTCGCCCCGCGCTGGAACTGGGCGACGCCCGCCCCCGATCCGAGCGGGTTGTAGGCGAGCTCCACGCCCTTGCAGGCCAGCTGGTACTGGCGCATCCACCGCTTCATCGCGTGCTGCTGGGCACTGGACCCGGACCCGCGCACCTTCCCGGACTCGGGGCACTCGATGTCGGGTACGGCTTCGACGGGAGTCGGCCTGGCGTCGTCCTGGGACGCACCCGCACCGCAGCCCGCGAGCAACAGCGCTCCGGCCACGGCGGCGGCCGCCCCCTTCCACGGGTATGGCCGTCCCGCACCTCGCAGCTGCACTGTGATCCCCCTCGGACATCCACGGATGTACGGCCGTCACGACTGCCGCCGGCCCCGTGCGCAGATGCTCACCGATGCGGCGGAGGGGAGGGTGACCCGCAAGCGAACAGCAGCTGTCATCCCGTCGACGTTCAGGTGGCCTCGGCGACCTTGGTGAGCACCTGCCCCAACGCGGCGAGGACGGCGGGCTCGACGCGGTAGTAGACCCAGGTGCCGCGCCGCTCGGAGGAGAGCAGGCCGGCCTCCTTCAGCTTCTTGAGGTGGTGGGAGACGGTCGGCTGGGAGACGCCGACGTCAGAGATGTCGCACACGCATGCCTCGCCCCCCTCATGCGACGCGACCGCGGAGAAGAGGCGCAGGCGTACGGGGTCACCCAGGGCCTTGAACATCTTCGCGGTGCGCTCGGCCTCCTCCGCGTTCAGGGGGCGCTCCGTGAGAGGCGGGCAGCACGGGACGACCTCGGGCTCCAGCAACGGCAACGGCACGGCATTCGACATGCATCTATGTTGACACATGTCGAAGCAGACCCAAAGACCCAGGCCCTCCCGCTCAAATTCGATGGATGTCTATGTTGACGCTTGTCGATGCAAGTGCCATGCTGAGTGCGCAAGACATCGACAGACGTCGAAACAACATGGGGAGTCATCGTGTCCGAGTCGATTACCGAGGTGTCCACCACCGCTCTGCCCACCGTGGTGATCGGGGCGGGCCCGGTCGGTCTGGCGGCCGCCGCCCAGCTCCTCGAGCGCGGCATCACGCCGCTGGTCCTGGAGGCCGGGCCCGCCGCGGGCACGGCGGTCCGGGAGTGGTCGCACGTGCGGCTGTTCTCGACCTGGTCCGAGGTGGTCGACCCGGCGGCCGAGAAGCTGCTGGCCCCCACCGGCTGGACGGCCCCGGACGGTGCGACGTATCCGAGCGGCGGCGACTGGGCCGAGCGCTACCTCCAGCCGCTCGCCGACGTCCTCGGCGAGAAGGTCCGCTTCGGCGCCACCGTCACCGGCGTCTCCCGTGCCGGCCGCGACCGGGTCGTCGACGCCGACCGCGAGCAGCAGCCGTTCACCGTCCACGTCCTGAACACCGACGGCCGCGAGGAGCGGATCCTCGCCCGCGCCGTCATCGACGCCTCCGGCACCTGGTCCACCCCGAACCCGCTCGGCGGCAACGGCCTGCCCGCCCTCGGCGAGCGCACCGCCGCCGACCGCATCTCGTACCGTGTGCCGGACCTGACCATCGAGTCCGTGCGCGCCCGTTACGCGGGCAAGCGCACCGCGGTCGTGGGGACGGGCGCCTCCGCCTTCACCGCGCTCGCCCTCCTCGCCGACCTCGCGAAGGAGGCGCCGGGCACCCACGCGGTCTGGATCCTGCGCCGGGGTGTCACCGGATCCACCTTCGGCGGCGGCGAGGCCGACCAGCTCCCCGCCCGTGGCGCGCTCGGGCTTCGCGCCAAGGCCGCCGTCGAGGACGGTCACGCCTCCGCCGTCACCGGGTTCCGTACAGAGGCGATCGAGCGTGACGGCGAGCGGCTCGTCCTGGTCGCCGAGGACGGCCGCCGCCTCGACCCCGTCGACGAGGTCGTCGTCCTCACCGGTCTCCGCCCGGACCTGTCCTTCCTCTCCGAGCTGCGCCTCGCCCTCGACGAGCGCCTGCAGGCCCCGGTCGAACTCGCCCCGCTCATCGACCCCAACCAGCACTCCTGCGGCACCGTCTACCCGCACGGGGTCAAGGAGCTCTCCCACCCCGAGCAGGACGTGTACCTGGTCGGCATGAAGAGCTACGGGCGGGCCCCGACGTTCCTCGCCATGACCGGCTACGAGCAGGTCCGCTCCATCGCCGCCTCCCTGGCCGGCGACCAGGAGGCCGCCGAGCGCGTCGAACTGACCCTGCCCGAGACGGGAGTCTGCGGCGGCGCGGGCCTCTTCGACGAGCCCGAGGCCGGCGGGACCGACGGCGGCGGCTGCTGCGCCGCCCCGACGACCCTGCAGATCGGCACCGGCGCCGCCCCCGGCGCCGGCGCCGGCGGCGGCTGCTGACCACCGTGACCGACCTCGACACCAGCGGGGCCGCGACCGGTACGGACGTACCGGCGCGGCCCCGCGGCGCGCTGCCCGCGCTCTGCGTCACCCAGATCACCAGCTGGGGCATCGTCTACTACGCCTTCCCCGTCCTGCTCCCCCGGCTGACGGCCGACACCGGCTGGTCCCCCGGTGCCGCGACGGCCGCCTTCTCCGCCGCCCTGCTCGTCTCGGCCACGGTCGGCATCCCCGTCGGACGCGTCCTGGACCGCCGAGGCCCCCGTGCCGTCATGACAGCGGGCTCCGTCGTCGGCACCCTGGCCCTGCTTCTCATCGCCGCCGCCCCCAACCTGGCGGTCTTCACGGCCGGTTGGCTGCTCGCCGGGGTGGCCATGGCCGCCACGTTCTATCCGCCCGCGTTCGCCGCCCTCACCCTCCCCCAGACTCCGTCCGGGGGGACCCCCACGTGGGAGCCGACCGCATCCGCGCCCTGACCGTCGTCACCCTCGCCGGCGGTCTCGCCTCGACCGTCTTCGCCCCGCTCACCGCCGTCCTCGCGGACCAGCTGAGCTGGCGTGCCACGTACGCCGTCCTGGCCGCGATCCTCGCTGCCGTCACCATCCCGGCCCACGCCCTCGCCCTGCGCGCCCCCTGGCCGGCCGCCCCACCGGCCCGGCCCACCACGGACCGTACGCCGATCGCGCGCAGCCGCCCCTTCCTCCTCCTGGCCGCCGCGTTCACCCTCTCCGGCTTCGCCATGTACGCCGTCGTCATCGGCCTGATCCCGCTCCTCCTGGAACGCGGCGCCGGGGCTTCGGCCGCGGCCTGGGCCCTCGGACTCGGCGGCGCGGGCCAGACCCTCGGCCGTACCCTCTACGCGAGCCTCGCCCGCCGCACCTCCGTCACCACGCGTACGGTCACGCTGATCGCCCTCGGCGGAGCCACTGTCGCTGCCCTGGCCCTCGTCCCCGGCCCGATCCCCCTGCTGCTCGGCCTGTCCACACTCGCCGGGGTCGTCCGCGGCAACCTCACCCTCCTGCACGCCACCGCGGTCGCCGACCGCTGGGGCACCGCCCACTACGGCCGGCTCTCCGCCCTCCTCACCGCCCCCGCCACCCTCGCCGCGGCCCTCGCTCCCTGGGCCGGAACCGTCCTCGCCGCCTCCCTCGGCGGGTACGACGGCCTCTTCCTGGCGCTCGCGGCCTGCGCGCTGGTGGCCGCCGCGCTCGCCACGGCGACCGGCACCCGCCCTGGTTCCCGGCATACCGGTCAGGGTTGTCGCGTCCCGCCCTCGCCCTGAGGTGCCGCTTCGGTGTCCGGCTCGGTCGTCCGGTCGGCTTCGGCCGGGCCTTCCGCGTCGCTCAGGGCCGCCGATCCGGGCGGGGGTGCGGCGGGCTCGGCCTGGTGCCCGCGGGGGCGGTAGCCACGCGGTCGGGATCGAAAGACGCCACTGCTCATTGCTCCTCCGGGGTGATGAACTCGATCAGTTCGACGTCGTCCAGGCGCAGGTAGAGCCCGCGGGTCTGCTCCACTCTGGACAGGAATCGGCCGTTGGGCGTCAGCCGCCAGGCGGATTCCAGGTACAGGTCGTGCGCGGCGGCGGGATGGGAGGAGGCGTACGAGCACGAGCCGTACCAACCCCCCACCCAGTGACCGCTCTTGAGCCGCGCCCGGACGAAACACGGTTCCAGCTCCGAGAAGACGTGGTCCCACGAGGACGGGGTGGGCACGTACCGGGCGGACCGACGGCCGCGGCGCTCACCGCGCTCCACGGCCCAGGCCGCGGCGGCCGGGATCGCGATGAGGAGCAGGAGCGCCAGGAGCGCCACGGGGCGTGGCGAGGCCGCCAGCTTCTCCCAGCCGCTCCCGGTGAGCGGAAACCGCTGGGTCAGGGTGCTGCCGAGGACCAGGACGTAGGCGAAGTCGAGGACGAGCGACGCGGCGAGGGCCCGGAGCATGCGCTCGCCGAGATCCGCGTGCTGGACGAGGGGTCCGCGCGCGCGTTCGCGGGTGAACTGGTAGGTCACACCCGGCAGGACCGCGACGACCACGACGAGGAGTTGGAGGAAGGTGGTGGGCACCCTGTCACCTCCAGTCGCCGAAGAGCTGGAAGACCGCCCAGTGGTAGGGGTCGTCGAAGACGAGCCGATCCTCAGGAAGTCCTTCGAGCTGAGCCAGGACCTCGTCGACCTCGGCCCGCTCGGCCGGGTCGTCGAGCAGGGACCGGTGGCGCGCGCAGTAGCGCCTCACGTGCTGGGCCGTGGTGGTACGAAGGGTCAACTGGGCCTGCCGCAGGGCCACCGCCCGCGGGGTTCCGTCGCGCAGCCGGGTGTAGAAGTCCTCGAGCAGCAGGCCGGCGGAGAGATCGTCCACCGGCCACAGGGCGGCGAGCACCGACCGGGCGCCGGCCTGGAGGAAGGCCCGGACCAGGCCGAGGCGTTCCTCGGCGAGGGGAAGGGCGCCCAGGCCGCTCTCGCAGGCACCGATCGTGACCAGCCCCACGCGCATGTTCAGGCCCAGCACTTCCGATGCGGTGAGCACTTCTCCCCGGCCCAGAACGACGGCCGACCTTCCGGGCAGGCCCGGCTCGAAGTAGCCGTGGCAGGCCAGGTGCAGGACGTCGTGGGAACGGGCGGACAGCAGATCGAGGAGGTCACGTTTCCCCGAGGCCGTCGTGGTGTGGGGGAAACGCGCGGCGACGGTCCGTACCTCCAGGGAGGCGAAGGCCAGGGCGTGTTCGGAGTCCCGGTCCGCGATCAGCAGGACCGACGCCGGAGCTGCCTGTGGCGTGTCGGTGAGACAGAACCGCATCAGGGAGGCACTGGGCGTGAAGCAGACGGGGTTGCGCTCGATCAGCGACCGGCCGTCCGGGAGGGTGACGGCGTGCAGGGGGACATGGTGCAGAAGCGCGTCGGGGACCAGCCACACCGTCTCCTCGGGCCGGCTGTGCGCGGCCACCGCTTCGACCAGCGGCCGGAAGGGAGCGTCCCATGGCTGTGGCGCGCGTTCCCGGTCGTCCGGCTGGATGCCTTGCAGGGCACGTTCGAGGGCGGCACCGCCGTCCGTACCGTGCTCCACGGTCACCAGCTGCGGCGCGGGCGAGTCGGCGCGCAGGAGAAAGAGAAGGGTCTCGTGTTCGTCGTGCCAGTACGACACGAGCAGGACGCCGGTGCCGACGGTGGCGAGCATCCGGTGGACCTGGGAGAAGTCCAGCACTCCGCGCAGTCGGTACGTCTCGGTGTGCCCGACGCTTCCCGTCTGTGTGCGCGACTGCGCCTCGGAGGACAGCACGTACGTCGCGCGGTGGTCGAAGCCGCCCACCCTCCGGTACGGAGAGCGCGGGGGCGCTCCGGATTCATCGGTTCCGGCCGTACGCAGGGCCAGGTCGGAGCTGAGCTTCATGGCGCGCATGTCTTCGGTGTAGGTGAACGCCTTGCGCAGCCCGGCCTGCGGATCCGTGCCGTGCTCGAGGATGAACCGGAGCGTCTCGCCGGCGATGACGTGCCTCCCGGACGGACGGAGCAGTTCATCCGTGGGGTCGCTGGAAGGCATGGGGTCGCTGGAAGGCCTCGGTACCGGTGTCGCGCTTCGGCGGTCCAGACGCGTCGTGATGCGGGCGTGCAGGTCGTCGAGGGCATCGACGGACGCCACCAGGGTGGTCATGCTCTCCTGTGCGTCGATGCGCCTGCGCTCGGCCTTGGACCATGGCTGGTCGGCGCCGAAGGTGAGGACGATGTGCTCCAGGACCGCGACGGTCAACGGCGTCAGCGCGGCCGGATGCACCCTCCCGTATCCCGGCGGTACGGGGGCGACCTGAGCGCTCAGTCGCTTGCCGGACCCTTCGCTCATGCCCGTGCCCGTCGGGGAACGGACGGCGTGGAAGGGCGACATGTCGCCCAGCGCCTCGCGCAGGTCGCGTTCGACGTGGTAGCGGTTGAGGTCGTACACGGCCGCGTCCCACAGGGCGCCGACGGCCCAGGGCGACAGCCCTGTGGGCTCCAGGCCCTCCGGGCCCACCTCCGCCAGACGCCGCAGTTCCGCCAGCACCACGAGCGCCTGCTCCTTCCTGTCGACGTGGTGCGCGATCATCGCGGTCATCAGGACGGCGCCGTACTGCCAGGGGCCCTCGTCGCGGCCGTGGGCGGCACGCTCCTTGATGAGTGCGCACAGGGCCGCGGCCGCCCGATTGGGGTTGTTCCCGCGCCGCGCGGCCACCGCGGCGGCGCACACCCCGTAGAGGGCTGACCACTCCGGCATGCCCAGAAGCCGGAAGTCCTCCGCCGCACCGCGCGCCTCCTCCTCCGCGTTCTCGGGGCGGTCGAGGAAGCCCCAGGTCAGCACGGCGGTGGCCTGGACGAGAACGTGCGCGGTCAGATGCTCGCGCAGCAGGGCCTCCTGGTCCTCACGGGGCACGGCGGTGGCGTTCATCTCCACGGCCAGCAGGGCGTTGTCGGCAAGAATCAGCCAGTCCAGCGCCTGATCCGCACCCTCCTGGAGCCGTTGCTCCGTGAGGGCGGTGGGCATCTGGTCGGTCAGCGCGCCTCCGTAGGACTGCCAGGCGTACCTCACCAGTGCGGTGACCGCGCGGTAGTCGGGCCGGCCCGGCCGGGACAGCACCGCGTCCCAGGCCCAGGAGGCCAGGGCCTCGTCGTGCTTCGCGCCGCTGCCGCCGCGCAGCCGCGCCCAGGACGCCCGCCAGAGCGTGCTCCGGTCCGCGACGGTGGCTGCCAGGGCGGGCAACAGCTCCGCGGCGAGGACGAAGAGGGTGGTGACGAGCAACGCGCGCCGGGGAAGGCACAGGCCGCCGAAGAGGAACAGCAGGCTGCCCCGTCCGAAGGCGAGGCCCGGAGCCGTCCACAACAGCCGGGCGGTGCGCGAGCGGACGGTTCGGGCCACCAGGGGGCAGTACAGTCCGGCGAGTGCGGCCGCGGCCAGCAGCAGGCCTCCGCTCACACCCGTCAACGGATCTGCCGCGGCCCAGAGTCGGGCGAGACTCTCGCCGGCCGGGGTCGCCGCGAGGACGACTGCGGGAACGACGGCCGACGGGCGCAGCCGTTCCCTCAACAGGTCCGGCCGGATCAACTCCCGGGTGACCCGGGCCCGTAACGCCATGCGCAGCGAGATCAGGCCCGCACACGCCGACGCGAGCGGGAAGAGCGGGCCGGCGGGCGTCACCACCCACACCACGGCCACCAGGGGCGCGGCCGTGGCCACCGCGTGGAAGCGGCGGGCGAGGCGCAGAGCCACGGGACGTCGGCGCCTGACCCTGGCCATGGCGTCGGTCCAGCGCCGGTGGGTGTCGGCGTTGCCCGCCCGGCGTCCCATGACCGCGTCGAACAAGCTGTTGTGCGGCACTGGCCCCCCGTGAAACCGTCCATCGCACACACACGCAGTGTGATCGGGACGTCACTATAAGGTGAGGCCGCTCTGCCCGTGTCCGTCTTCGCACGACCTCCACGAGGACGGGTGGACACGGTCGTCACCGCCGGGCCCGGAACGGACGGATCCCCGTAGAGCGCGTGCCTCGGCCGCGCTCTACGGGGGCGTCGTGACTACTTGTGCAGGCCCTTCTTGATCCGTTCCACCGCCTCGCCGGCCGCTTCCCTGATCTTGCCGACCGTCTTCTCGCGGCGGCCCTCGGCCTCCATGGAGCGGTCGTCCGTGGCGCCCCCGATGCGTTGCTTCGCCTTGCCCTTCATCTGTTCGATCTTGGCCTTGGCCTTGCCCATGACGACGCCCCTTCCTCTGCGTGCGCCTCAGCGGTTACCCCGAATCCCCACCGCCATACGTCCGTTTCCGCGCCTCGGGGGCGTCGGGACGCGGCATGATCGGCGCCCCAACGGGCAGCCGCATGACGCCACACCCGCCGGGGGCGGAAAGGAGCCCGACATGGCCGCCTCCAACCCTGATCCGGAGCCCCGCCGGGACCCGCGTCGCGCGCAGCCGGGAGAGACCCCGCCCGCCGAGTCGAGCACGAGCTCCGGCGCGGGCCCGCACCGTCCGCTCAAGCGGGGCGGGGCCAGAGGGCCGCTCATCGTCATCGTCCTGGTGGTCGTCCTGGCGGCGGTGGTCTTCCTCGCCTTCGCCGTCGTCGTGGCCGCGTGAACACGCGGGGGTCGACCGCGCGGCCGTGATCGACGACCAACGGTGAGCCCGGCGCTGTGGGATGCTGGTCGGGTGACGCTGGAGGACCTCGTCCGGCTGCGCCGGGCCCGTGACCTGATGGACCGCGACTACGCGAAGCCGCTCGACGTTCCCGCCCTGGCGCGCGTCGCCCTCATGTCGTCGGGCCATTTCTCCCGCAGCTTCCGCGCCGCCTTCGGGGAGACGCCGTACAGCTACCTGATGACGCGCCGGATCGAGCGTGCCAAGGCGCTGCTGCGGCGGGGTGACATGTCGGTGACGGACGTCTGCTTCGCGGTCGGCTGTACCTCGCTGGGGTCGTTCAGCTCGCGGTTCACCGAGCTCGTCGGCGAGAGCCCGAGCGCGTACCGGGCCCGCAGCCATGACGAGGGCGCCGCCATCCCTGCCTGCATCGCGAAGATCCACACGCGACCGGTCAGGAACGGAGAAGCGAACCCCACGCCCCGCCCTTAGCGTGGAGCGCATGGACATCAAGCTCTCGCAGTGCTTCATCGCCGTCCACGACCACGACGAGGCGCTCGCCTTCTACCGGGACGTCCTCGGCATGGAGGTGCGCAACGACGTCGGGTTCGAGGGGATGCGCTGGGTGACGGTCGGCTCGCCGGCCCAGCCCGACGTGGACATCGTTCTGGAACCGCCCCTGGCGGACCCGAACGCCTCGGCCGCTGACAAGCAGGCCATGGCGGAGCTGCTGGCCAAGTGCCTGCTGCGCGGCGTGATCTTCCGGACCGACGACGTCGACGCCACCTTCGAGCGCATCAGCGCGGCGGGCGGCGAGGTGCTCCAGGAGCCGGTCGACCAGCCGTACGGCGTGCGCGACTGCGCCTTCCGCGATCCGTCCGGCAACATGCTGCGCTTCAACCAGCCCCGCAAGCAGTGAGCGCGGGCGCCCCCTGACGAGAGCTCAGGCGCGCGGCGCGCGTGGTTCGATGTGGAAGTCGAAGGCGAGCGTGCCGGGGTCGAGGGCCGTCGCGCCGCCGTCGACGGTGAGCACGGCTCCGTTGACGAAGGAGGAGGCGGGCGAGAGCAGCCAGGTGACGGCCTCGGCGACCTCGCGCGGTTCCCCCGGGCGCCCGGTGGGCAGGACGCGCGTGACCTCCTCGTACGCCGCGTCGAGACCGCCCTGCCCCATGCCCGCCTCCTCGGCGAACCGGCTCATCCGACGGTCCGCCATGTCGGTGCGCACCCAGCTCGGGCACACCGTGTTGGCGCGCAGGCCCGCGGCCCCGTAGTCGACCGCGAGCGAGCGGCAGAGCTGGAGCAGCGCCGCCTTGGAGGTGGCGTAGGCGGCGTTGCCCACGCCGTTGCGCAGCGCGGACACCGAGGCGACCGCGACCACCGCCCCGCGGGCGTCGATCAGATGCGGGAGCGCGGCGCGCAGGAGGTGGAACGGGCCGGTGAGGTTGGTCCGCATCACCGCGTCCCAGTCCTCGAGGGTCACCTCGCCCACGCCTCCGCCGCGCCCGATACCGGCGTTGAGGACGAGCCCGTCGAGGCGGCCGTGTGCGGCGACGGCCTCGGCCACGAGCGCGCGTACCGCGTCGGGGTCGCCGATGTCGGACGGGACGGCCAGGGCCCCCGTCTCCTCCGCGACGAGCCACAGCGGTTCGGGGCGGCGCCCGGAGATCACCACGTGGTGCCCCGCCGAGCGCAGCAGCCGGGCGGTCGCGGCGCCGATGCCCGTCCCGCCGCCGGTCACGAGGTACACACGCTGATCCGCCATGGCCGTCGAGCCTCCGTCGTCGTCCGCTGCCGCCTGCCGTCGTCGTGATCATAAGCACGGGAACGCACCCGACCCCCGGATGAGCGACGCGGACGCCGCGACCCGCACGGTCGCCGCCCACCTGGCCGGCTCCGACGGCTGGGCCCCGCGGCGCGTGACCAGCGGGGGATGACGCCAACACCCTGGTGATCAGGCCGCGTCGCCGGGCGTCCTACCATCGCCTCACCCCGACCGAGCGGTCACGACCGAGGGAGCCGGCGATGGCGCCGCTGTACGACGACATGGGAACCGCCATGGACATGGCCCGTCCGCCACGACGGGTCGTGTCGCTGGTGCCGTCGCTGACGGAGGCGATCGCGACCAGTCTTCCGGACGTCCTGGTGGGGGCGACCCAGTGGTGCACGCACCCCGGCGACCTCGACGTGGTGCGGGTGCGGGGCACCAAGAACCCGGACCGCGCGGCGATCGCGCGACTGCGGCCGGACCTCGTGATCGCGAACAAGGAGGAGAACCGGGAGCTCGACGTCACCCGGCTGCGCGCCGCGGGGCTGCCGGTGTGGGTGACCGTCATCGAGACCGTCCCGCAAGCCCTGGACTCGCTCGAGCGGCTGTTCGTCGAGGCGCTGGACGCCCCCGTCCCCGACTGGCTCACCACGGCACGAGCGCTCTGGACGGGCCCGCTTCCCGATGTCACCGCCACCGCCGCGGTCCCGATCTGGCGGGATCCCTGGATGGTGGTCGGGAGGTCCACGTTCACCGGCGACCTGCTGCGCCGGGCCGGTCTCGCCAACGCGTTCGCCGAGCACCCGGACCGCTACCCGCACGCGGCGCCGGAGGAGATCGACCGACCGGACGTGGACGTCGTCCTGCTGCCCGACGAGCCGTACGCGTTCACCGGGAGCGACGGCCCCGAGGCGTTCCACCGCGCGCCGACCCGACTCGTCAGCGGGCGGCTGATCACCTGGTACGGCCCGTCGCTCGTGCCGGCGCACAGCATGCTGAAGCAGCTCGTCGCCACGTTGTGACCTCGTTGTGAGCAGGGGGGCAGCTCACGCTCCTCTGTGTGCTCGTCGTCACATCGCCATCACCTCCGGCAATTTACTAGGACGTCCTAGTATCTTGTTCCGTCAGCGTTCCCCTGACCCATCTGGGAAGGCCCCCATGAGCGATCTGCACCGTCCCGTGCATCCCGTCCGCCTGGTCACCGCTTCAGCCCTGTTCGACGGGCACGACGCGTCGATCAACATCATGCGGCGGATCTTCCAGTCCCAGGGTGCCGAGGTCATCCACCTCGGGCACAACCGGTCGGTGCTGGAGGTCGTGGACGCGGCGCTCGAGGAGGACGCACACGGCGTGGCGGTCTCGTCCTACCAGGGCGGGCACGTGGAGTACTTCGAGTACCTCGTCGAGTCGCTGCGCGAGCGGGGCGCCGATCACATCCGCGTCGTGGGCGGCGGGGGCGGCGTGATCGTGCCGGAGGAGATCGCCCGGCTGCGCAAGAGCGGGGTGACCATCTTCTCCCCCGAGGACGGCCAGCGCCTCGGCCTCGCCGGGATGGTCAACTCGGTGGTCCGGGACTGCGATTTCGATCTCTGGGACGGCAAGCCGGCCGACGCCGCCGCCGTGCTGGCCGGTGACCGGTTCGCGGTCGCCCGCGCCATCACCGGCGCCGAACTCGGCAAGCTGCCCGCGGACCTCCTGGAGCAGGTGCGTGCCGCCGCGGCGGCACGGGTCACCCCGGTCCTCGGCATCACCGGCACCGGCGGCTCGGGGAAGTCGTCGCTGACCGACGAGCTGGTACGCCGGTTCCGTGTCGACCAGCAGGACAAGCTGCGGATCGCGGTGATCGCGGTCGACCCGACGCGCCGCCGTGGCGGTGGCGCGCTGCTCGGCGACCGCATCCGCATGAACTCCCTGGAGGGGGGCCGGGTCTTCTTCCGCAGCCTGGCCACCCGCGGCAGCCACGAGCTGCCCGAGCACCTGTCCGATGTGATCGACGTGGTCAAGGCCGCCGGGTTCGACCTCGTGATCGTGGAGACGCCGGGCATCGGCCAGGGGGACGCGGCGATCGTGCCGTTCGTCGACACCTCGATGTACGTGATGACGCCGGAGTTCGGTGCCGCCTCGCAGCTGGAGAAGATCGACATGCTCGACTTCGCCGACGTGGTGGCGATCAACAAGTTCGAGCGGCGCGGCGCCAAGGACGCGCTGCGCGACGTGAGCCGCCAGCTGATCCGTAACCGCGAGGCCTTCGGCAAGAAGCCCGAGGACATGCCGGTGTTCGGCACCTCGGCCGCGACGTTCAACGACGACGGTGTCACCGCGCTCTACCAGCACCTGACGCCCGCCCTGGCCGAGAAGGGGCTGCCGTTGACCGAGGGCACGCTGCCGCGGGTCGACGTACGCCACTCGTCCGGCATCCGCCAGGTGGTGCCCGCGGAACAGGTGCGCTACCTGGCCGAGATCACCGAGACGATCCGCGGGTACCACGCCGAGACGGAGCGGCTTGCCGAAGCGGCCCGGCGGGTGCAGCGCCTCGACCTGGTGAAGGGCGAACTCGTCGAGACCGGCTCCGACGCCGCGAACGTGGAGTCGCTGCTCGACGATGCCCGCAAGCAGCTCCCGCACGAGATCACGGAGCAGATCGAGGGCTGGCCGGCCGTCGTGGCGTCCTACTCCGGCGACGAGCAGGTCGTGAAGGTCCGGGACAAGGAGCTGCGCACCAAGCTGACCCGCGAGTCCCTGTCGGGCAACAAGGTCCCCCGCGTCGCGCTGCCCAGGTTCAACGATCACGGGGAGCTGGTGCGGTTCTGGCGTCGGGAGAACCTGCCGGGCTACTTCCCGTTCAGCGCCGGGGTGTTCCCGTTCAAGCGCGACGGTGAGGACCCGGCCCGGATGTTCGCCGGCGAGGGTGACCCGTTCCGTACGAACCGCCGGTTCAAGCTCCTGTCCGAGGGCCAGCCGGCCACCCGGCTGTCCACAGCCTTCGACTCGGTGACGCTCTACGGCCGTGACCCCGACGAGCGTCCCGACATCTACGGCAAGGTCGGCACCTCCGGTGTCTCGGTCGCGACCCTCGAAGACATGAAGGCGCTCTACGACGGCTTCGACCTGGTCGCGCCGACGACCTCGGTGTCGATGACGATCAACGGTCCGGCACCCACCGTGCTGGCGTTCTTCCTCAACACCGCCGTCGACCAGCAGATCGAGGGGTTCCGCGCCGCCGAGGGCCGCGACCCGTCGCCCGAGGAGGCGACGGAGCTGCGTGCGCGCGCGCTGGCGAACGTACGCGGCACGGTGCAGGCCGACATCCTGAAGGAGGACCAGGGCCAGAACACCTGTCTGTTCTCCACCGAGTTCTCCCTGCGGATGATGGCCGACATCCAGGAGTGGTTCATCGCGAACAAGGTCCGCAACTTCTACTCGGTGTCCATCTCCGGCTACCACATCGCCGAAGCCGGGGCGAACCCCATCAGCCAGCTGGCCTTCACCCTGGCCAACGGCTTCACCTATGTCGAGGCCTACCTGGCCCGGGGCATGCACATCGACGACTTCGCCCCGAACCTGTCGTTCTTCTTCTCCAACGGCATGGACCCGGAGTACTCGGTACTGGGCCGGGTCGCCCGCCGGATCTGGGCCGTCGCGATGAAGCGGAAGTACGGCGCCAACGAGCGCTCCCAGAAGCTGAAGTACCACGTCCAGACGTCCGGGCGCTCCCTGCACGCCCAGGAGATGGACTTCAACGACATCCGCACCACCCTGCAGGGGCTCATCGCCATCTACGACAACTGCAACAGCCTGCACACCAACGCCTACGACGAGGCCGTCACCACCCCCACCGAGGAGTCCGTCCGCCGGGCCCTGGCCATCCAGCTGATCATCAACCGGGAATGGGGCCTGGCGATGAACGAGAACCCGCTCCAGGGCTCGTTCGTCATCGACGAACTCACCGACCTGGTCGAGGAAGCCGTCCTGGCCGAGTTCGAGCGGATCAGCGAGCGCGGCGGCGTTCTCGGCGCGATGGAGACCGGCTACCAGCGCGGCCGCATCCAGGACGAGTCGATGCTCTACGAGCAGCGCAAGCACGACGGCAGCCTGCCCATCATCGGCGTCAACACCTTCCGTAATCCCAAGGCGGACACCGCCGAGCCCGGCGTCATCGAGCTGGCCCGCGCCACCGAAGAGGAGAAGCAGTCCCAGCTGGAGCGCGTACGGGACTTCCAGGACCGCCACCGCGACGAGGCCCACGAGGCCCTGGCCGCGCTCAAGGACGCGGCGGTGAACGGCGACAACGTCTTCGCCGTGCTCATGGACGCCGCACGGGTCTGCTCCCTTCAGCAGATCACCGAGGCCTTCTTCGAGATCGGCGGCCAGTACCGGCGCAACGTCTGACCGGTTCGCGCACCGGACCACGCGGCGGGTTGTGCGACGTCCCGGATGGGCATGTGGGCAAGCTGAAGAGAGAACGGCCCCCACCCTGCCCATCAGGAGGTACCCATGAGGATGCTGATCAACGTCCCGGAGACCGTCGTCGCCGACGCGCTGCGTGGCATGGCCGCCGCGCATCCCGAGCTCACCGTCGATGTCGACAACCGCGTCGTCCTGCGGCGGGACGCCCCCGTCGCGGGGAAGGTGGGGCTGGTGTCCGGGGGCGGGTCCGGGCATGAGCCGTTGCACGGAGGGTTCGTGGGGCCCGGGATGCTGGCGGCGGCGTGTCCCGGGGAGGTGTTCACCTCGCCCGTGCCCGATCAGATGGTGCGGGCCGCGGCCGCCGTGGACAGCGGGGCCGGGGTGTTGTTCGTCGTCAAGAACTACACCGGTGACGTCCTCAACTTCGAGATGGCCGCCGAGCTCGCCGAGGACGAGGGCATCCAGATCGCCAAGGTGCTCGTCGACGATGACGTGGCGGTGACGGACAGCCTCTACACGGCCGGGCGGCGCGGGACCGGGGGCACGCTGTTCGTGGAGAAGGTCGCCGGGGCCGCGGCCGAGGAGGGCGCGCCCTTGGAGCGGGTGGAGGCGATCGCGCGGCGGGTGAACGAGCGGTCGCGGAGTTTCGGTGTGGCGCTCAGCGCCTGCACCACGCCTGCGAAGGGAAGTCCCACCTTCGACCTGCCCGCGGGTGAGCTGGAGCTGGGCATCGGGATCCACGGCGAGCCCGGGCGGGAGCGGCGGCCGATGATGACCTCGCGCGAGATCGCGGACTTCGCCGTCGACGCCGTACTGGACGACCTGCGGCCGTCCGGGCCGGTCCTCGCGCTCGTCAACGGCATGGGGGCCACGCCGCTGCTCGAACTGTACGGGTTCAACGCCGAGGTCCAGCGGGTCCTGACGGAGCGTGGGGTGCCGGTCGCCCGGACCCTGGTGGGCAACTACGTGACCTCGCTCGACATGGCCGGCTGCTCGGTGACGCTCTGCGAGGCCGACGAGGAGATTCTGCGGCTGTGGGACGCGCCGGTTCAGACGCCCGCCCTGCGCTGGGGCCGGTGAGAGGAGTGTCCGAAGTGACCGAGTTCGACGCCGCGTTCTTCCACCGCTGGCTGACCCGCGCCGCCGCCGTCGTCGACCGTGAGGCCGACCGTCTCACGGAGCTCGACGCGGCGATCGGCGACGCCGACCACGGCGCCAACCTGAAGCGGGGCTTCGCCGCCGTCACGGACGTACTGGGCAAGGAGCCGCCGGAGACACCGGGGGCCGTACTCGTCGTCGCGGGGCGGCAGTTGATCTCGACCGTCGGCGGTGCGTCCGGGCCGCTGTACGGAACGCTGCTGCGCCGCACCGGGAAGAGCCTCGGCGAGGCCCCGGCGGTGACGCTGCCGGAGTTGGCGGCGGCGCTCACCGCGGGGGTCGCCGCGGTCGCCCAGCTCGGCGGGGCCCAGGTCGGGGACAAGACCATGCTGGACGCGCTCGTTCCGGCGGCCGAGGCGCTGGGCGAGTCCTTCGCGGCGGCCCGGGACGCGGCCGATCGGGGCGCCCTCGCGACGGTACCTCTCCAGGCGCGCAAGGGCCGGGCGAGCTATCTCGGTGAGCGTTCCATCGGCCACCAGGACCCAGGGGCCACCTCGTCGGCGCTGCTGATCGGCGCTCTCGCGGAGGTGGCGGACGCGTGAGCGGACAGGTGGGCATCGTTCTGGTCTCGCACAGCGCGGCCGTGGCCGACGCCGTCGCCTCCCTCGCCCGGGGGCTCGCGGGCGGCGGGGCGACCGCACCGGTCGCCGCCGCCGGAGGCACCCCCGACGGGGGTCTCGGCACCAGCTCGGAGCTGATCGCCGAGGCGGCGAAGTCGGTCGACGGGGGTGCCGGTGTGGCCCTGCTCGTCGATCTGGGCAGCGCCGTCCTGACCGTCAAGGCGCTCCTGGCCGAGGAGGACGAACTGCCCGAGGGGTCGCGGCTCGTGGACGCCCCGTTCGTCGAGGGAGCCGTCGCTGCGCTCGTCACGGCGAGCGCCGGCGGGGACCTGGACGCGGTCGTGGCGGCCGCCTCGGAGGCGTACGCGTACCGCAAGGTGTGAGGGAGGAGCCCCTCAGGCGCCCGTCACAGCCCGTGCCCGAGGGCACCCGTGTTGTGATGTGCCTGGTCAACCCACTAATGTCGCAGGGCCTTGGTGTACGGGAAGCCGGTGCGATACCGGTGCGGCCCTCGCCACTGTGATCGGGAAGTCCGGCTCCGGCCCTTCGGGGCAGCCACTGGACCGCCGCGGGAGACCGCGGCGGTGTGGGAAGGCGGAGCCGCGGCGGCATGACCCGTCAGCCAGGAGACCGGCCAAGGCGCGTTGTCCATCCACGAGGTGCTGGAGAGGGTCTTCCCACCATGCATATAGCCGAGGGGTATCTGCCCCCTGTGCACGCGGCCGCCTGGGGAGTCGCGTCCGCTCCCTTCGTCGTCCACGGTGTCCGCGCGCTGACCCGTGAGGTGAGGGCCAACCCGGAGTCCACGCTGCTGCTCGGCGCCTCCGGCGCGTTCACGTTCGTCCTGTCCGCCCTCAAGATCCCTTCGGTGACGGGCAGTTGCTCGCATCCCACCGGTACGGGTCTGGGCGCGATCCTGTTCCGGCCGCCGGTGATGGCGGTCCTTGGCACCATCACGCTGCTCTTCCAGGCGCTGCTGCTCGCCCACGGCGGGCTCACCACCCTCGGCGCCAACGTCTTCTCGATGGCGATCGTCGGGCCGTGGGCCGGCTTCGGTATGTACTGGCTGCTGCGCCGCTTCGACGTGCCGCTCATGGTGAGCGTGTTCTTCGGTGCGTTCGTCGCCGACCTCTCCACGTACTGCGTCACCAGCGTGCAGCTCGCGCTGGCGTTCCCGGACCCGGGCAGTGGCGTGCTGGGCGCGCTCGCCAAGTTCGGCGGGATCTTCGCCGTCACGCAGCTGCCGCTCGCCGTCAGCGAGGGTCTGCTGACGGTGCTCGTGATGCGTCTGCTGAGGCAGTCCAGCAAGAGCGACCTGACCCGGCTCGGGGTCCTGCTCCCGGCCGGGAAGGGCAGGAAGACCGACACGACGGAGGCGAGCGCCCGATGAGCCGGAACGCGAAGATCAACGCGCTGCTGCTGCTCGTGGTGGTGGCGCTGGCGGTGCTGCCGCTCGCGCTGGGCCTCGGTGACGACAAGGAGGAGCCGTTCACCGGCGCGGACGGGCAGGCCGAGGCGGCGATCACCGAGATCGACCCCGACTACGAGCCGTGGTTCAGCCCGCTGTACGAGCCGCCGTCCGGTGAGATCGAGTCGGCGCTGTTCTCCCTGCAGGCGGCCATCGGCGCCGGTGTCCTCGCGTACTACTTCGGTCTGCGGCGCGGTCGCAGGCAGGGCGAGGCCCGTGCGGCGGCGACAACCGCGGCCGAGGCGGGGGCGAAGGCGCCCGTCGTGACCGCGGGCGACGAGTAACCGCCGGTGCTGCCGATCGACGCGGCGGCGCACAGCAGTCGCTGGCGCCGCCGTCACCCTTGCGAGAAGGCCGTGCTCGGCTTCGGTCTGACCCTGTGCGCGGTCTGTCTGCCGCCGTGGCCGGGTGCCGTCCTGGTCGCCGCGGCCACCCTCGCCGTGCTGCTGGGTCCGGCCGGTGTGCCGGGGCGTCAGCTCTGGCGTGCGTTCCGCATCCCGCTGGGTTTCTGTGTGACGGGCGCGATCCCGCTGCTGTTCGAGGTGGGCGGTCCACGGGGGCTCGTCGCCCTCGCGCCCGACGGCCCGGTCCACGCGGGTGAGCTGCTGCTGCGGACCTCGGCCGCGTCCCTCGGCGTGCTGCTGTTCGCGTTCACCACACCCGTCTCGGATGTGCTGCCCTGTCTGGTACGGGCGGGGGTGCCGGCGCCCGTGGTGGATGTGGCGCTGGTGATGTACCGGATCAGCTTCCTTCTGTTGGATGCGATATCCAAAATCCGACAGGCGCAGGCGGCCCGGCTCGGACTGACCACCCGGGCGGCGACCTGGCGCTCGCTCGCCGGGCTCGGCGCGACGGCGTTCGTGCGCGCTTTCGACCGGGCGCAGCGCCTGCAGACCGGGCTCGCCGGGCGGGGGTATGACGGGACCCTGCGGGTCCTGGTGCCCCAGGCCCCGGTGTCGGGCCGGTTCCTCGCCTCCACGGCCGGCCTCCTCGCCGGTCTCGTCGCCTTCACCCTCGTACTGGAAAGGTCCCTGCCGTGAGTGTTCCGCCGCCTGTCGTGGAACTGGTGAAAGCCGGGTTCGCCTACGAGGACGGGCCCGCCGTCCTCGACGGCATCGACTTCGGCGTGCCTGAGGGCCGGGCGATGGCTCTGCTCGGGCGCAACGGCAGCGGCAAGACGACGCTGCTGCGGCTGCTGAGCGGGGGTCTGCGCTGCGGCAGTGGCGCACTGCGCCTGGACGGTGAGGACGTGTCGTACGACCGGAAGGGCCTGACCCGGCTGCGGACGACCGTGCAGCTGGTCGTCCAGGACCCGGACGATCAGCTCTTCGCCGCCTCCGTGGGCCAGGACGTGTCGTTCGGGCCGATGAACCTGGGGCTGCCGGAGGAGGAGGTACGGCTCCGGGTGCGCGAGGCGCTGGAGGCGCTGGACATCGTGGCCCTGGAGGACCGGCCGACCCATCTCCTGTCGTACGGACAGCGCAAGCGGGCGGCGATCGCGGGGGCGGTGGCGATGCGTCCGCGGGTCCTGATCATGGACGAGCCGACGGCCGGGCTCGATCCGCACGGCCAGGAGCGGCTCCTCGACGTGCTCGGCCGGCTGCGGGAGTCGGGCACGACGGTGGTGATGGCGACGCACGACGTCGACCTGGCGCTGCGCTGGGCGGACGAGGCCGCCGTGCTCTCGCCGGAGGGGCTGCGGACGGGACCGATCGAGGAACTGCTCGCCGACGACGCCCTGCTCGACGCGGCGCGGCTGCGCCGCCCGTGGGGCATGGCGGTGACGCGTCTGCTGCGCGCGCACGGCCTGCTCGACGCGGACGCGGAGGGCCCGCGCACGGCGGAGGACCTGGACCGCTGGGCCGCTACGCCCCGGAGCGCCTAGCGCCTGGCGGTTGGCGGCTGGTGGCTTGCGGCTTGCGGCTTGCGGCTGTCGTGTCCGTCATCACGGGCACGCGGCCGCCCCGGTGGCTCGCGTGGCTCGCGTGGCTCGCGTGGCTCCGAACGAGTGGACTCGGCGGAACGCGGACCGGACGGGGACCCTCGTCCAGGGGTCGGGTGGTGACCTGGCCCTCTCAGACACCGATCTGGAAGAGGCGCCCCGAGATGCGACGTACCCCCGCCCGCCGTCTGTTCGCCGCAGCGCTGCTCGTGGCGTCCGTGCTGGCACCGATGGCGGCGGCTCCCGCCACCGCCGTCCACGCCGCCGCCTTCGACCGGTACGACAACGACGAGTGCCCGCCCGAGGGTCTCGGGCCCGAGCTGACCGCCCGGCTGGACAAGGCCGTCGAGGACGTCCGCGAGCAGGCCGGGATCCCCGGCGTCGTCGTCGGGCTGTGGATGCCGGGCAAGGGGAGCTACGTCCGCGCGACCGGTGTCGCCGACACCGTCACCCGCAAGCCGATGACCGAGGACGTCTTCGTACGTATCGGCAGCGAGACCAAGACCTTCACGGTCACCGCCCTGCTGAAGCTCGTCGACGACGGCAAGGTCCGGCTGGACGACCCGATCTCCGCCTACGTCGACGGCGTGCCCGACGGCGCCCGGATCACACTGCGCCAGCTGGCCGAGATGCGCAGCGGCCTGTTCCCGTACACCGACGACGCCGACTTCCAGCACGACCTGCTCAGCGACCCGAGCCGCTCGTTCACCCCGCGGGAGGTGCTCGCGTACGGCTTCAAGCACAAGAACACCTTCGACCCGGGCAAGCAGTTCCAGTACTCCAACACCAACCTCGTCCTCCTCGGCCTCGTGGTCGAGAAGGTCAGCGGTCAGCGCCTCGTCGACGTCATCGACAAGAGGGTGCTCCGCCCGGCCCGCCTGCGCCACACGCTGTTCCCGCAGGGCGCGGAGTTCCCCGAACCGCACCCACGCGGCTACACCAACCAGACGCTGAGCGGCGAGGTCACCGACTCCACGGACTGGAACCCCAGTTGGGCCTGGGCGGCGGGGGCGATGATCTCGGACCTGCACGACCTGCGTCGCTGGGCGAAGATCGTCGCCACCGGCACGCTGCTCAGCCCGCAGACCCAGGCCGAGCGGCTCAGGATGCTGCCGACCGGGGTCCCCGGCACGAGCTACGGACTCGGCATCTTCGAGAGCGGCGGCTGGATCGGGCACAACGGCTCGATCCCGGGATACGAGACCGTGACCGTCCATCTGCCCTCGCAGAAGGCGACGCTGGTGCTCATGCTGAACACGGACATCACCTCGCAGGGCCAGGAGCCGAGCTCGCTGGTCGCCCGGGCGATCACGCAGATCGTGACGCCGGACAACGTGTACGACCGCCCGGTCCCCCCGCGCTAGGGGGAGCCTTTCCGATCACCGGATCGCCGCACCCCGGCCCCCGGGCGGACCCCGCCCGGGGGCCGCGTCATGGGCGCAACGTCGCGCACATCACGCTCCCCACGTTATGCAACTTGTTGCACAACGCCCCTCGGGTCGTCTACAACAGTCGGTGACGACACTGCGCGAGGAGGCGCCCCCATGACCCCGTACCCGCACCTGCTGAGCCCGCTCGACCTCGGGTTCACCACCCTGCCCAACCGGGTGCTCATGGGCTCCATGCACGTCGGCCTCGAAGAGACCGAGAACGGCTTCGAGCGCATGGCCGCCTTCTACGCCGAGCGCGCCCGCGGCGGCGTCGGCCTCATCGTGACCGGCGGCATCGCCCCCAACGAGGCCGGCCGGCCCTGGGACGGCGGCGCCAAGCTCACCACCGAGGAGGAGGCGGCGGAGCACCGGCTCATCACCGGCGCCGTGCACGAGGCGGGTGGCCGGATCGCGATGCAGATCCTGCACTTCGGCCGGTACGCCTACCACCCCGCGCTCGTCGCGCCCAGCGCGATCCAGGCGCCGATCAGCCCCTTCGTACCGAACGAGCTCAGCGACGCCGAGGTCGAGCAGACCGTCGAGGACTACGCCCGCTGCGCCGAGCTCGCCAAGGCCGCCGGCTACGACGGCGTCGAGGTCATGGGTTCCGAGGGCTACCTGATCAACGAGTTCATCGCGGCCGCCACCAACCACCGCACCGACCGCTGGGGCGGCAGCTACGAGAACCGGGTCCGCTTCCCGCTGGAGATCGTCCGCCGTATCCGCGAGCGGGTCGGCGAGGACTTCATCGTCATCTACCGCCTCTCGATGCTGGACCTGGTCCCGGGAGGTTCGACGCTGGAGGAGGTCGTCTCCCTCGCCAAGGAGATCGAGGCCGCCGGCGCCACCATCATCAACACCGGCATCGGCTGGCACGAGGCCCGTATTCCCACCATCGCGACCTCCGTCCCGCGCGGCGCCTACACCTGGGTCACCAAGAAGCTGATGGGCGCGGTGAGCGTCCCCCTCGTCACCAGCAACCGCATCAACACCCCCGAGGTCGCCGAGCAGATCCTCGCCGAGGGCCGCGCCGACATCGTCTCCATGGCCCGCCCCTTCCTGGCCGACCCCGACTTCGTGGCCAAGGCCGCCGCGGACCGCGCCGACACCATCAACACCTGCATCGGCTGCAACCAGGCCTGCCTCGACCACACCTTCAGCCTGAAGATCACCTCCTGCCTGGTGAACCCGCGCGCCTGTCACGAGACCGAGCTGGTCCTCTCCCCCACCCGCCTCGCCAAGCGGATCGCCGTCGTCGGCGCGGGCCCGGCCGGTCTCGCCTTCTCCGTCTCCGCCGCCGAACGCGGGCACGCGGTCACGCTGTTCGACTCCGCGGGCGAGATCGGCGGCCAGCTGAACATCGCGAAGCGGGTGCCGGGCAAGGAGGAGTTCAACGAGACGCTGCGCTACTTCCGCACCCAGCTCGACGCCCGGGGCGTCGAGGTCCGGCTGAACACCACCGCCACCGCCGAGCTCCTCGCCGCGTACGACGAGGTGGTCGTCACCACCGGCGTCACCCCGCGCACGCCGGAGATCGAGGGCATCGACCACCCGAGCGTGGTCAGCTACCTCGACGTCCTGCGCGACGGGGCGCCGGTCGGCGAGCGGGTCGCGATCATCGGCGCGGGCGGCATCGGCTTCGACGTCGCCGAGTTCCTCACCGACGGCGGCGAGGGCGCGAGCCAGGACCCCGAGACGTACTTCCGCCAGTGGGGCGTCGACACCTCGTACGCGACGCGCGGCGGACTGCGCGCCCCCGAGCGGCCCCGGCCCCCGCGCCAGGTCCACCTGCTCCAGCGCAAGACCACCAAGGTCGGCGCCGGCCTCGGCAAGACGACGGGGTGGATCCACCGCGCCGAGATGAAGCACCGCGGCGTCACCATGGTCGCGGGCGCCTCGTACGAGCGGATCGACGACGAGGGTCTGCACATCAGCGTCGACGGCGAGCCGCAGACCGTCCCCGTCGACACGATCGTGCTGTGCACCGGCCAGGAGCCGCGCCGTGGTCTGTACGAGGAGCTGATCGCCGCGGGCCGCACCGCGCATCTCATCGGCGGCGCCGACGTGGCCGCGGAGCTGGACGCCAAGCGCGCCATCGACCAGGGCACGCGCCTGGCGGCCGCTCTGTGAGTGGTACCGCCGAATCTAGGATGCGTGCATGTCCCTCCCGCACGCGATCCTGACCGCGCTGCTCGAGAAGCCGTCCTCCGGCCTCGAGCTGACGCGCCGTTTCGACAAGTCGATCGGCTATTTCTGGTCGGCCACGCACCAGCAGATCTATCGCGAGCTGGGCAAGCTGGAACAGGCGGGGCACATCCGTGCCCTGCCCACCCAGGCACCGGCCCGTGGGCAGAAGAAGGAGTACGAGGTCCTGCCCGCGGGCCGCGCCGAGCTGACCGAGTGGGTGGCGAGGAACGAGGACCCCAAGCCGATGCGCGCCGCCCTGCTGCTGCGGATGCGGGCGGCGGCCGTCGTCGGGGCGCCCGGCATGCGCGAGGAGCTGCGCCGCCATCTCGACCTGCACCAGCGGCAGTTGGACGAGTATCTGGAGATCGAGGTACGGGACTTCCCGCCCGCGCGCCGGGAGAGCGAGCCGGACCGGCTGCGCCATCTCGTCCTGCGGGGCGGGATCGACCTGGAGCGCTTCTGGGTGGAGTGGCTGACGCACGCGCTCGCCGAGCTGGAGGGGTAGGCGGGGAGCGCGGAGCCGGGAGCCCCGGAGCTCGGAGCTCGGGCCCGTTTTTGTTAATGGGAACCATTTTCAGGTAGCGTGATCGCCACGTCCCGACGATGGAGGTCCGTTTCCCATGGCCGTACCCAAGCGGAAGATGTCCCGCTCCAACACCCGCCACCGCCGC